>DASXMP010000098.1:0-28103 GCA_036495585.1 Streptosporangiaceae bacterium
CGGAACCGGTAGACACCCGGCCTGGGCGGCAGCTTGCCTAGCGCGGCCCTTGGTGGCTCACCCACCCGATCATCCTGCGCTGCGATGCTCAGGAGCGCGACCGGATCGCGCCGCATAACTCCTGGCGCCGGGCCTACCGGGGCCTCGCGCGGTCAGCGCGACTCTCCACCGATTTCAGCGATGTTAGGGGCGGTTATGGGCTATTTGTTCCGCTGAAATCGGTGGTAAGTCAGTGCGACGCCTCGCATACCCGGCAATCCGGGCGCTGCGGCAGTCACTCGGGCGCTGCGGCAGTCGCTCGGGGGCTCTGGCCAGTCCGTGCGGGCCGCGGGCAGGCCGTTAGGCGTTCCCGTCCCCGGTCAGGCTTTGCCCTGGGCGCTCAGACCGTGACTGTGTCGCCGTGGACGACTGGGACGATATCGGGCGCGCCGAGGCGGATCGCGTCTGCGTCCTGGTCAGTGTCCGCCTCCTGCGAGGCTCGCTCAGCGGCGACGCGGAGCCGGAAGTTCTCCAGCTCCCTGGCGATCTGGCGGGACTTCCACTTCATCGGCCCGGCCATCAGGCCGACCGCTTCCTCGGCGGCCGTGAGTCCCCGATCCCAGGTCTCGATCGAGGCGTGGGTTCGGCGGGCCAGCACATCGTCCAGGTGCCTGGCACCTTCGTGCGAGGCCGCGTAGACGACCTCGGCACGCAGGTAGTCATCGGCACCGGCAAGCGGCTTGCCGAGACTCGGGTCAGTGGCGATCAGCCCGAGCACTTCGTTGATGAGCGAACCGTAACGGCGCAGCAGGTGCTCGATCCTGGCGACGTGCAGGCCAGACGACCGGGCCAGGGCGTACCGGTTGTTCCACAGCGCGACGTAGCCGTCAGCGCCGGCCAGCGGCACCACATCCGTGCACGACGGCGCGACCTTGCCGTCTAGCCCGTGCGCCACTGCGTCCACGGCATCCTTGGCCATCACGCGATAGGTGGTGTACTTGCCGCCGGCGATCATCACCAGGCCTGGCACCGGGTGCGCGACGGTGTGCTCACGCGACAGCTTGGACGTTGATTCCGATTCCCCGGCCAGCAGCGGCCGCAGCCCCGCGTAGACGCCCTCGACGTCATCTCGGGTGAGAGGGACCGCCAGGACCTTGTTGACCTGGCCGAGCACATAGTCAATGTCAGCGCGGCTGGCCGCGGGATGCGCCTTGTCCAGTGACCAGTCCGTGTCGGTCGTGCCGATGATCCAGTGGCGCCCCCACGGGATGACAAACAGCACGCTCGCGGAGGTCCGCAAGATGATGCCGGTGCTGGAGTGGATCCGGTCTCGCGGCACCACCAGGTGCACGCCCTTGGATGCGCGCACGTTGATCGTGCCGCGGCCGCCGACCATCTCCTGGATCTCGTCGGTCCAGACGCCGGTGGCGTTCACCACCTGCTGGGCCCGGATCTCCAGCTCGGAGCCGCTCTCCAGGTCGGTGGCACGGACGCCGGTGACCCGTTCGCCCTCGCGCAGGAAGCCGGTCACCTGGGTCCGTGACGCGACGTGGGCGCCGTAGCCGGCCGCGGTTCTGATCAGCGTCATCACGTACCGCGCGTCGTCCACCTGGGCGTCCCAGTAGACCAGCGCGCCGGTGAACGCCGACCGCTTGAGCGCTGGTGCCAGTCGCAGCGCGGCGGTCCTGGACAGCTGCCGGTGCCCGGGCAGACCGCGGGTCTGGCCCATCGTGAAGCCCAGCAGGTCGTACGCGCTCACGCCGGCACCGACATAGCCCCGTTCCCAGACATGATGGGTGAACGGGAACAGGAACGACACCGGATGCACCAGGTGCGGGGCCAGGCGCTGCAGGAGCAGCGATCGCTCGGCTAGCGCCTCCCGCACCAGGCTGACGTTCAGCTGCTCGAGGTAACGCAGCCCGCCGTGGATGAGCTTGCTGGAGCGGGACGAGGTGCCGGAGCCGAAGTCGCGGGCCTCGACCAGACCGACGCTCAGGCCACGAGTGGCCGCATCGAGCGCAATCCCGGCGCCCACCACGCCGCCTCCTACGACCAGGACGTGGTGCTCGGTCTCGGCGAGTGCGGTGAGCGCTGTGGCGCGCTCGGATGGGCCGAGCCGAGTGGTCGCGGTGGCCGGATCGTCCGGCGGGACTCCGTTGTTGTGGCCGCCCGCCGAGCTGGAGCGGCCCGGCCAGGTCCGGTTCTCAGCGCGCCGTGGCACTGGGCGTCACCACGACCTCGACGCGCTGGAACTCCTTCAGGTCTGAGTAGCCAGAGGTGGCCATCGTCCGGCGGAGCGCCCCCATCAGGTTCATTGACCCGTCCGCCACCGAAGACGGGCCGTGCAGTATCTGTTCCAGCGTGCCCACGGTGCCAACCCTGAGCCGCGTGCCGCGGGGCAGATCGGGGTGATGAACCTCGCTGCCCCAGTGGTAGCCACGTCCGGGCGCCTGCGTGGCCTTGGCGAAGGGTGACCCGGCCATCACGGCGTCGGCGCCGAGCGCCAGCGCCTTGGCAATGTCTCCGCTGCGGCTCATGCCGCCGTCCGCGATCACATGCACGTACCGGCCGCCGGACTCGTCCAGGTAGTCCCGCCGCGCGGCGCACACGTCGGCGATCGCCGTCGCCATCGGCACGGCCACGCCAAGAACCGCTGCGGTGGTATGACCGGAGCCGCCGCCGAAGCCAGCCAGCACGCCGGCGGCGCCGGTCCGCATCAGGTGCAGCGCGGCCGTGTGGGTGGCGCACCCGCCCACGATGACCGGCACGTCCAGCTCGTAGATGAACTGCTTGAGGTTGAGTGGCTCGGCCATGCCGGACACGTGCTCGGCCGACACGGTGGTGCCGCGGATCACGAAGATGTCCACGCCGGCATCGATCACAGCCTTGTAGAAGCGAGCTGTGCGCTGCGGCGACAGCCGAGCGGCCGTGGTCACGCCGGCCGCCCGGACTTGCTCGATCCGCTGCCCGATGAGTTCTTCCTTGATCGGTTCGGCGTAGATCTCCTGCAGCCGCCTGGTCGCTGCCTCATCGCCCAGCTCGGCGGCCTCCGCCAGCAACGGCTCCGGGTCCTCGAACCTCGTCCACAGGCCCTCGAGGTCCAGCGCGGCGAGTCCGCCCAGCTTGCCCACGGCGATCGCGGTCTCGGGCGAGACCACACTGTCCATCGGCGCCATCACCAGCGGCATCTCGAACCGGTAGGCGTCGATCTGCCACGCGATCGACACCTCCTCCGGATGCCGGGTGCGCCGCGAGGGCACGATGCCGATCTCGTCCAGCGAGTACGCACGCCGACCGCTCTTGCCCCGCCCGATCTCCACCACGCTCACGCTGCTGCTCTCCCGCCCTAAGCTCGGCATCCTGCGACTGCTTCCTGCCCTGTCCGGCCGACGGTACCCGGTGGCTGTCGTCAGCCAGCCTGACTGATAGTCGTGCCAGGATCCGCCCGCCCGGCCGAATGCCACCAGCCGCAGGCTCCTGGGTTAGCCCCGTCGACCACCATAGTTCGGGGCCTCGGCCACCATCTCGATGTCGTGCGGGTGGCTCTCGGCCAGGCCAGCCGCGGTGATCTGCGTGAACTTCGCCTGCTGTAGCTCGGCGATGGTTCGGGCGCCGCAGAACCCCATAGCGGCACGCAGCCCGCCGACGAGCTGGTCGGTGACCGACGCCAGCGGCCCGCGGTAGGGCACCTGGCCCTCGACGCCCTGCGGCACCAGCTTGTCCTCGCGCAGCACGTCGTCCTGGAAGTACCGGTCCTTGGAGTACGACTTGCCGCGCTCCGGGTTGCGCATAGCGCCGAGCGAGCCCATCCCCCGGTAGAGCTTGAACTGCTTGCCGTTGATGAAGACCAGCTCGCCAGGGCCTTCCTCGCAGCCGGCCAGCAGGCTGCCGAGCATCACCGTGTCGGCGCCGGCTGCGATCGCCTTGGCGATGTCACCGGAGTACTGGATGCCGCCATCGCCGATGACCGGCACGTTGGCCTCCCGGCAGGCCAGCCAGGCCTCGTAGATCGCCGTGATCTGCGGGACGCCGACCCCGGCCACCACCCGGGTGGTGCAGATCGAGCCAGGCCCGACACCCACCTTGACCGCGTCCGCGCCCGCGTCGATCAGCGCCTGGGCTCCGGCCCTGGTGGCGACGTTGCCGCCGATAATCTCGACCCGAGTGTTGGCCTGGACCTGGCGGACCATATCCAGCACCGCCTCGGCGTGTCCATGCGACGTGTCCACCACCAAGAAGTCCACGCCAGCGTCGATTAGCGCCTGAGCTCGTTGCTTGGCGTCTTCGCCGACGCCCACGGCCGCGCCGACGACCAGGCGGCCCTCGGAGTCCTTGGTCGCGTCCGGGAACTGCTCGCTCTTGGCGAAGTCCTTGACCGTGATCAGCCCGCGCAGCCGACCCGACTCGTCCACCAGGGGCAGCTTCTCCACCTTGTTGCTGCTCAGCAACTCCAGCGCGGCCGGCCTGGAGACGCCGACGGGGGCGGTGACGAGCGGCATCGCGGTCATGACCTCGGCGACCCGGCGCCGGTGGTCGGTCTCGAACCGGATGTCCCGGTTAGTGACGATGCCGACCAGGATGCCCGCCGCATCCGTGACCGGCACGCCGGAAATCCGGTAGCGCGCGCACAGTTCCTCGACCTCGGCGACGGTGGCGTCCGGGCCGCAGGTCACTGGATTGGTGATCATCCCGGCCTCGGACCGCTTCACCATGTCGACCTGCTGGGCCTGCTCCTCGACGGACATGTTCCGGTGCAGGACGCCGGCGCCGCCTTGCCGGGCCATCGCGATGGCCATCCGGGCCTCGGTCACGGTGTCCATGGCCGAGGAGACCAGCGGAACACGGAGCGACAGCCGCGGCGTCAGCCGGGCGGTCGTGTCCGCCTCGCTCGGCATCAGAGTCGAATGCGCAGGTAGAAGGAGGACGTCGTCGAAGGTCAGGGCGGGCGGGCTGAACTTCTCGTCGCTCATATCACATTTCCGTCGGGAGGGATCTGGGATGCGTTCATCTTAGTGACCGGCCGCCGGCGATCGGTGCAGGCCGCTCCGGCTCGTGCCCGGTAAACGCGCAGACGCGGCGAACGCTTCCGCCGCTGGGCCGACTCGTACCTGCCAGGACCGGGGATCCCTGCGACGGGGGAGTAGGGATCCCCGGCGGCCCTGGCAGGCCGCGACCTGCGTGACGGGTACGCAGATCGCCCATGGGGGCGCCGCAAGGCGGCGCGGTGGCTCAAGCAAAGGACTCCGCGACGGCCATCGCCCGCAAGCGCGCCAGCGCCCGGTGCTGGGCCACGCGAACCGCCCCGGCCGACATGCCGAGTTCGTGGCCGGTCTCCTCGGCCGTCAGGCCGCAGAGCACCCGCAGGGCCAATAGCTCGCGCTGATTGACCGGCAGCATGGCGAGCAAGGCATGCGCCCGCTCGGCCTCGATGCACGCGACGGCCGTCTCCTCTGGCCCTGGCCGGTCGTCCGGGCCGTCGGGCAGGTCCTCGGTCGGGATCGCCTGGCGCGCCGCCACGCGCAACGCATCGGCCACCTTATGGGCCGCTATGCCGTAGACGAATGACGCGAAAGGACGCCCCATGTCCTGATAGCGAGGTAGTGCCGAAAGGACGGCAATGCACACTTCCTGCGCCACGTCATCGGCCGCGTGATAATGACCGGAAATCCGGCCGAGGCGGGTTCGGCAATACCGGACCACCATTGGCCTTATCTGTCGCAGCAGCAGGTCGAGTGCCACTGGATGGCCACGGCTGGCGAGTTCCGCCAATTTGCCGGTGTTGCCATGCCTGGCACTATCTAGCTGCGATTCCAGCCGATCCCCCGGGCTGGGCAGTGGTATCACGCGGTCGATGCTCACAACACCGTGATTCCCCAAGCCACGGGTAAAGGCAACATCAAAGACGACAACGGAACGGTTACATTGATGCGTCGCCACGGGGGTAAAGTAAAGCCATTGCCAAGAGTAGCCGTATAACTACTCTTGGTAATTGAAAGAGTTAGCTAGTGCTACTTTCCGATGACTAAACAACACTGAAGGCGGGAATTGCGCGCCGAGTCTTACCAAAGACGACCATATCAGGATCGCTGTGGCACACCTTCGGCTACGACCGCCCCGACGCGGGCGATCACCTCGGCGAGCGACGCCTCTGCCGCGCTCGACAGCACGAGTTCCGCAGTGCTGAACCGGGTCCTGTCGGCCAGGGGCCCAGGGATTGCCACGCACCGCATCCCTGTCGTCTGCGCAGCCGCGACGCCATGCGCGGTGTCTTCGACGGCGACGGCCACATCCGGAGGTACACCGAGCCGGGTGAGCGCCAGCTGGTAGACGCCCGGGTCGGGTTTCGGCCCGGCCACCTCGTCGCCGCAGGCAAGCACCTCGAAGCGGTCCAGGAATCCGGTCCGGGACAGCAGTGCGAGCGGCCAGTGTCGCGGCGAGCTCGTTGCGATCGCGAGCCGCAGCCCGAGCGCCACGGCCTCGTCCAGCCACTGCGCGATGCCGGGCTGCAGTCCAAGACGGGCGTTCAGGCCGTCCCGGTAGGCGAGCCGGCGTGTGTGGCTGGCCTGCCGGTCGAAGCCAGGCCCGACGGCGAGGGCCAGCTCCGCATACCGATGCTGGCTCAGATCCCCGCCGTGATCGGCGAAGAAGCCCGCAACGTCCAGCTCAAGACCATGCTGCCGCCATTCGTACTGCCAGCTCGCGAGCATCGTGCCCTCGGTGTCCATCAGCAGGCCGTCGAAGTCGAAGACGACCGCCTCGATCCGCATGCGCGCAATCTCCCTCTGCCGGCGATTACTACGAAACCCTGGGAAGGGAACGAGCCCCTTCATCATCCCGGCCGTTCCGCCGGGTCGCACCCGGTTAAATGGGCAGGCCCCGCGGCCGGCGCCTGGAGACGCCTGCCGCGGGGCCCGCTCGCGCGTGCTGCTGCGCTCAGTGCTGGTGGCCGTGACCGTTCGCCGCGGCCGGCTCTGGCGGCTCGGGCTTCTCACTGACCAGGACCTCGGTGGTCAGCAGCATGCCTGCGATCGAGGCCGCGTTCTGGACGGCTGACCGGGTCACCTTGACCGGGTCGATGACGCCCTGCGCGACCAGGTCGCCGAACTCGCCGGTGGCCGCGTTGTAGCCATGACCGGGTGGCAGTTCGGCAATGCGGCCGATAACCACGCCGCCCTCGACCCCGGCGTTCTCGGCGATCCATCGGGCCGGCGCGGTCAGCGCCCGCCGGACCACCTGCACGCCAGTCGCCTCGTCGCCGGTCATGCCCAGGTCACCGAGCTTTCCGGCGGCATGCACCAGAGCGCTGCCGCCGCCGGGGATGATGCCCTCCTCGATGGCAGCCCTGGTCGCCGAAATCGCGTCCTCGAGCCGGTGCTTCTTTTCCTTCAGCTCGACCTCGGTGGCCGCGCCGGCCCGCAGCACAGCGACACCGCCGGCCAGCTTGGCAACCCGCTCCTGGAGCTTCTCCCGATCCCAGTCCGAGTCGGTGTTCTCGATCTCCTGGCGCAGCTGGCGGATCCGGTCATCGACCTCGGCCTGGTCGCCGGAGCCGTCGATGAGAGTCGTGGTGTCCTTGGTCACAACCACGCGCCGCGCCTGGCCGAGCACGTCGAGGCCGGCCAGCTCCAGCTTCAGGCCGACTTCCTCGCTGACGACCTCGCCGCCCGTGAGCACGGCCATGTCGCCGAGCATCGCCTTCCGGCGGTCACCAAATCCGGGCGCCTTGACCGCAGCGACGTTGAGCAGGCCGCGGATCTTGTTGACCACCAGGGTCGACAGCGCCTCGCCCTCGACGTCCTCGGCGATCACCAGCAGCGGCTTCTTGGTCTGCGCCACCTTCTCCAGCAGCGGCAGGAAATCGTTCATCGACGCGATCTTGCCGCCGGAGAGCAGGATGTAGGCGTCTTCCAGGACCGCCTCCATGCGCTCGGGGTCGGTGCTGAAGTACGCCGAGATGTAGCCCTTGTCGAACTGCATGCCCTCGGTGAACTCGAGCTCGATACCCATCGTCGGGGCTTCCTCGACGGTGATCACGCCGTCCTTGCCGACCTTGTCGAAGGCCTCGGCGATGACCTCGCCGATCTTGGCATCCTGCGCCGAGATCGTGGCCACGTTGGCGACCTCGCTGCGCTCCTCGACCTCGCGCGCCGAGGCGACCAGTGCGTCGGCGACCGCGACCGAGGCGGCATCGATGCCGCGCTTCAGCGCGATCGGATTGGCGCCGGCGGCGACGCTGCGCAGACCCTCGGCAACCATCGCCTGAGCGAGCACGGTTGCGGTGGTCGTCCCGTCGCCGGCTACGTCGTTGGTCTTAGTGGCAACTTCCTTGGCGAGCTGGGCGCCGAGGTTCTCGGTCGGGTCTTCCAGCTCGATCTCACGGGCGACTGTCACACCGTCGTTGGTGATGGTGGGCGCGCCCCACTTCTTGTCGATGACGACATTGCGGCCCTTAGGACCGAGCGTCACCTTCACGGCATCGGCGAGCCGGTTCACGCCGCGCTCAAGTGCGCGCCGCGCGTCCTCGTCGAATTCCAGGCTCTTAGCCATTGAGCACCTCAGTCTTTGCGCTGTGGTCTATGTGCTGTTGTCTTTGGGCTGGTGTCTTTGTGCTGGGCCGATCGTGCACCCGGGCCATGAACACGCCACCGCCCCGGACCGGGTCGCGGTACCCGGAGTCACCTCCGCGCGCCGCAAGCCGAGCCGGGGCGGTGCCTGGCGGGTTCTGCCTGCCCGGCGCGGGCCAGGCCCGCGCGCAAAATCTGCTCGCTACTTCTCGATGACCGCGAGCACGTCGCGGGCGGAGAGCACGAGGTACTCCTCGCCGTGGTACTTGACCTCGGTGCCGCCGTACTTGCTGTACAGCACCACATCGCCGACGCTGACGTCCATCGGGACGCGCTTGGCGCCCGCGTCGTCGAAACGGCCGGGCCCGACGGCCAGGACCTCGCCCTCCTGGGGCTTCTCCTTGGCGGTGTCGGGAATGACCAGGCCAGATGCAGTGGTCTGCTCCGCCTCAAGCGGGCGTACCACGATCCGGTCTTCGAGCGGCTTCAGAACAACCTTGGTGGCGGTCGTCACGATCTGACCTCCCCCTCCGGAAAGGGCTAGCTGAATGTAGAGAGTCGACCATGTCGGCCTGCCGTCGCGGGTGTCAGACCAACCTTGTCGCGTTAGCACTCTACCGTAGCGAGTGCCAGTTCAGAACTGTAACCGCCCCCTGCTTAGGACGTCAAACCACTGTCCCGGGCTCGTTCCCGTCCCCGTCGCCGTCATCACCCGCGCCCGCCTCTCCCGCCGCAGCAAGGGGACCGAGCGGACCCGGTCGCGTGATCCCAGCCAGGTCACGCCGCATGACGATCGCATCGGTGCCGGATGGCTGGTAGTAGCCGCGTCGGATGCCCACCTCCGCGAATCCCCACCAGTGGTAGAGGCGCTGTGCGCGCGCATTGTCGGCTCTGACCTCCAGGAACACTTCCGTGCAGCCGCGGCGGGTGGCCTCAGCGAACAGAGCCTCGAGCAGATCAGAGCCGATGCCGCCGCCCCACCTGCCGGTAGCTACCGCGATCGTCAACACGTCGGCCTGGGTACCCGCGGCCAGCAGGCCTGCGTAGGCGATGATCTCCCCGTCGTCGTCGGCCACTAGGTAGTAGCGGCTCGAAGGCTGCAGTGCCAGCTCGCCTTCCAGCATCTGGCGGGACCAGGCCTCGTCGCCAAAAATGGCAAGCTCCAGCTCCAGCACCTGGTCGAGGTCCTCGGTAGTCATCGGTCGCAGACCCGAACCTGCCGAGCTCGACCCGGAGGGCTGCGGCTCAGGCCTGCCATTCGCGGCGGCCCGGCGCCGCCATGCCCTCGTCACGGAAGCCCAGCCTAGTTGGGAATCGCGCCCGCCCGGCGGTCCTGGGTCGCGCCGTCGGCCGCAGCCCGCCTTGGCCAGCAGGTTCATCCGCCGTCTGGCTGCCAGGGTCACACCGTCGGCTGTGTGCGCACCTTTGTCAGCAGGTTCGCTGCCGCCGCCCGAGCCCCGGCCTGCAGGGTCGACTCCGCCACGGGGCCGAACCCATGCCCGGACTCCTGGCCGGACAGTGACACGGTGATGAGCACGTTGCGCTCGCGTACCACGACCGTGACGATGTCAGTCGTGATCTTCGCTGCGTGCTCCGGCTGGAATGCGCTGAACGCCTCCTGGCCAAGCCTCGGCACCGCCGCAATCACCGCGGGCTCCAGTGGCGACTTCGCCGGCGGTCGCGCCAGCGCCTGCCGGGCCTGGCTGAAGTTGTCCTGGGCGTTAGCGGTCGCACTGCCGTCGCCGGTCGCTGCCGCGAAGGGCTGGTACTCCTGAGCCGTCACATCGAGCACCAGGAGCGCGGGTTTGCGATCGATCGTAAAGCTGCACTCGTTGTCGGCACTGCCAGACTGTTCCTGCACCTGCGATCGGCCCGGGCCGGGCAGGAACTGGTTGAGGACCGAGGCGCCTACCGCTTGGCACACGTTCGGAACCGACTTGTACTCGCCCTTCTGCAGCGACGTGACGTAAGGCAGCGGGGTGCTCTTCGGCAGGCCAAAGAGCAATACGCCGCCCGCAGCCAGGATCACTACGACGATCGCCACCGCGGAGATGCGGTAGACGCGCCGACGAGATTTGCGCAGCCTGGTAGCCGCTGCGCGACCCAGCCGTCGCGATCCGGGCTGCACCGGCTCAGCGGGACCGGCGGTGCCTGGCTCGCGGTAGCCGGTGTCGCCGTAGCCCGCGTCGCGGTAGCCGTCGCCGTTGCTGCCAACGCCGGTGCGCTCGGCAACCTCGAGGTTGATGCCGTCACCGCGGCCGGCCGCCCGGTCGTCCGACGGGCCCCGCCGCGCTTGCCGCGGCGGATAGATGCTGGGCCCTGCCCACGACGGCAGGTCATTGTCGCCGTCGGGAGCGAACGCGTCACGCCGCCACACTTCCCGATCACGTTCGCGCAGCCGATCACGCTCAGGCGAGTCGAACCGGGCTGGACGGGCCCGGTGGCCAGAATCAGGCTGACGCGAGGGCCGACGGGGCGGGGGGCCCGGCTGAGCCACGGCGCACTCCTGGGTTGCGGATGGGGACCGCGGGTGACCACGGCACGACGGTGTGGGTGCCACGCAGTTTAGTAGCGCGAACACCGCCAGGTGGACAATTCGGAACGGAATCTGGCCCGGGCGCTCGCCGGGCGGGCAAATAGCCGGCGCACACAGCTCAGGCCGGGCGGCGGCGAACGGCCATCTCCGCCAGCGCGACGGCCACCAGGCCGGCGATCTGCTGGGTGACAAGGTCTGGTCGTTCCAGGATCACGGCATGGCCTGCGTCCGCGACACGGACCAGCTGAGCGCCCGGAATCGCCGCGGCCGTGTCGGCCGTGATGTCAGCCGGGAGCAGGCGGTCCACGTCTCCGGTGATCACCACGGTCGGTACGCGGCCAATAGTGGCGAGCGCAGTGCGCTTGTCGTGGGCGAGCAGGGCCAGGTAGAAGTCGGCCACGACGTCGATCGGCGTCGCCCTGATCACATGCTCGAGGAAGTCCACGACGGCCGGGCTCACGCCGGGGTCACCGAAGGCGATCCACTTGCACGACAAGAAGGCCAGGTCGCCGCTGCTGCGGCGGAGCCATTCGATCAGATCTCCCCGCCAGCCGCGCGAACCGGCCTGGAGCAGCGGCGAGCCGGCTCGGCGGGCGAGCGGGCGCAGCGGCGGCGGCAGCCATGCCGTCGCATCGGCCAGCTTCGCCGCGGTCGAGACGAGAACGACGCCAACCACCTGCGAACCGAACAGCTCAGGGTGCTGGTCGGCAAGCGCCATGATCGTCATGCCGCCCATGCTGTGGCCGACCAGGACAACCGGGCAATCGGGGGGCACGGTGGCAGCAAGTACGGCGGCCAGGTCGGAGCCGAGCTGGTCGATAGTGGCGTGCTCCGGCTCGCTGTGACCGGACAGGCCGTGGCTCCGCTGATCCCAGCAGACGACCCTGGCGCTGGCGGCAAGATCACGTCGCTGGTAGTGCCAGACTTCCTGGCTCAGCGTGTAGCCATGACACAACACGATGGTGACGGGCGCATTGTGCGGCCCGGCAACCTCGGCGTGCAGCAGCACCCCGTCGTCGGCGAGTACCTCCACGGGCTCGCCCCGCAGGAGGCCGAAGGGCTCGTCGATGGCCGGATCAGGCCGCAGGCGGATCCGGCCGACCGCAATCTTCTCTGCCGCGATCGCTGCCCCGGCACCGGCCGCGACGATGCCAGTGGCCAGTCCGGCGACGCTAGTGAGTCGGCGCCACCTCGCCATCGGGTCTCCTGTCCGCTCCGCTGCCAGTGCCGACCGGCACGTGGGTGCCCGCCTGCCTGGCCTCGCCCGCCAGCTCGCTCCCGCCCGCCGGCACGTCCGCGCTGACGTGCACGTCGGTGCCTGCTCGCGCACCGGTGCACGGGCCGGCCAGGCTGGCATCGTCCCTGGCAGCCGCTACTCCGCAGTAGGTTCTTGGCACTTTACCCGTGAATCTGGTGACAATCTCGTACGAGATTGTGCCCAGCGCCTCGGCCCACTCCTGCGCGGTCGCCTCGCCGTGGTCGCCCGGGCCGAAGAGGATGACCTCGTCACCTGCCTCGGCGGGCCCCTCGCCCAGGTCAAGCACTACGTGGTTGAGGTTCACAGTGCCGGCGATCGGTACCCGGCGGCCCCTGGTGGACAGCAGGTCCACAGCGTTGGTCGCGAGGCGCGGGATGCCCTCGTTGTAGCCGAGCGGCAGCACGCCGAGCCTGGCCGGCCGGCCCGTGGCGTAGCGGTGGCCATAGGACACCGGTGCTCCGGCAGGCACCTCCTTGACCTGGACCAGGCGGGCTCGCACCGTCATGGCTGGCCGCAGCCAGTCCGGTACGCCACCGGGCAGCGTGCAGAGGCCGAACACCGAACCGCCCGGGCGCACCAGGTCGAAGTAGCTGCCGGGCAAGGTCAGGGTGGCCGGACCATTGGCCAGGTGCCGGACCTCGGGCCTGGCGCCAGCCCGCTCTGCTAGGGCCACTGCATCGCGGAACGCGGCGAGCTGCTGGTCGATCGAGGGATGGCCGACGATATCCGCGCAGGCGAAGTGCGACCAGAGGCCGACCACTCGCAGTAGCCCAGCCGCCTCGGCGGCGAGCGCTGCGTGCACCAGGGCTGGCCAGTCCGCCCCGGTAGCACCGCCGCGGCCCATGCCGGTGTCGGCCTCCAGGTGCACCCGCGCAGGCTGGCCGACACCCTCGGCGGCCAGCGCGACCTGGTCCAGGAGCGCGACCGAGCCGACGGTGAGGTCGACGCCGACCCGAATCGCCTCGGCGTGCGGCGCGTCCGGGCTGCCATGCAGGCTCAGCACCGGCACGGTCAGCCCTGCCTTCCGCAGGGCGATCGCGTCCATGAGCTGCACGACACCGAGCCAGTCCGCCCCGCCTGCCAGGGCTGCCCGCGCCGAGGGCAGCATGCCGTGGCCGTAGCCATCGGACTTCACCACCGCCATGAGCTGGGCATGGCCGACGTGGTGGCACAGGGCGGCCACGTTGGACTGGATCGCGTCCAGGTCGATCATCGCTTCCGGTTGCCCGTCCATGATGCCAGTGTGCCAGCCCGAGCAGCCTGGACGGCCGACGCCGCCCGCACCCTGGCTGGCAGCGGCGGAGTTCTCCACAAGCCACTCAGTTCTCGACTCGCCGGCCGCTGCCAGGACGTGATAGGCAGGCGCCATGGCTGAACTGATCCCGCTGAGCGTGCTCTTCGGCAACCCGGAACGAGTGAGCCCGCGCCTGTCCCCTGACGGCACCCAGCTGGCCTGGATCGCGCCGTCCGAAGGCGTCCTCAACGTGTGGCTTGCAACCATCAGTACGCAGGCAGGCGTCGACTGGGCCGGCGCGCGGGCGGTGACGGACGACACCGACCGGGGCATCCGCCAGTTTGGCTGGGCCCATGACGGCCAGCATCTGCTCTACCTGCAAGACACCGGCGGTGACGAGAACTGGCGGCTGCACGATGTTGACCTGGCGACGATGGAGCGCCGCGATCTGACCCCATTCGACGGGGTGCAAGCCAGGCTCGTCGCGACCGAGCGGGAGTTCCCGCACCAGGTCCTCGTCGGGCTCAACAAGGACAACCCGCAACTCCATGACGTGTACCGCCTGGACCTGCGCACGGCTCAGCTAACGAAGGAGTTCGACAACCCCGGCTTCGTCGACACGATTGCCGACAGCAAGCTAGCCATCCGGGCGGCACTACAGCCGCATCCCGACGGCTCCATGGCGCTGCTCGTCCGCGACGGCGGAGGTACCAGTGACGAGTGGCGGGAGATCCTCAGCATTGCCGCCGAAGACGCGCTGACTACGTTCCCGGTGGGCTTCGGCGCCGATGGTCGCTCGCTGCTGGTGATCTCCTCGGTCGCCGCCGAGTCGGCCCGGCTGGTCCGGATCGACCTGGCGACCGGGTCCGCCGAGGTACTGGCTGAAGACCCAGAAGCGGACATCAGCGGGGTCCGCGTGCACCCCGACACGCGCGAGCCGCAGATCGTGACCTTCCTCAAGGCTCGCTCGGAGTACCGGGTGCTCGACCCATCGGTCGCCGACCACCTGGCGGCGATCCGGGCGCTGAATCCGGGCGACCCTGGCTTTGCCAATGCCGATGACGGCGACCGGGTCTGGCTGGTGGGGTTCACCAACGATGCTGGGCCGGTGTCGTACTACGCCTACGACACGGTCAAGGGGACGGGTAGCTTCTTGTTCGAGCACCAGCCCGAACTGTCCAAGTACGAGCTGGCGACGATGGAGCCCTTCGCCTACCAGGCGCGTGACGGTCTGACCGTACCCGGGTACCTGACCTTTCCGCCGGGTGCCGACCGGACCGACCTGCCCACCGTGCTGCTGGTGCACGGCGGCCCGTGGTCGCGGGACGCCTGGGGATGCGACGCCCACGCGCAATGGCTGGCCAACCGGGGCTATCTGTGCCTCCAGGTGAACTTCCGTGGCTCAGCCGGGTACGGCAAGGCGTTCCTCAACGCCGGGGACCGCGAATGGGGCCGCAACATGCAAAATGACCTCAGTGACGCGGTCGCATTCGCCATCGCCCGCGGTTGGGCGGACCCGGGCAAGGTAGCGATCATGGGTGGTTCGTACGGCGGCTACGCCACGCTTGCGGGTGCCGCCTTCACCCCTGATCTCTACTGCTGCGGCGTCGACATCGTCGGCCCGTCCAACCTGATCACCCTGATCGAGACCATCCCGCCCTACTGGGCGCCCATCGTCGCTCAGTTCCACAACCGGGTCGGTGACCCGGTAAAGGACCAAGAGTTCCTGTGGTCGCGATCACCCTTGTCGGCCGTCTCGCAGATCCGCATCCCACTGCTCATCGCCCAGGGTGCCAACGACCCGCGCGTCAAGCAAGCCGAGTCCGAGCAGATCGTCGCGGCCCTGGCCAAGGCCGAGGTTGAGCACGACTACATGCTGTTCGCGGATGAGGGACACGGCTTCGCCAAGCCGGAGAATCGGCTGAAGTTCTACGCCGAGGCCGATCGTTTCCTGGCCAGGCATCTGGGTGGCCGGTCGCAGACCTGACCGCACCGTTGGCCTCCCGTTTTAGCGGGTGGTCGTAACCGCCCGGATCGCGGCCGGGATCGCGGCCAGCACGTCGCTCGCGCCGATCGGGGCATCACGGGCAGCCAGCCTGGCCGCCAGGCCGTGCAGGTACGCGCCGCTGGCGGCGGCCTGCGCTGGCGGCAGACCCTGGGCCAGCAGGGAGCCAGCCAGCCCCGACAGCACGTCGCCTGAGCCCGCTGTGGCCAGCCAGCTTGTACCGGTGGGGTTGGCCAGCACAGGTTCGAGGCTGCCGGGACTGGCGATAAGCGTGGTCGAGCCCTTCAGCAGCACGGTCACGCCCAGCCGGTCGGCAGCGGTGCGCACGTAGTGCAGGCGGCGGGCCTCGATATCAGCGCGGTCGGCATGCAGCAGCCGGGCCAGTTCCCCGGCGTGCGGTGTGATCAGAGTCGGCGCCTGCCGCGGCAGCAGTTCTGGATGCTCGGTCAGCACGGTGAGCCCGTCGGCGTCCACCAGCACCGGCACGTTGCTGGCCAGCACGCCGGCAAGCGCCGCGTACGCAACGTCGTCGGTCCCGATGCCCGGCCCGGCCGTCCAGGCTTGCACGCGGCCCGCGGCCGCAACCGCCTCGCCCGACTTGTCCGCGTCGTAGGTCGTGAGCACCGCCTCGGGCCAGTGCTGTCTGACCACCGCGACGGCGGGCGCAGCCGATACGAACCGGACCATCCCGGCGCCGCCGTGGATCGCCCCGCCGACCGACAGCACGGCCGCGCCGGTGTACTGCTCGCTCCCGGCCAGCAGGCCGAGCACGCCACGACGATATTTGTCAGATTCGGCCGACGGGTGCGGGAGCAGGTCAGCGACGTCGGCCGCCTGCAACGCGACAATGTCCGGGCTGGCAAGGTATGGCCCGAGCCCGATGTCGACGAGCTCGGTCGTGCCGGCCCGTTCGGCCGCCGGGTCGATCAGCAAGCCGGGCTTGATCGTCCCGAACGTGACGGTCACGTCCGCGGCCACCGTCTCGCCGTGTATCTCGCCAGTGTCGGCGTCGATGCCGCTCGGCAGGTCAGTCGCCACGACAACGGCGCCCTCGCGGCGGGCCTCGCCGGTCAGCCTGGCGAGAGTCGCGGCCGGCTCGCGCAGGCCGCCCTGGCCGCCAATGCCCGTCAGGCCGTCGATGATCAGGTGGGCGGATGCGATGGCAGCGCGCGCAGCCGCAGAGATGGCCTCCGCTGGCAGGTGCGCTCCGCCGGCCTCGGCCTGCGCGTCGATCAGGCTGCCGCCCCGCGCGAGAAGTTCGGCTGCGCCGGCCCGGTGTATCCGGGGACTCGCGCCGACCGCGACGACGGCGGCACCGCGTGCGGCGAGCCGAGCGCCGGCGTAGAGCGCATCGCCGCCGTTGTCGCCACCGCCGGCCAGCACCACAACGCGCGAGCCGTAAACGTGGCTGAGCAGCCCGGCACAAATCGCCGCGAGCCCAGTGGCCGCGCGCTGCATCAGCGTTCCGTCCGGCACCTGCGCCATCAGTGCTTGCTCAGCCGCGCGGACGGCCGGCACGACATGTGCTGCCCTCATCGCCTCGCCCTCATTTACCTCGTCAACCGGCGGCGGGGTACGGGACAGCGCCAGCACAACTCTGCCGCGCCCGGGTAGCTCGTCACCGCTCTGCGACCACCATGGCGACGCAGATGCCCGCATCGTGACTGATCGACACATGCCAGGAGACGACGCCGAGGCGCGCGGCGCAGGCCGCGACGGTGCCGCGGACGTCTAGCGTGGGCCGACCATCTGGCCCATGCGCGACGATCGCATCCGTCCAGCGCAGGCCGCGCGGCGCGCCGAGCGCTTTGGCGACTGCCTCCTTGGCCGCGAAGCAGCCGGCCAGCGACCGGGACGAGCCAGCTCGTTCGCTCTCAGCGAACAGCCGGGAGGCCAGCCCCGGCGTCCTCGTGAGGGCTTGCTCTAGCCTGGCGATCTCGGCCACATCCACGCCGATGCCAACGATCATGCGCTAAGCCTGCCACGTGCCGGAAGCTAACCAGGTGACCACGCCGGAGCACCTGGCCGCCGGCGACGCGGCCGCCACGCCATTTGCTCAGCTGATGTCACGGACGACGTCGGCAAGCTGGCTGGCAACGCGTTCTGCCTGAGCGGCGTCAGCTGCCTCGACCATGACGCGGACGGTCGGCTCGGTGCCGCTCGGGCGGACCAGCACCCGGCCGCTGTCACCGAGGTCCGCCTCCGCGGCCGCGACCGCGTCGCCCAGCTGAGCCGACGACGTCACCACCGTCTTGTCGACACCCGCCACGTTGATGAGGACCTGCGGGTACCTCGTCATGACGCTGGTGAGATCAGCAAGCGGCCGGTCCTGGCGGGCGACTTCCGCCAGCAGGTGCAGGCCCGTCAGCATCCCGTCTCCGGTCGTGGCGTGATCCAGCATGATGATGTGTCCGGACTGCTCGCCGCCGAGCACGTACTTGCCGTCAAGCATGGCCGCGATCAGGTAGCGGTCGCCCACTGGGGTCTCGACGACGTCGATGCCTGCCGATCGCATCGCGTCCCGGAAGCCGAGGTTGGACATCACCGTCGCGACGACAGTGTCGTTTGTCAGGCGCCCCTGGGCCTTGAGCGAGATCGCGAGCACCGCGAGAATCTGGTCGCCATCGATGATCTGGCCGGACGCGTCGATGGCCAGGCACCGGTCCGCGTCTCCGTCGTGGGCGATGCCGGCGTCCGCGCCGGTCTCGAGCACCGCAGCGCGCAGCGCCGCGAGGCTGGTCGAACCGCAGCCCTCGTTGATGTTCAGCCCGTCTGGCTCCGCGCCGATAGAGATGACGTCCGCGCCCGCACGGCGCAGCAGTTCCGGCGCGTACGCGGCCGCGGCCCCGTTGGCGGTGTCAACCACGACCTGAAGGCCGGCCAGCGGGCCGCGTGCCACTCCGCCCACGCCGGCAGCCAGCGTGCTGAGCAGGTGGTCGAGGTACCGTTCGCCTTCGGCGGCCGCATCCCGGATCCGGCCAAAACCCGGGGCTGGCACGCCAGCCGGGCCACGCAGCATGCCCGGCTGGTCCGCTCCGGGCAGCGACCCGCCTGGCCCGGCAGCCGCCAGCCGCCTCTCGATCTCGTCCTCGACTGCATCCGGCAGCTTCAGGCCGCCGCGGGCAAAGAATTTGATGCCATTGTCCGGAGCAGGATTGTGGCTAGCCGACAAGACCACGCCAAATTCGGCACCCATGGCCGCCGTCAGGTAGGCCACTCCGGGCGTCGGCAGCACGCCGAGCCGGACCACGTCGACACCGCTGGCGGCAAGCCCCGCCACCACCGCGGCCTCGAGAAACTCGCCCGAGGCCCGGGGGTCACGCCCGACAACGGCGAGCGGGCGGCCAGCGTGCGCGTTGGCCGGGTCGCGGCGCTGGCTGGCCTTCCCTGTGGTCAGCACGTCCGCCGCTGCGGCCGCCAGGCTCATCGCGAGTCCGGCGGTCAGCTCACGACCTGCGACGCCTCTAACACCGTCCGTACCGAAAAGGTGGCCCATCGCCCGCCAGAATCCTCCATGCCGTGAACCGTGCCGCCGCCTGCCAGGGCCGGCTGAGGTTACCGCTTGGAGTACTGCGGAGCCTTGCGCGCCTTCTTGAGTCCGGCCTTCTTGCGCTCGATGACACGGGCGTCCCGGGTCAAGAAGCCTGCCCGCTTGAGCGTCGGCCTGCTCTCAGCGTCAACGAGAGTGAGGGCGCGGGCGATACCGAGACGCATCGCGCCCGCCTGCCCGCTCACGCCGCCGCCGTCGATCCGGGCGATAACGTCGAACTGCTCTTCCGCACCAAGCGTCACGAACGGCTCGCTGATCAGCTGCTGGTGCACCTTGTTGGGGAAGTACTCGCGCAGCGAGCGGCCGTTGATCTTCCACTCGCCGGTACCGGGCTGGATCCGAACTCTGGCGATGGCTTGCTTGCGGCGCCCTGTGCCCAGCGCCGTACCGGTAACGACCGGCTTGCGGACCGCCGACCTGGACTGGCTGTCGCCGGTCTGGGTCGTGTACTCCGACAGCTGCTCCTCGGGGGATACCTCGGCTTCTGCTCCGGTATCCAGCGTCTCTGTGGACTCGGCCACGTTGTGTTCCTCGTGCTTTCCGGTCGATCGGCTATCTGGTCTGGCTAACCCGGCCGCTCATCAGCTGGCGGCGCTCGCCTGCTGCGCTACCTGGCTGATCTCGAACGGCACCGGCTGCTGCGCCTTGTGCGGGTGGTCGGGGCCCGCGTACACCTTGAGCTTGCGCAGCGTCTGACGGCCGAGCGCGTTCTTCGGCAGCATGCCCCGCACGGCCTTCTCGACAGCCCGCTCCGGGCTCTTCTCCATCAGCTCCGCATAGGACGTCGCGCGCAGCCCGCCCGGGTAGCCGGAGTGCCGGTAAGCCATCTTGTCCCGCAGCTTGTCACCCGACAGGGCCACCTTGGCCGCGTTGACGATGATGACGAAGTCACCAGTGTCGATATGCGGCGCGAACATCGGCTTGTGCTTGCCGCGCAGCAACCGCGCCGCCTGGCTCGCCAGCCGGCCGAGTACGACGTCCGATGCGTCGATGACGTGCCATTGGCGCTGGATGTCAGCGGCCTTCGGGCTAAATGTGCGCACAGTCAGAGCCTTCGTCTGTTGAGTCCTGAAATCCTGGTCCGCGCCGGGCGCAAGGTTCGTGGCTTGGCGCGAGAATCCGCAGGCACCGGCGCCGCGCCTGTCCCAGCCGGATAGGCGGGCAGGCCAGTACACATGGACGCCCGCAAGGATACCGGCCGTAACCTGCAACGGTCAAAGCGAGCGCAACGGGCCGCCCGCACCTGCACCGGCCCGCCTGCAAACCGTTGCCTCGGCACCGCCCACAGTACCTGCCCGGGCCCGGGCAGGTAACCGACCCCGGGGAGCGTCCGGAAACGCCCGAGGAGCCGAACTTGACCCGCGAGTGACGATACGCTCCCAGGCATGCGCACCCCCGCCGACGACGCCGCAGACCGCCGCGGCGGCCGCTGGCGCGGGGCCACGCCGGACGAGGACAGCCTGCGCGAACGTAGTCAGGACGAGAGGGCGGCCGCGCCGTCCAGAGGTGGTGGTCACCGCCGGCGGCCGAGCAGCCAGGCGACAGGCCATCCCGACAGCCAGCATCCCGATCGGGGCCGCGGCAACGGCCCTGCGGGCCGCGGTGACGGATCGCGTAGCCAGGACCCGCGGAGTCGGCCGGGAGACGGCACCCGCGGGAACAGGCCGGACGCCTTCGGCGGTCCCGGCCGACCCGGGGGCCAGCCGGGGGTGTTCGCGCCCGGTTATCAGGCTGGCCCGGCCTCCTCGGGCGGGCACGCCATCCCGGCGCCCGGATCGAGGCCGGGCGCGAGCTGGTCCGGCTCGGGCGGCGGCGCGGCCGTCGGCAAGGGCCCGGTGCGCGGCTATCCGCCGGCTCCGGACCAGCCGCCGCCGGTCTACCCGCCCGGCCAGTTCTCCACGTGGAACCGCGGGCGCACCGGCCGGGGCGGGCGCCGCCCGGAGGGACCAAACGACGGCAGGCCCGGCTGGCCGGGCCCGGAGTGGCCGCCGTCCGGCCGGGACGCTAGCTGGCCGACGGGCGGCTATCCAGCTGGCCAGCGGCAGGCCGAACCAGGCAGGCCCGGCGATGGCCGCGGGCGATCCGGCTATTACGACGCCGACCCGAAGTCCGACACCGACCCCGGTTACCAGCTGCTAGCGGTGAGCGACCCATCGGCTGACGTCACGTCGACGCAGACTTTCAGCCCGGTAGCCGACGGCCGGACGACCGGGACCTGGACCCTGCCGAACCGACCGGACGCAGGCAGTCCCAGCGGGCCAGGCCGCGCCGCTGGCAGCCGCTCGCAGGCCCAGCTGCAGCCGGCCCGGTCGGGGCCAGGCCAGCCCGGCCCGGCAATCAGCCCCGCACTCGCCAATGGTGAGACCCTGGCCCCGCCTGGCCCGGACGTCACCGGCCCGCGCCGCGCCCTCCCCGGGCCGGACCCGGCTCCCCCTGGTGCGATGCCCGGACGGACGCCCGGAAGGCGCAGCGGGCCGCACAGCGTCCCGCAGGGCAGCAGGCGCGGCAGCTCCCGATCCCGCCGCCGCCCCGCCAGCGTGAAGATCGCCATCACTGTCGCGCTGATCCTCGTCCTCACGGCCGTTGGCGCGCTGGGCTATACCGTGCTGCACATCTACCGCAAGCCGCACCTGGCCGCCAGCCGGGGCCCGAGCCCCTCAATCTCCCCGGTCCCCTCCGCCACGCTCGGCCCGTACGGCCATATCGCTACCCGCAAGACCGATCCGGCGCCGCTGACTGTCGCCCAGCTCTATCCGGCGAGCATTACGGCTGGGAGCGCGCCGGTGACACGCGCCGCGACCAGCCTGAGCAAGGACTGCAGCACCGCGGTCACCGGCTCGAACCTCATCTCTGCGCTCTCCGCCGCGGGCTGCGATCAGGCCGCGCGCGCGACCTACCTCTCTAGCTCGGCGGGGCTGATGGGCACAATCGGCGTGTTCAACCTGCGCACGGCAGCGGCCGCCCGAACCGCCGCGCGCTCCGCCGGCCCGAGTGCCTTCGTGGCGCAACTGAAAGCCAAGCACGGTCCGACTAGCAAGATCGGCACTGGGGCGGGCATCGAGGAGGCGGCGGCGAAGGGCCACTACCTGATCTTGATCTGGGCCGAGCTGACCAGTCTCAAGAAGCCCCGCCCGGCGCAGCAGTCCACGCTCGAGCAGTTCATGACGAGCCTGCTGGACAAGACGGCGAACGTGAGCCTCACCGACCGGATGCTCGGCGGATCGTCCTAAACCTCTTTAAGCCGGGAACGAGCGCCCTGCCCTGGCGCGGCCGCGCGCATCCGCCCGGCCGAGGCAGCACGCGGGCTCGTTCCCATGGCTAGGAATCTGCGATCCGCAAGCGCCGGGTAGCCAGGGCCCGAGTAGCCAGCCCGGCAGGCTCGGGGTAGCCGACCTCCTCGAGGCACAGCGCGTGCGGCGGCGCGACCCGGACCGCGGGGTGGCGCTGGCGGGCCGCCAGGACCTCGGCTGGCCAGCCCGGCGGACGACTGCCGTCGCCCACACTCAGCAGGGCGCCAGCGAGCGCGCGCACCATGTTGTGGCAGAAGGCGTCGGCCATCACCGTTGCCACCGAGACTCCCCGCTCGGCTTTGGCCCAGTCCAGCCGAAGCAGCTCGCGGATGGTGGTCGCGCCCTCCCGCCGACGGCAGAACGAGGCGAAGTCGTGTTCACCGAGGCACGCCCGGGCGGCCTGGTTCATCCGGTCAAGGTCGAGCGGACGGTCATGCCAGAGCGTGTCGTGTCGGCGCAACGGGTCGGCCAGCGCTGGGTCGTCGCAGACCCGGTAGGAATAGCGCCGCCACAAGGCCGAGAATCGGGCGTCGAACCCGTCCGGGGCCGGGGCGATCGCGGCGATACGAACCGCGGCGGGCAGCAGCCTGGCCAGGCGCCGGGCTGCGGTGTCGGCCGCGGACGTCCAGCTCTCGGCCGGGACGTCGGCATGCACGACCTGACCGCGGGCATGTACGCCCGCGTCCGTGCGTCCGGCGACGGTTAGGGCGGGTGGCTCGGGCAGCCGCAGCACCCGCCAGAGCGCCTCTGCCACGGTCTGCTCGACAGTGGGCAGCCCGGGCTGAGCGGCCCAGCCGTGGAAGGCTGCGCCGTCGTAGCGCAGGTTGAGCCGCAGCCTGAGCAAGGTGAGCCCGGCCGGCGCGGGCCGGCCGGGCTCACCCGGTACTTCGCTGTCGGCAGCCTTACTGCTCGTCGGTGTCCTCGGCTGCTTCGCCGGAGTCCTCGTCCTCGGCAGCTATTTCGTCAGCGGGCGCGGTCTCCTCGTCCACTCCATCCTCGGCCTCGGCCTCGGCGAGTGAGTCGGCCTCGGGCTCCGCCACGGCGGTCGCCGCCGCGGCCTGGCCGCGGCCAGCCCGCGCACCGGCTGCGGCCGGAGCGCGACGAGTCCGGCGCCGCCGCGTCCGCGGCTCCGCCTCTTCCTGGATCAGCTCGATCACCGCCAGCGCGGCGTTGTCGCCCTTGCGGGGACCGACCTTGGTGATACGGGTGTAGCCACCGTCGCGACTGGCAAAACTCGGGCCGATCTCGGCGAATAGCGTGTGCACCACGCTCTTGTCCGTCACCACAGTCAGCACCTGGCGTCGGGCGTGCAGGTCACCGCGCTTGGCAAACGTGATCAGCCGCTCGGCCAGAGGCCGCAGCCTGCGGGCCCTGGCCTCGGTCGTGGTGATCTTGCCATGCTCGAACAGGGCGGTGGCCAGGTTGGCCATCATGTGCCGCTGATGGGCAGGGCTGCCGCCGAGCCGGTGGCCCTTGGTGGGCGTGGGCATCGCAGGGTTCTCCTTGGTTCAGTACTGACGTGAGGTCAGCTACCGGCAGGCGTGGGCCTGTCAGTACTCCTCGGTCTCGGTGTAGTCGTCTTCGTCGTCGGCACCATAGCTGTCGGCAGCCGATCCGGGGTCGAATCCGGGCGGCGAGTCCTTCAGCGACAGGCTCATGTCGGCCAGCTTCTGCTTGACTTCCTCGATCGACTTGGCGCCGAAGTTGCGGATGTCCAGCAGATCCTGCTCGCTGCGGGCGACCAGCTCGCCGACGGTGTGAATGCCCTCACGCTTGAGGCAGTTGTAGGAGCGGACCGTCAGGTTCAGCTCCTCGATCAGCAACGCCAGGTCAGCGGCAAGGGCAGCGTCCGTCGGGGACGGGCCAATGTCGATGCCCTCGGCATCCAGGTTCAGCTCCCTGGCGAGACCGAAGAGCTCAACCAGCGTCTTCCCGGCCGAGGCGACGGCGTCCCGCGGCCGCAGGCACGCCTTCGTCTCGACATCCAGGATGAGTTTGTCGAAGTCGGTCCGCTGCTCGACTCGGGTTGCTTCGACCTTGTAGGAGACGCGCAGCACGGGCGAGTAGATGGAGTCAATCGGGATCCGGCCGATCTCCTGGCCCGGCTGCTTGTTCTGAGCCGCCGAGACGTAGCCGCGGCCGCGCTCGACCGTGAGCTCCATCTCCAGCTTGCCCTTGGCGTTCAGCGTGGCGATGTGCAGCTCAGGATTGTGCACTTCGATGCCGGCCGGCGGCGCGATATCCGCGGCCGTGACCGGACCGGGGCCCTGCTTGCGCAGGTACATGTGCATCGGCTCGTCGTGCTCGGAGGAGACCACGAGCGACTTGAGGTTGAGGATGATGTCGGTGACATCCTCGGTCACGCCGGGCACCGTCGAGAACTCGTGAAGCACGCCCTCGATCCGGATGCTGGTGACAGCCGCGCCAGGAATCGACGACAGCAGCGTTCGGCGCACTGAGTTGCCGATGGTGTAGCCAAAACCTGGCTCCAGCGGCTCGATGACGAACCTGGACCGGAACTCGTCGACCTGGTCCTCGGTCAGGCCTGGGCGCTGGGCGATGAGCATGACTTTCCTTTCCGCGCTGCCCGCTATATGACAGCTGCGATCCCTCGCAGGCGGATGGCCGCCAGCGGTCTTCCTCGCAGGCTCTGGACCGTTGTGGTCGCGGCCCGCGTGTGGCCTTCGGGGTCGGCCTGGCTGGCCGTTGCCTCCGGCCCGTTACTTCGAGTAGTACTCGACGATGAGTTGCTCCTGGACCAGGGTGTCGATCTGGGCGCGCACCGGCAGCGTGTGCACCAGGACCCGCATCTTGTCCGGGATGACCTCGATCCAGGCTGGTGGCGTACGATCGCCCGCCTCGGCCTTGGCCACGATGAACGGGGTCATGCCCTGCGACTTTGGCGCGACCTCGATGATGTCGTTCTCGGTGGCCCGGTAGGACGGAATGTCCACCTTCTTGCCGTTCACCAGGATGTGCCCGTGGCCGACGGCCTGGCGGGCGGCGTCCCGGCTCTTGGCGAAGCCGGCCCGGTAGACGAGGTTGTCCAGCCGGGTCTCGAGGATCTGCAGCAGCACGTCACCGGTCTTGCCGCGCTTGCGCGCCGCTTCCTCGTAGTAATTGGCGAACTGCTTCTCCAGCACGCCGTAGATCCGCTTGGCCTTCTGCTTCTCGCGGACCTGGAGCAGGTACTCGCTCTCCTTGGGCCGGTTGCGGCCGTGCTCACCCGGCGGGTACGGCCGGATCTCGATCGGGCACTTCGGCGAGTCGCACTTAGCACCCTTCAGGAAAAGCTTGGTCTTCTCGCGGCGGCAGCGCTTGCAGTCCGCACCGGTGTATCGAGCCATCTGTTGCTAACTCCTCAGACCCGGCGCCGCTTCGGCGGGCGGCAGCCGTTGTGCGGAACGGGGGTGACATCTTGGATGGACCCGACCTCAAGGCCGGTCGCCTGCAGCGACCTGATCGCCGTCTCGCGGCCAGAGCCTGGGCCCTTCACGAACACGTCCACCTTGCGCATGCCGTGCTCCATCGCCCGGCGCGCGGCGGCCTCGGCGGCCATCTGGGCGGCGAACGGCGTGGACTTGCGCGAGCCCTTGAAACCAACCTGGCCGGACGAGGCCCAGGAGATCACGCTGCCACCGGGATCGGTGATCGACACAATCGTGTTGTTGAAGGTGCTCTTGATGTGCGCGTGTCCGTGCGCGATGTTCTTGCGTTCCTTCCGGCGTACCTTCTTGACGCCGGTACGGCTCTTCGGAGGCATCCTGCTCCTTCTACCTTGCGGAGGTGGTCGGACCGACTGCACCTGCTCGCGCTGCGCGTGACCAGCCGCGCGGGCAGTTGCAGCGGACTACTTCTTGCCGGCCTTCTTGCGGCCGGCCACGGTCTTCTTCTTGCCCTTGCGGGTCCTGGCGTTTGTCTGCGTCCGCTGGCCGTGGACCGGAAGCTGCCGACGGTGCCTGATGCCCTGGTAGCAGCCGATCTCGATCTTGCGCCGGATATCAGCCTGCACCTCGCGGCGGAGGTCACCCTCGATCTTGTAGTTGGCCTCGATCCAGTCACGCAGCCTGATGACGTCTTCGTCGGACAGCTGGTGCACCCGGGTGTCGCCGCTGAGCTGCGTGGCAGCGAGCGTCTCAAAAGCCCGGGTCCGGCCGATCCCGTAAATGTAAGTAAGTGCGACCTCGAGCCGCTTCTCGCGCGGCAGGTCGACGCCAACGAGGCGTGCCATCGTGGGCAGTTCTCCTTCTGGTCTGCGGAGGTCCTGCGCGCCGCCCCGCGTCCCTGCCCGGGCGCGGCCCTGGCCTCCCCCAGGGGTGTCCCGCTGGCCGGAGTCACCAGCCGCGGGTTGCGGTGCGTACTTGATTCAGTTGTCGTGCTTCGGTTCAGTTGTCAGGCCCCCGGCTGCCAGGTGCCCCGGCCCGTGGGCCCAGCCGCGTAGCTGAGCCCAGCTGCCTGCAGCCCTGATAATGCCGTCCGGGCCCTGCCTCAGCCCTGCCGCTGCTTGTGCCGCGGGTCAGAGCAGATGACCATGACCCGGCCATGCCTGCGAATGATTCTGCACTTGCTGCAGATCTTCTTCACGCTCGGCTTGACCTTCATTTGCCTGGTCTCCCTCGCGCAGCCGGCTCCCGGCTGTGCTTGCTCGCTTACTTGTATCGGTAGACGATCCGCCCACGACTGAGGTCGTAGGGGCTTAGCTCCACGACGACCCGGTCATCCGGCAGGATCCGGATGTAGTGCATCCGCATCTTGCCGCTGATGTGGGCCAGGACCTTGTGCCCGTTGTCCAGCTCCACCCTGAAGAAGGCGTTCGGGAGCGATTCCACGACCGTTCCCTCGATCTCGATGGCGCCGTCTTTTTTGGCCATGCCCTCCGCGCTTCGCTGCTCGTCTTAGTACTACTGCTGTGTAGCCGTTACCGCTCGCTTGCCAGCCTGCCAACGTGCCTGCAGCTGACCGCTTGTGGTTGGGCTGATCGTGCCCTGCCTGATCGTGCCCTGCCTGATCGTGCACCGCCTGGTGCTCGCGCAGGCGTCGTCCAACACGTTTGAAGGTGGGTTAACTTCACACGCCGACAACAGCCCTCAGGCCGTGGGAAAGTCTACGTCACCCGCGCACGCAACGCGAACCCGGCCCGCCGGGGCGGGACAGGACCGATTCAGTCGCCGGTAAGAACGAGAAGTGCGACCGGGATATTCCGGGCTGGCAACCGCTGCGGCGCCTGCCAGCTAGCGGCCGGGGCGCCCGGGGAGGTCATCGCCAGGGCCTGGCAGCTCGCCCGGAGAGCCCCGGTTCAGGCCCGGCACCTGGTCGCTGCGGAACGCGTAGCTGACTACCCAGGCGCCACCGATCACCGCGGCCAGCGGCACGATCACCAGCACTGGCCAGGGGAAGCCGTGACCGGCACCGGTGGCCCAGTCGATGAGGCAGACCAGGCTGATCACGAGCCAGGCGCCCCAGGCCCGCCGCCAGGAGCGTCGCCGACGCCGCCTGCCCGGGCCGGGATCTGTCCGGCGCGGATCCCGCGTCAGCGTAGCGTCGGGCAGCCGGTACAGGTCAATGGTGGGCAGGTCCGCGAGAAGCGGGTCGAGTTCGCCGATGGTCCTGGCGGCGTAGACGCGGTCCAGCCGCTCATTGAACTCCTCCTCGGCGAGCCGTCCGGCCGTGAAGTGCTCACGCAGCAG
>DASXMP010000099.1:0-1623 GCA_036495585.1 Streptosporangiaceae bacterium
GTCGTGCGCGATAAACAGGTACGACAGGCCCAGCCGGTCCTGCAGCTCCTCCAGCAGGTTCACCACGCCGGCCTGGATCGAGACGTCGAGCGCGGAGACCGGCTCGTCCAGCACCAGGACCTTGGGCTCCAGGGCGAGGGCACGCGCGATGCCCACTCGCTGCCGCTGGCCGCCGGAGAACTCGTGCGGGTACCGGTTACGGTGCTCGGGATTGAGCCCGACCAGCCGGAACAGCTCGGCGACCCGGGCCGGCCCGGTGCTCCGGTCCCATCGCTCGTGCACATGCAGCGGCTCGGCCACGATCTGGCCGACCGGCATCCTCGGGTCGAGCGAGGCGAACGGGTCCTGGAAGACGATCTGGATGTCGCGGCGGAGCGGGCGGAGCTCATGCCGGTTCTGAGTGGTCAGCTCCCGGCCCTCGAACCGGACCGAGCCGGACGTGGCGTGCAGGAGCTGCAAGATGGTCCGGGCCACGGTTGACTTCCCGCAGCCCGACTCGCCGACCAGGCCGAGGGTCTCCCGGGGGTTCAGCTCCAGGGACACGCCGCAGACGGCGTGGGCCTCCGCCACCTGGCGGCGCACCAGCTTGCCACCGCGGATGGGGTAGTGCTTGACCAGGGCGGTCACCCCGATGACCGGCTGTGCGGCGGTCCCTGCCGTGGGCAGCTGGCCGGCGCCGCGACGTACGGAAAAAAGATCTTTCCCGTCGCCGTTGCCGGTATCCACCCAGGTTGGCTCGAAGATCGGCACGCCCGCGACCAGCTCGGCGCTGCGGTGGCAGGCGGACTTATGCCCGACGGCGACGTCAAGCAGGGCAGGTTCCTTCGCCAGGCAGCGGTCATAGACGACCGGGCAGCGGGGCGCGAACGGGCAGCCTGGCGGCAGGCCGATCAGCGACGGCGGTGTGCCGGGAATGGGCTGCAGCGGCGCGGTGCTGTCCATGTCCAGTCGTGGCAGCGAGCCGAGCAGGCCCAGCGTGTACGGCATCCGGGAGCGGAAGAAGATTTCGTCCACCGCACCGGTCTCCACCGGCTTGCCCGCGTACATGACCATGACCCGGTCCGCCATGCCGGCCACGATGCCCAGGTCGTGGGTGATCAAGATCATCGACGCGCTGGTCTGCTCACGGGCGGCCTTGAGCGCCTCCAGCACCTGCGCCTGGATCGTCACGTCGAGCGCCGTGGTCGGCTCGTCGGCGATGATGATGTCCGGGTCGTTGGCCATCGCCATCGCGATCACCGCCCGCTGCCGCATGCCGCCGGAGAACTCGTGCGGGTAGCGCCGCGCCTGCTCGGCGGGCCGCGGGATGCCCACCGCCGCCAGCAGTTCCTCCGCGCGGCGGTGCGCGGCCGGTTTGCCGATGCCCTGCCGGATCCAGATCGGCTCCGCCACCTGCCATCCGACGGTGAACGACGGGTTCAGCGAGCTCATCGGGTCTTGCGGCACATAGGCGATCGTGCCGCCGCGGACCGCCGCCAGGTCATGCTCCCGCAGGCCGAGAAGCTGGCGGCCGAGCGCGGTCACCGAGCCGGCGACATGCGCGTTCTTCGGCAGCAGGCCAAGGATCGCCAGCGCGACCGTGGACTTGCCCGAGCCCGACTCACCGACGATCCCGAGGGTCTC
>DASXMP010000100.1:0-9496 GCA_036495585.1 Streptosporangiaceae bacterium
GTCGGCGCTACGACCTCGCGAGCACGACCGCGTAAGTGGCACCGGGCAGCATGTCTGTGACCTGCCAGCCGGCCTCGTCGGCGAGGCCGGCGAGTTCCTGCGGTGACATCGCCAGCCAGCTGAACCAGTCGGTCGCTATCCGCTGGTAACGAACGCGCAAGGTGATGTGCCCGGCCATCCGGCCACGACGCCGGTTGCGCTCGTGGTAGTCGAGGTGCACCTGCTTATCGGTCTGGTACACGTCGGTCGCAGTGCCGACGATCACGCCGTCCGGGCCGAGGAGCTCGCCCAGGGCATCCAGGAGTTTGATAGCACCGGCCGGCGAGCCCAGCAGGCCGAGATTGTTGCCGAGCAGCACCGCCGAGTCGAAGGTGCCGGCCAGGTCATCGGCTACCGCTTGCCGGACCGACCCGGTGTAGGCCTCGTGGACTCCGCGCTGGCGGCACGCCGCGGTCGCACCCGGGGAGATGTCGAGGGCCAGCACTTCCTGGCCGCGCTCTTGCAGGGCCAGCGACACGCGTCCGGCCCCGGCGCCGACATCGAGTACGCGGCCACGGACCTGGTCCAGCGCCCACTCGTCCCGCTCGTCGAGCCCGGCCAGGTAGTCGAAGGTGTCAACGCTGACAAAGCCGTCGTCGCGCTCGATCACGATCGGATCGGCCGTCCCGGCCACCCGGTCCAGCAAGGCCCGGCCGAACGCGTCGGCGAGCTCAGGCGGGTCCGCAGTGGCTGACATGGCACCTGATCTTCTCGCCCGCCGCAGGGCTCGGCAAACCGGGTTACCGGCAGTTCGCCAGCCGGCCCGGGGGGCTGCGCCCGCCTGGCCTTCAGATCCAGTCGGCGTAGCGGGGCCAGGACAGCATGGTGTCGACGACCTCCGGCGGCGCGTCCGCGGCGGCCGGTGCGCAGTCGGAGAAGCGGCCGCGGTAGAACAGCAGCGGCTGCCCAGGCACGCTGTCACCGAGCGCGGTCACCCTGGCGGTGACGACGAAGTGGTCGCCAGCCTCGAGCACCGTCTCCACCGTGCAGCACGCCCACGTCAGCACGCCGGCCAGCAACGGCGCGCCGTTCGGCGCGGCAGACCAGTCGACGCCAGCGAACTTGTCCGCCGCCGTGACTCCGAACCTGCGCGCCAGGTCCCGCTGGCCGGCCGAGAGCACGTTCACGCCCAGCTCACCGATGCGGGCGATCCGCGGCCAGGTTCCCGACGACTTCGCCGGGCAGAACAGCACCAGCGGCGGATCCAGCGACAGGGCCGCGAAGGCCTGGCAGGCGAACCCCACCGGCTGGCCTTCATGCAGGCCGGTGATCACGGTCACGCCAGTCGCGAAATGCCCCATCACCTGGCGGAAGCGCTGGGCGTCTGGCTCGAACTCGCGAGCACCGTTGCTGCTGGCAAAGTCGTTCGTCACGCGTACCAGTGTTGCCGACGGCGACGCGGACGCGATACGTGGCTGGCGCCATGCGGCGCGGCGGCTGATTAGTGTGCCCAGTCAGTGTGCCCAGTTAGCGGGCCAACTAGTGTGCACTGCCAGCGCCGAACACGTGACCCCACAGGCTAATGGCCGTGCTCTCCCGGGCCACCCAGGTGCTGTCATCGACCACCTGGCCGTCAGTGCCGTACTCGATGTCGAAGCCACCGGGAGTCTGCACATAGAACGACACCATGAGGTCGTTCGCATGGCGGCCGAGGGTGGCGCTGACGGCGGCCTTGCGTCGGCGGCACCGGTCCATCGCCTGCCCGACGTCGTCCAGGGCCGCGACCTCGATCATCAGGTGCACGATGCCTGCCGCCGGCGTCATCGGCGCCAGCGCGAGCGAATGGTGCCGCGGGCAGCAGCCGAGGAACCGCATCCAGACCGGCGGGCCACCGGCTGGGCGGCCGAAATACTCGCCCGGCATCCGCATGGAGTCCCGCAGCCGGAAGCCGAGCAGCCGGGTGTAGAAGTCCAGGGTTGCCGCGTCGTCGCGGGCGGGCAGCACGACGTGGCCCATGCCCTGGTCGCCAGTGACGAACACGTTGCCGTACGGGCTGACCGCCGGCCTGTTATCGAGCGCCGCGCCGGAGAAGATCTCCAGCGCGTTCCCTGATGGGTCCTCGGCCAGCAGCAGCCGGCCGACGCGGCGGTCTGCCAGCATGTCGTCATCGCCGACCTTGACCGGCACGCCAGCCGCGGAGAGCGCGGCCGAGACCGCTTCCAGCGTGGCATCGTCGCTGACCTCCCAGCCGCTCGCCAGCAGCCGGTCATGCTCGCCCGGCACGATCACCAGGCGGGCCGGGAAATCGTCCATCCGCAGGTACACCGCGTCCGGATCGGGCCCGCGACCCTCGGTCATGCCGAGCACCCTGGTGCCGAACTCCCGCCAGGGCGTCGGGTCCGCCGACTCGAAGCGCAGGTAGCCGAGCGAACTGATCAGGCCGGTCATCGAATGCCTCCGGTCATTGGCTGCCGCCGGCCAGGAAGCGCAGCGCCAGCTCGTTGAACTCGTCGAACTTCTCCAGCTGCGCCCAGTGCCCGCAACCGCCGAACACGTGCAACTGCGCCCGCCGCAGTTGCTTGAGCGCGATCAGCGCGCCGTCGAGCGGATTCACCCGGTCCTCGCGGCCCCAGATCAGCAGCACCTCGTGCTTGACGCGGTGCGCGTCGCGCCAGAGCATGCCGTCCTCGGCGTGCTCGCCGAAGAACGACGCGCCCATCGCCGCAACCCCAGCCAGCGCGTCCGGCTGGCTCGCCAGCGCGAACCGCTCATCGATCAGCTGCTCGGTGATCAGCTGCTCATCAAAGACCATGGTGCGCAGAAAGGCTGCCATCTTGTCCCGACTCGGGCCCGGTGGCGCAGCGAACTCGATCAGCCGCTGCACGCCTTCTGTCGGGTCGGGGGTCAAGACATTCAGCGTCATGCCGCCGGGTCCCATCAGGACAAGGCGGCCGGCCCGCGGGCCGTGCCGCAGCGCGAACTTCAGCGCGGCACCGCCACCCAGCGAGTTGCCGACCAGGTGCACCTTCTCGACCCCGAGCTGGTCGAGCAGCCCGGCCAGCGTGTCTGCCGCGATGGCGAAGAAGTGCGCGGTGGCCGGCCGGGCCGAGGTCTTGCCGTAACCAGGCAGATCCATCATCAGCACCCGGAACCGCTTGGCCAGCACCGGCATATTGCGCCCGAAGTTCGTATACGCCGCAGCGCCCGGGCCGCCGCCATGCAGAAGCACGACGGTGTCGGCGTCCCCCCGCCGGCTGCCGGCCATGCCGGCGACCGGCGAAGTGCCCGAGTCGTAGTAGCGCACCCGGTAACCACCCACGTCGGTGATGTGGCCAGCCGCAGCGGCTTGCATGGTGCTGTCGGTCATCGCCACTCCTTCGGAAGGATGCCGGAACGGGATGCCTGCCGGCGTATGCCGCTGATGCCGCCGGTCAGAGCATCGCGTCGGCGGGAACGGGCAGGCCGAATTCGCCGCCGCCGAACATCGACAGCGCCCGTTCCGGGTCGTTGATCGCGTGCACCCGGCCGGCGTGCGCGTCCCGCCAGAACCGCTGGATCGGTGTACCGGTCTTGAGGGCCCGGCCGCCGGAGTTCTCGAACAGCTGGTCCACGGCGGTGATCGACTGGCCGGTACCGCGGACCTGATCCCGCCTGACCCGCAGCCGCAGGCTCATCGGGATCTGCTCCCCGGCTCGCGCGTAGCCCATCAGGTCGGTCATATTCCGCTCCAGCGCGAGCCAGGCCGCGTCGATCTCGGCCGCTGCCTCCGCGATCCGGACCTGCGCGAACGGATCCTGTGCCGCCTTCTGGCCGATGTAGGCGACGCGGACGCGCTCGCGCGTGTAGGCGACGTGCGCCTCGTAGGCGCCGGTCGCCATCCCGATGATGGGCGTGGTGATCGCGTAGGAGAACACCGACCCGTACGGCAGCCGGTACAGCGGCGCCGGGTTGACCTCCTGGCCGGGGACCACCAGCTTGGACACGTCGGCAAAGCTCAGCGAGCGATAGTCGGGCACGAACACGTCGCTGACCACGATGTCGTTGCTGCCGGTACCGCGCAGTCCGACGGTGTCCCAGACGTCCTCGATGACATAGTCCGAGCGTGGCAGCAAGAAGGTGCGGAAGTCGACCGGCCGACCCTCGCCATCGGTGACGATCTGGCCGAGCAGCACCCAGGTGGCGTGGTCGCACCCGGAGGAAAAGCTCCACCGGCCGCTGAGCTGACAGCCGCCTTCGACCTTGACCGCCTTGCCGGTCGGCGCGTAAGAGGACGACATCCGCGTGCCCGGGTCGCTGCCCCAGACGTCCTGCTGGGCCTGCGCGGTGAACAGTGCGAGGTGCCAGGGATGCACGCCGACGACCGAGGACACCCAGCCGGTCGAGCCGCAGGCGCTGGCGATGAGCCGGACCCCGGTGTAGAAGGTCAGCGGATCGGCCTCAAACCCGCCGAAGGCGGCGGGCTGCAGCAGCCGGAAGAACCCCGTTCCCTCGAGATCCTTGATCGATTCGGCCGGCACCGACCTGGCGTCCTCCGCGTCCTGCGCCCGATTGCGCAGCATGGGCACCAGCTCGCGGAGGCTGTCGATGACCTCGTGTCCGGCGTTGACAGCCACCTGGTCCTCCGATCCTGCAACCGTGCTTATCTCAGGCCTGCACTGCTTGTCTGGGGGCCCGCACTGCTTGTCTTGGGCCTGTACTGGGCCTAAGACTAGAACATGTTCTAGTCTTAGGGTAGCGGGCTTGGCCCGGCGTGATGGAGGTCAGATGGACGGCCGGAGCGGAGTGCGGAGCATCGACGCTGGTGCGCCGCCTGCCAGGTTCGCCCGCGGCTGGCACTGTCTGGGGCTGGCCGCGCCGTTCCGCGAGGGCGGCCCGCATGCGGTCGAGGGGTTCGGTACCAAGCTGGTGGTGTTCGCCGACTCGACCGGCGCGCTGCACGTCCTCGACGCGTACTGCCGCCACATGGGCGGTGACCTCAGCCGGGGACAGGTGAAGGGCGACGCGATCGCCTGCCCGTTCCACGACTGGCGCTGGGGCGGCGACGGCAAGTGCGCGAAGATCCCGTATTCGCGCCGCGTCCCGCCGACCGCTCGGACCAGGTCATGGCTGGCGCTGGAGCGCAACCAGCAGCTGTTCGTCTGGCACGACCCGCAGGGCAACGCGCCGCCCGCCGAGGTCGACATCCCGCGGATTGACGGGGCGTACTCCGATGCATGGTCGGGCTGGACCTGGGACAGGCTGACAGTCGAGGCGAACTGCCGCGAGGTCGTTGACAACGTCGTGGACATGGCGCATTTCTTCTACATCCACTTCGCTTTCCCGACCTACTTCCGCAACGTCTTCGAGGGCCACGTCGCGTCGCAGTACCTGCGCACGAGGACGCGGCGGGACTACGCGCCAGACACCGGCCGGGCGTCCGCAGGAGAGTCGGCGGAGATCGGGCTGACCTCGGAGGCTGCGTACTACGGCCCCTCTTACATGATCGACTACCTGGAGTACGACTACCACGGTATGCCGATGGAGGCAGTGCTGATCAACTGTCACTACCCCGTCACGCCCGAGCGCTTCGTGCTCCAGTGGGGCGTGATCGTCAAGAAGCTGCCTGGCTTGTCGCCGGAGCAGGCGGACAAGGTCGCGGCGAAGTTCGCCAAGTTCGTCGGCCTAGGGTTCCAGCAGGACGTGGACATCTGGACGCACAAGAGCCGCATCGACAACCCGCTGCTGTGCGCGGATGACGGGCCGGTCTACCAGCTGCGCCGCTGGTATGAGCAGTTCTATACCGACGTCGAGGCCATCCAGGCCGACATGGTCGCGCGGCACGAGTTCGAGGTAGACACCACTCGCGCGGTCGAGGCCTGGGAGGCCGAGGTGGCCTCGAACCTGGCCGCCCGCCCGCCATCGGCCGAGGACGTGGAAGTGTGACCGCTCCGGCCGCTGCGATCCGGGCCGACGAGCGGCAGTCCCAGTACCGCGCCGTCCGCTGTGCCCGGTGTGACGCGGTGGTGCGGGCAGCGAAGTTCAGCCTGCAGCACACGAGCGTGCAGTGGGACGCGGTCTCGGTGGCGCAGTGCGCGGAGTTCGCTCGCCGCCAGGCAGCGGGCGAGCAGACAGCGCTGATCGAGCGCTGCGACAGCCTGCGTAACAGCATCGAAGCTGCCGTCGCCGGCGGGCAGCTGCCGGTCGCGCCGCCGTGACCGGGCTAGCGTGAGCCGGACGACTGCCGCCGGGCCACCATGAGCAGCGCCCCCGTTCGCGGGTTCCATCAGCTCCGCGTCGCCGCCGTAATCGCGGAGACCGCTGACGCCTGCTCGCTGGTCTTCGACGTGCCGCCGGAGCTGGCCACGGCGTTCGAGTACCAGCCTGGCCAGTTCCTCACCCTGCGGATTCCGAGCCACCGGGACGGCTCGATTGCGCGGTGCTACTCGCTGTGCAGTTCGCCGCTCACCGGCGACCCGCTGACCATCACCGTCAAGCGGATGCCGGACGGCTACGCATCGCACTGGATCGCCGACAACGTCCGGCCCGGCACCACCCTGGACGTCATGCCGCCGGCCGGCATGTTCGTGCCAGCCTCGCTGGATGACGACTTCCTGCTGCTGGCCGCCGGGAGTGGCATCACGCCGGTGATGTCGATCCTCAAGTCCGTGCTGCTGCGCGGGCGGGGGCGGATCGTCCTCATCTACGCCAACCGGGACGAGCGCTCGGTCATCTTCAGCGCCGCGCTGCGTGATCTCGCGGCGGTCGCCGGGCCGCGGCTTGCCATCGTGCACTGGCTGGACGTCCTCCAGGGCCTGCCCGCTGGGCCGGGCCTGGCCGCGCTGATCCGCCCGTTCGCCGGCTACCGGATCTACGCCAGCGGGCCCGACGCGTTCCTGTCCGTGGCCCGCGAGGCAGCCGCAGTGGTCGGCGTACCGTCGCGCGGCGTCAAGGTGGAGCGGTTCCTGTCGCTGCAGCACAACCCGTTCGAGGCGCCCGAGCCCGTCGCGGCTGGCGTGGCGGCGCGGCTTGAGGTCACTCTCGACGGCGCGACCAGCGAGCTCGACTGGCCTGCTGGTACTCGGATGCTGGATGTACTGCTCGACGCCGGCCTGGACGCGCCGTTTTCCTGTCGGGAAGGAATCTGCGGAGCCTGCGCTTGCCAGCTGAGCGGTGGCAAGGTCGAGATGGCCAGCAATGAGGTGCTGGCGGAGGCCGACCTGGCCGACGGGTTCGTGCTGGCGTGCCAGTCGGTTGCGCTCACGCCGCAGGTCAGCATCAGTTACGACTGAGCCGGCGCGCCTGCTAGCGCGGCGCGGGCCCAGCGCAGATCCGCCTTGCCGCTAGGCGAGCGGACGATGGCCGGCACGAACTCGATCCGGACCGGCACCTTGTAGCCGGCCAGCGTCTGCCGGCAGTGTGCGCGCAGCACGTCGGCGTCGGCTGCTGACCCGCCGCGCAGTTGCACGACCGCCGCGGCTCGCTCGCCGAACCGTTCGTCCGGCACGCCCGTCACTACTGCGTCGGCCACCTGCGGGTGCGCCTTCAGCGCCTGCTCCACCTCTTCGGGAAAGACCTTCTCGCCACCGGAATTGATGCAGGTGGAACCCCGGCCGAGGACGACGATGGAACCGTCCGGCTCGCGCCGGGCGAGGTCGCCGAGCAGGGCAAAGCGCACCCCATCAAGAACGGGGAACGTCGCCGCGCTGGCCTCGGCGTCACCGAAGTAGCCCAGCGGCACGTGGCCGGACTTGGCCAGCCGTCCAGTCTCGCCCGGTCGCACCGGCCGCAGTCGGTCGTCCAGGACGTGCATGTTGCCGGCGTGCGTGAGCGTGGTGCGGCCGCCGGCGTCGCGGCCAAGCTCGCCGTCGGTGCCAGTCTCGGAGGCACCGAAGCGATCGGTGATGTAGAGGTCGGGCTTGGCGGCCAGCAGTTGAGCGCGCACCGCTGGCGACAGCAGCGCGCCACCCGAGCCGAACACCCTGAGCGAGGACAGATCGTACTCGCCAGGGCGGGCTGCCAGCTCGTCGGCGATCGGCCTGGCCATCGCGTCGCCGACAACCGACAAGACCATGGCCCGCTCCGCGCCGACCTGCCGCAGCGCCTCGGCGGCGTCGAACTTGCTGGCCAGAACCGCGGTGGCGCCGAGCATGAATGCGGAAAACAGCGTGTAGGTGCCGCCGGCGTGCATCATCGGCGCGGTGATGACATAGCCGGCGGCTGGTACCTCAGCGGCGGCCGCGGCGACTTCGGGCACGGAGGTCCGTGGCGGCCCGTAGTGGTTGCCCCCGGCCAGGGCGGAGAAGAAGAAGTCCTCGTGCCGCCACAGCACGCCCTTGGGCAGCCCGGTGGTGCCGCCGGTAAACATGATCAGCTTGTCGTCGCCGCTACGGCCGTTGTCCGGCGGCTCGGCCGATGTCGCGGCCGTGGCCGTCGCATAGTCACCGACTGGCACCGAACTCGGGAACCGCACCCCCGCCGCGGAGGCCGGGCCGCCCACGACGAGCACATGACGCAGCGACGGACAGGCGGGCGCTACCGAGGCGGCTAGCGCGGCGTGTTCCGCATCGACCACCAGAGCGGCGAGGCCGGCCCGGCCGAGTAGTTGCGCTAGCTCGTTCCCGGTATAGCGGTAGTTGATATTGACCGGGATCGTGCGAGCAAGCATGCAGCCCAGCAGGGACTCCACGTAAGCCGCCGAGTTGAGCAGGTAGAGGCCGACCGTCTCGTCCGGCTGCAGGCTGGCGGCGATGAGGTGGCTCGCGACCTGGGCCGCGCGGCGCATCAGTCGGCCGTAGCTGCGCCGCTCCCCATCGCAGGCGAGTGCGCAGCGGTCCGGGACGCGGGCGGCGATGGCGCCGATCAGGTCGGCCAGGTTGACGTCCATGCGCGCGCCGGTCAGGTCCGGCGCGGCGCCGCCGCTCGTCATCACGGCGCCGCCGAGCCGGTGGCCGGGCCGGGCTGGCTGGGGAGGCCGGGTTGGCTGGGGAGGCCGGGAAGGCTCGGGAGCCGGGCCTTGCCGAACAGACCGAGCTTGCCGGCCAGGCGCTGCAGGTAGGCGACCACCTCGTCCTCGGACCTGTCCGGCATGCCGAACGCCGCCTCCGTGACGCCGATGTCCGCCCAGTGCGCCAGCGTTGCCGGGTCGGGCCGCCCGGCCAGCACGGCAATCCGCGGGCTGCCCGCCCGGCCTGCCTGCTGCCAGCTCCGGTGCAGGAGGGCGGCCTTGGTGTCCAGGTCGTTCTCCCCGGGCGTGGTCAGCCAGCCGTCCGCGCTGCGGGCGATCCAGGCGAAGGTCTTGTCCGTGCCGGCTGCGCCGAGCAGGACCGGCACGCTCGGCTGCTGGACTGGCTTCGGCCAGGCCCAGGCGGCGCCGAACGACACGAACTCGCCGTCGTAGCTGGCCTCGGCCTGCGACCAGAGGGCGCGCATCGCCTCCAGATGCTCGCGCAGCACCGTCCGCCGGCGCCCGGGCGGGACCCCGTGGTCGGCCAGCTCGTCGGTGTTCCAGCCGAATCCGACTCCCAGCTCCACCCGGCCA
>DASXMP010000101.1:0-19757 GCA_036495585.1 Streptosporangiaceae bacterium
CGAATGGTACTTCCTGCCGAGCAACCCAAATGACACCGCGCAGCAGATCGCCGAGTGCGCCGCAGAGCCGCTGTTCTGGTTCGCGCCGACCGGAACCGCCCCGCCGCTGCCGCCGATCCCGCCGCGGATCCTGGCGGAGTACGCCTACAACCACATGCAGCTGGCGAAGCCCGGCATCACCACGAGTCCCGTTGGCAGGGGCTTTGTCAACCTGGCCACCTTCGTCTGGTGGAACCTTCCGCAGACTCAGTTTGTCACCGCATCGCTGCCGGACAAGCAGGCCGCCACGGTGGTCGCAAAGCCAGTGAAGGAGAGCCTGAGCGTCACTCCAGCCGGGTCCGGCACACCGTTCGTCGCGAGCTGCAATCCTGCCACTGGCTCGGCGTTCCCGTCCGGCCATGCTCCGGCCACCGGCGCTGGCCAGGCGCCGGATTGCGGCGTGCTCTGGACGCAGTCCGCCACCGGCGCCACAATCACCGTGACGGTGACCTGGCAAGTCGTGTTCCATCCGGGGGCCGATCCGGACTTCTTCGGCAACCCGGTGCCTGGTAACCCGAATCCGACCACCGCGAGCACCAGCGCCCCGATCAGGGTGACGGAGATCCAGAGCATCAACGGCGCCTAAGTGATGAATGCGGCAGATCGTGAACGTGGCTGACAGCGCAGCCGCCGTCGGCATGGCGGCTGCCGGGTTTGCGATCGGCGGCGGAGCCATGCTGCTCGCCAGCCGGGCCGTGCGCGACCACCGAGACCTGGGGAGCGCGCCGTCCACTTGGCCGGCAGCGGCGATGTCGGCAGCGTTGTTCGCCGCGCTATGGCTGCGGTTCGGGCCGAGCTCGGTGCTGCCTGCCCTCTGCTACCTGGCTGCCATCGGCCCAGCGCTCGCCGTCATCGACGCGAGGTACAAGCGGCTGCCTGACGTACTCACGCTGCCGTCCTACCCGGCGGCGTTGCTACTGCTCGGCGTCGCCGCCCTTGCTGGCGGCTGGGGCGGCAATTCGGGCGGTGCGCGCCTGGCGGACGCGGCAATCGGGCTAGCCGCGGCGCTGCTGTTCTTCTTGCTGCAAGCCTTCATCTATCCGGCCGGCGTGGGCTGGGGCGATGTCAAGCTTTCCGGGGTGATCGGCCTGTACCTCGGCTGGTTCGGCCTGACTGCCTTCCTGGCCGGCGTGCTCGGCGGCTACCTGCTGGCCGCCGTGACGGGCATCGGCCTGATCGCAGCGCGCCGAGCCAGCCGCAAGACGCAACTGCCGTTCGGCCCGTTCCTGCTGGCTGGCACGCTGGCAGCCATCCTGGTGCACTAAACCAGCGCTCGTCCGAAGTACCCGGCCACGACCAGCGGCGTGGCACTCGCCGGGCCGAAGGGTGGTGAGCTGGGCAGGCACGCGCAGTCCGTTGCGACTGCTGGTCTGCCAGCTCCGCTCAGGCACAGGTGGCAGCCGCCGCATGCGGGTAATGGCACAGGATGAACCGTCACCCTGGCCTACGTCGTACCCTGACGCGGCAGGCCGGCCCGCGGACGCCAGACCAGCGGACTGCCGACAGCGTGGCGGATACCGGGGCGCTCGGGCGCCGCCGCGTTGCTCTCCGCCGCCAGGTGCCCTTCTGGCTTGTTACCTATCTGTTCACGGCGCTCATGCTCGGCACCACGCTGCCCACCCCGCTCTATGTCATCTATGAGGCTAGGTTTCACTTCTCCTCCGGGCTCACCACGATCATCTACGCGGCCTATGCGGTTGGCGTCCTCGTGGCACTGCTGCTCGCCGGCCGTTCCTCGGACCAGGTAGGCAGGCGCCCAGTGCTGGCTGCGGCGCTCGCGTTCAGCGGGGTCAGCACCGTCGTGTTCATCGTTGCGCCGGCGCTCGGCTGGCTGTTCGTCGGACGGGTGCTGTCCGGGATCTCGGCCGGCCTGGTGACCGGCACGGCCACGGCGGCGCTCACCGACAACTACCAGGGCTCGTCGGCGCGGCGTCCCTCGATGGTTGCCACCATGGCGAACATGGGCGGTCTCGGCCTCGGCCCGCTTGTGGCCGGCTTGTTCGCCCAGTTCGGGCCCGATCCAACGGCGCTGGTGTTCGAGGTTTACCTGGGAGTGCTCGCCGTCGCGGCGATCGGGCTGATCCTCGTCCCCGAGACCGTCGGGGACCGGCAGAAGCTAAGCCTGCGATTCACGGGCCTCGGCATCCCCAAGGCCGGCCGGAACGAGTTCATCGCCGCGGGCGTCGCCGGCTTCGCCGCGTTTTCCCTGCTTGGCTTGTTCAGTGCGCTGACCCCGAGCTTCCTCGGCAACATCCTTCACCAGCACAGCCACGCGGTCGGTGGCGCGGTGGTATTCGCCGCGTTCGCGACGGCGGCCCTTACCCAGCTCCTTCTCGCCCGCTACCCCAGCCGGACCGTCATCGTCGTCGGGCTCGCGGTGTTCCTGGTCGCGCTTGCCCTGATCGTCGCCGCGCTGTCCCTGGCGTCGCTGGCCGTCTTTCTGATCGGAACGATTGTCAGCGGGGTAGCAGTGGGCGCGGTGTTCATCGGCAGCCTGTCGATCGCCAACCGGCTAGCCCCTGCCGAGCTCCGCGGTCGGGTGGCGTCTACGTATTTCGTCTTCGCCTACGTCGGGCTCATCATTCCAGTTGTGGGAGTCGGCATCGGGTCGCAGTTCGAGGGTGATTTCCGGGCCGTGCTGGTGTGCGCAATCGTGCTCGCCGCGCTTAGTGCCGTGTCGATGGCGGGCATCCGCCGGGCTACCACCCAGAAGGCGGGGCCGCGATAGACCGCCGGTGAAGGCTGCGCCACTGGGCGATGCCGCGTCTGCACACTGGTACTCAGCCGGCGGATCGGGCGCCTCGAACGACAGGTGCCTCGGCGACTGCGACGTCGGCACCTTTGCGAGCGCGTTCCACCGAGACCGGCACGAACGCCGCCGCCACGATCGGGAACGCCGCCACGATCGCGAACGACGCCCCGAACCCGATCGCGCCAATCGCCAGCGCGAGGACCGGGGGCGTCGCAGCAGCGAGGGCGTTCTGCCCAGTGTTCTGGATGCCGAGCGCGCGCCCGGCCCAGGCCGAGCCGGCGTACTCAGCCACCGCGGTGAACGCCAGCCCGTTGGTGCTCACTGCGACCACGGCGCATGCCAGCAGGATGGGAACGGCCACCACCGAGCCCGCGGCCGCGGCAGCCGCCAGTGCTGCCACGCCCACGGCAGTGCTTAGCGCCAGGATCCGCATCGGCCGCATCCGGCTGCCCACCCGGTCGGACCAGTACCCAGCGCCGAGCCGGGAGCCGGCCCCGCAGACCTGAGCCACGGCGAGCAGCCGGCCGGCCGCCAGCGCCGTCCAGCCGCGTGCGTCGACGAGGAAGACCAGGGCGAACGTAGCGACGGTGAACTGCGGCACGACCAGCAGCGCGCTCGCGGCGTGGATCCGCCACAGCACGGGCTGCCGGTATGGCGAGGGCCGGCGCGCAATCGGCGCCGCAGCTGCCGCGTCAGCCAGCTGCCCGTTGCCCGGCTCGGACGGACGCGCCGCCTCCGGGGCCTGAGCCGACTCCTCGCGCGCCGGGTCCCGGACGAGCACTACCACCAGCACGGCGGCGAGCAGGCAAAACGAGCCGAGGAAGAGCATTGGTGCGGCCGTGCCGCTGGAGCCGAGAGCCGGCAACGTCGCGGCGGCCAGAGCCACGCCGAGGGGCTGCGAGCTTTGCCGGATGCCCATCGCGAGGCCACGCTCATGCCGGGCGAACCAGCCGAGGATGAGCCTGCCGCTCGCGGCGAACACCGAGCCGCCGGCCGCGCCGCCGAGCGCCAGGCAGAACCCAAGGCCCACGGCGCCGTGCACCGTGGCAGTAATCAGCAGCACCACGCCGCCCGCGCCGAGGCCCGCGGCCAGTACAAACCGCTCGCCGAAGCGATCCGCCGCGGCACCCCAGCCGATCAGCGTTGCCAGCAGCCCTGCGGTCGGGCAGGCGACCAGGATGCTCGCTAGCTCCAGCGAAAACCCTTGGTGCCGCAACGCTGGGATGAGATAGGCAAGGCCGTACTGGAACGTGCAGCCGGCGGTCATGGCCAGGAGGCCGACGATCAAGATCAGCCAGCGCCGACGGTCACGATGATCAGGTTCGCTCACATAATGATACTAAGTGCCCAGATAGTGAGACACCCTGGCTTGCCGCCAGCGGGCACCCCGAGGCCTAGCCGCACCCGGCATGGCCGAGCCTCAGCTGCGCGCCGGGAAGACACCCTGCAGCGCGATGCAGAAGGTGAGCGTCAGGTACGGCTGGATGTTCGTGTGCGGCTCGCCCTGGCCGCTCTCCCCCACCGACTTGCCGTTCAGCGTGGTCTTCCCGTGCAGCGTGTCTCCGTAAATGTCGGTCTTGGCCTTCGCCAGCACATGATCGCCTGGATCTGCCGACCGGGCGATGGTGGCATCGGCATGCAGCGGATGCGAGTGTGCGGGCATCTCGGCGGCTGACAGCGTCACGGTCTCTGTACCGCCAGCCTGACCCGCCACGTACGCGGACAGCCCGCTGCCTTGGCCCGCATGAATCGCAACCCGGGACTGCAGGTTCGGCAAGGCGAATGTCGTCGTGCCATTACCGCCGTAGATTGTGCCCAGCAGGCTGAAAAGCGCGGTGTTCTGGCTAATCGGCAGCAGCTGGCCGTTGCAGAACGCCCAGCCAGTTGGCGCGAAGTTGAAGCCGAACATCCTGATCTCGCCGAGAAACGGGTCAGACACCGTCGTCTCCTCACCGGTTAGCTGTGATCACAGGCGATTGATGATGACCTGATAATTGACCGGACCGGTTCGCTGACCAGTCGGCGAGACGAACATGTCAATCTGGCCGAAGTCCTCGTTCCGGAAACGACGGATGCCATCGGCCGGCACGCGACCGCGAGCGGCAGCAAACAGCAGTGAGTAGCGGTCCTCGTCGCCTGGGCGCCGCACCGGGCTCAGCTCGCGGACGTCGGTGAGCACAACGTTGACGTCCTCGCCGCCGCCTGTCATGCGGAAGGTAGCGCCGACGAACGGGGTAAACCGCGAGCGCCCCCACGGTGCCTGTGGTGCTGCGGCCGCGCGGGGCAACCGTCCGGTAGTTGTGGTGATGAGTACCGGAGCCGCGCTCAGAGTTAGCGCAACCGCTCCACCGCGAACGAACGTGCGTCGCGAAATCTGCTCGGCCACAACGCCTCCCCTTGCGGCGGCCTCAGCTTCGCAACTTAGATTAGACCGGCTGCAGCCCGAAAGGTAGGGCCATGGCGCGAGCAATTGGCACGCGCCCGGAGCGTCCGGGCGAGGACGACGAATTTCTGCGGGCGGTCTATGCGTCCACTCGGCGCGACGAACTCGCTGCGTTCGGTTGGTCCAAGGCGCAAGAAGAGGCGTTCATCCGGATGCAATTCGATGCGCAGACTCGCCATTACCACAGCACCTTCCCGGCGGCCGCGAGACTGATCATCTGCGTCGACGAAGGTCCGGCCGGGCGCCTGATCGTGAGTCGGCGCGAGGACGAGATCCGCATTGTCGACCTCGCGCTGCTACCGGAGTTCCGCGGGGCTGGGATCGGGCACGAACTGGTCAGTCGACTGCTGGCGGAGGCGGATGCCGCCCGGCTGCCGGTCAGATGCCACGTGCTTGGCACGAATCCGGCCCGCGCATTCTGGGAGCGAGCCGGGTTTGCCACCCTGGAAGGCGACACCGCTGGGCCAGGCAACGCTGGCGGGCAGGATAACGGCGGCCAGCAGCGCGACGCCGGCCAGCAAGCCGAGGCAGCGTACTTGTTCATGGAGCGGCCATGCGGGATCTCACCACCCTGACCGCTGGCGACTTCGAGGCGGTCGTCGGCAGTGACTTCACGGTCATCAAGCAGGCCTGGGGCCAGTCGAGCACCGCCGCGCCGAGCACGCGGCCGGAAAACACGGCCGGAGCGGCGCCGATCGGGCCGATGACGATCAGCCTCGGCCGGGTTGTGCCGATGGCGACGCGCGTGTCCGGCCACCGGCTGGCGTTCTCGCTGCGTTTCCATGGGCCGGCCGATCCTGCCCTCGGCCAGGGCATCCATCGCCTGGCGCACGCCCAGATGGGCGAACTGGACATCTTCCTCGTTCCGATCGCAGCCGACCAGTACTCGAGGTCCTATGAGGCAGTCTTCGGCTGATCGGCTCTGTGCCAGCCGGATGCCAGCACCGACCGAGGCCACCGGCCAGCTCCTGGGCCGCCGGCCCTGCAGTAGCGGGGTGGCGGCGGGCGAGGGATGCTGGGGACATGGACAGCACGCTCGTGGCCAGGCTGACCGAGATCTGCGGCGCGGACAGTGTCATCACTGACCCGCAGCAGCTGCGGACGTACGAATGCGACGGCCTGACCGCGCACCGGTGCAGCCCGGGCGTGGTAGTGCTGCCCCAGACGGCAGAGCAGATCGCGGACATCGTCACCGAGTGCGGCGTCCGGCACATTCCGTTCGTGGCCCGGGGTAGCGGCACAGGATTGTCCGGTGGGGCGTTGCCCCGAGCTGACGGCGTGCTGATCGTGACGGCGAAGATGCGCAGCATCATCGCGATCGATCCAGTCAGCCGTCGCGCCATCGTCGAGCCGGGCGTCACGAATCTGTCCGTGAGCAAGGCGGCTGAGCCCTACGGCTTGTTCTACGCGCCGGATCCCTCCAGCCAGGTGGTGTGCTCGGTGGGCGGAAACGTGGCCGAGAACTCCGGCGGCGCGCACTGCCTGAAGCACGGCTTCACGGTGAACCACGTTATGGGCCTGCAGATCGTCACCCCGCAGGGCGAGCTGACCTGGCTGGGCGATGGCACCGCCGCCGCCCCTGGCTATGACCTTGTCGGCGCCTTTACCGGCTCCGAGGGCACGCTCGGCGTCGTTACCAAAATCGTCGTCAAGCTCACGCCGATCCCGGAAGCGGTCACCACGCTGCTCGCCGCCTTCACCACCATGGGCGCGGGCGGCGCGGCAGTGTCCTCGATCATCGCGGCCGGGATCGTGCCTGCGGCGATCGAGATGATGGACGCCCTGGCGATCGAAGCGGCCGAGGCGGCGGTGCGGTGCCAGTATCCCGAGGGCGCTGGTGCGGTACTGATTGTTGAGCTGGACGGGCCGACCGCGGATGTCGAGGCGCAGGCCGACGCGGTCCGGGCGATCTGCACGGACCAGGGCGCCTATGAGATCCGCGCGGCCAAAGACGCGGCCGAGCGAGCGGCAATCTGGACTGGGCGCAAGTCCGCGTTCGCCGCGGTGGGCCGGATTAGCCCGGCCTACATCGTGCAGGACGGGGTGGTGCCGCGGACGGCGCTCGGCCAGGTACTGGACCGGATCGCGGCCCTGTCGGCGGAGACCGGCATCCGGGTGGCCAACGTCTTCCACGCTGGCGACGGCAACCTGCACCCCCTGGTGCTGTTCGACGACCGCGTGCCAGGCGAGCAAGAAGCGGCGGAGAAGCTGTCTGGCATGATCTTGGACCTCTGCATTGAGCACGGCGGCTCGATCACCGGCGAGCACGGCGTGGGCGTGGACAAGTCGCGGTACATGACCAAGATGTTCGGCGCCGACGACCTGGACACGATGCAGTTGCTGCGGTGCGCCTTCGACCCTGCCAGCCTGTGCAACCCGGGCAAGGTGTTCCCCACGCCGCGGCTGTGCGGTGAGGTGCCCGGGGTGCGCCACGGTCCGCACCCGCTGGTGGCTGCCGGGACAATCGAGCAATTCTGATGGGGAACGGGGTGGCTCCAGCGCGCGCGCCGATCACGCCAGACGGTATTCCGGCAGAACTGACGAGCGCCTGCCCGGACATCGCGGTCGCCCGCGAGTCCGACGCGGTGGCAGGCCGCCCGGCCAGGTTTGTGGCCGCGCCCGCGTCCACGGCCGAGGCCGCCGCGTTGCTGGCGGCCGCCGCTGGACTCGGCCTGACGGTGGTGGCCCGCGGCTCCGGCAGCCGCCTGGGCTGGGGCGGACCGCCGGCCAGCTGTGACCTCATCGTCGACACCCGCAACCTGGACCAGATCGTCGAGCACGCGGCCGGCGACCTGGTCGTCACCGCGCAGGCAGGCGTTCGGCTGGACGAGCTGGCCAAAACCCTGGCCAGCGCGAATCAGCGGCTGGCAGTCGACCAGCCGGCCGACCCTGCGCACGGCGCGGGCACGGTCGGCGGCCTCATCGCCACCGGCGCCACCGGGCCGCTGCGCTACCGCTACGGCGCACCGCGCGATCTGCTCATCGGCATCACCGTGGTCCGCGCCGACGGCACCGTCGCACACTCCGGCGGCAAAGTAGTCAAGAACGTGGCCGGCTATGACCTCGGCAAGCTGTTCGCCGGCTCCTACGGCACTCTCGGCCTGATCACGCAGGCAACCTTCCGGCTGCATCCACTGCCAGCGGCCACCCGCGTGCTCGAACTGGACTGCCCCGATCCGGCCGCGAGCTCGCGGATCGTGCAAATGATCGCCGATTCGCCACTGACGCCCGCTGCGATAGAGCTGTACTGGCCAGACGCCGACAGCAAAATCGGCGTCGCTGTGCTGCTAGAAGGTGACGAGGCCAGTGTCGCCGATCGGGCCGAGCGGATGCAGGCGCTGGTGGGCGCGAACGGGCAATCGGGATTGGCCCGGCGGGACGGCGAGGTCTCGGACGCCCCGGTGGCTGCCGGGCCGTTTCGTCTGGTCCGGCAGCTAGCCGGCGTCCGGGAGCGAGCAGGCACCACCGTGCGGGTCGCATTCTGGGTCGCGCATCTGCCGGATGTGCTGACCGTGCTCCGCACGGCCGCGGCCGAGTGTGGCCTGGGTGCGGAGATTGGGGGGTCCGCGGGCGCAGGGGTGCTGAACGTTTGGGTGGGAGAGCGTGCTCCGGCCGATGCGGTCGTTCGTTTCGTCGCGGCCGTGCGGGCCGGCCTGGAGATGCTGCGGGTGCCCGCCGGACCGCCGAGCGTGGCGAGCGCGGTCGTGGTGAGTGCGCCAGCAGAGGTCACCGAAGCGATCGACGTCTGGGGGCCGGTGCCATCGCTCGGGCTGATGCAGGGAGTCAAAGACCAGTTCGACCCCGAGCACCGGCTGGCGCCTGGCCGTTTCGTGGGAGGAATCTAATGACTGGCGCGCCCGACACCGCCGGCGCTGACAGCCTGCTGGATCCAGACGGCCGGCTGCGCGAACTGGCCGGCGACTGCGTGCACTGCGGTTTCTGCCTGCCCGCATGCCCGACCTACCAGCTGTGGGGCGAGGAGATGGACTCGCCGCGCGGCCGCATCCACCTGATTACCCAGATCCTGGAGACCGGCCAGGGCGGTGATGCGGCAGCGACGCACTTCGACCGATGCCTCGGTTGCATGGCGTGCGTGACCGCCTGCCCGTCCGGGGTGCAGTACGACCAGCTCATCGAAGCGGCGCGGGCCTGGGGTGAGGAGCCAGCGCAAGCCGCGAGGTCTGGCGCGATCCCACGGCCGCTGCCGGCCAGATCAGCACGGGAGCGGGCAGTCCGCGCGGCCATCTTCGCCACGTTTCCCTATGCCAGCCGCCTCCGCGCGGCGCTCGGACCGCTGCGTGTGGCGCAGCGCACCGGCGTAGACAAGGTCGTGAAGCGGAGCAAGCTGCTCAGCCGACTCGCGCCCGAAGTGGTGGCGGCTCTGACGGTGGCGCCGAACCCACAGGCTCGCGGCCGAGCGGCGCAGCTGCGGCTGCCCGCCCGTATTCCCGCCCGGGGCCAGCGCCGCGCGGTCGTCGGCATGCTGACCGGTTGCGTCCAGCAGGTCATGTTCCCGGGCGTCAACCTGGCGACCGCGCGTGTCCTCGCGGCCGAGGGCTGCGACGTCATCGTCCCGCCCACCCAAGGCTGCTGCGGCGCACTATCGCTGCACGGCGGTCGGCGCGCGGAGGCGGCGGCCTTCGCCCGGGCGACCATCGAGACCTTCGGGCTGGCGGGCGTGGACGCGATCATAGTGAACGCGGCAGGCTGCGGCTCGGCCATGAAGGAGTATGAGCAGGTGCTGGCCGGCGACCCGGCCTGGGGACCACGGGCGGAGACCTTCAGCGCCAGCGTGGCCGACTTCAGCGAGTTCCTCGCCGAACTCGGCCCGGTCGCGCCTCGCGCTGAACTGCCGGTCACCATCGCCTACCACGATGCCTGCCACCTGGCCCACGCCCAGCGCATCACCACGCAGCCGCGCACCCTGCTCCGGGACATCCCCGGCGTCACGTTGGTCGACATCGCGGACCCTGGCACCTGCTGCGGCTCGGCTGGCATCTACAACCTGGTCCAGCCGGAGGCCGCCGCGGAACTCGGTGCCCGCAAGGCCGCCGCAGTCCGCGCCACCGGCGCGGACCTGCTCGTCTCGGCCAACCCGGGCTGTTCTATGCAGATCGCCCAGGCGCTCGCGGCCGACGGGGAGAGCCTCCCTGTCGCTCACGTTGCCGAAGTCCTGGACGCGTCCATCCGCGGCCGTCCGGCGTCCAGTTTGACCGCCACGGCGTAGGGGCATGGCTCGGCCCGGGGGGATGCCAGATGAAGTTCATGGTGACTGCGACGCCGATCGTGCCGCTCACTGACCAGGCTGTGCTGAACAAGCTGGCCGACTGGATGCGCGAGCAGCAGCGGGCCGGCACATTGACATCGGCGTACGGCCTCGTCGGCGGCGGCGGTTGCTCGGTGATGGATGCTTCCACCCCCGAAGAACTGCATGAGCTGACCGCATTGTGCCCCGTGGGCGCCTACCTGTCCTTCGACATCAAGCCGCTCCTCGACCTAGAGAGCAGCTTCTCCATGGGCCGCGAGCACCTTCCCGCCTGAGTTCCATCCCACTTACCACCGATTTCAGCGCAGATTTGTAGCCAGGTGTCCGATTTGCGTCGCTGAAATCGGTGGTAAGTCGTAGCGAAGGGGCTGCGGACCGGTTGCCAGACCAGCCGGTGACCGCCGCTAGCCCCGACTTGACGTCGGGCGTGACGTCATCTCTAGGAATCCTGGCGTCACTCCGGCGGCAGATTGCGACGTCACATCTGACTTGACATGACGTCACTGTGGCGCCATGATGACGTCATGGACTTGAGCACATACGCAGAATCGCTTCGCCGGGAACTCACCTCGATCACCCGCTTCGCAGGTGAGGACATCACCAGGGCCGCCGAGATGTTGTCGGAGACGCTGGACTCGTCGGTCCGGCTAGCGCTGCTGGATGTGCTGTCGGCCGCGGCCGACGAAATCACGGCATCCCTGGAGGGCGCGACTATCGAGGTCCGGCTCAGCGGGAGCGAGCCGGAGTTCGTTGTCAACGTCCCGCACGAGGCAGCAGCAGGCTATGCCGATGCCGCCGAAGCCGCGGACGAGGCCGGTACCGCCAGGGTCACCCTCCGGCTGTCGGAGACCCTCAAGTCCCGGGTTGAGTCGGCAGCGGCCACGGTCGGCCTCTCGGTCAACTCCTGGCTCGTCCGCGCGGTCAACCGAGAACTCGACGACCAGCCTGGCCGCGGGCCACGGCCGCGGCAGCAAGGAAGCCCCGGGCGGATCACCATCGGCAAGCGCTACACCGGCTACGCCCGCAGCTAGCAGCCCGGTCGGCGCCAGCCGCCCGGATCCCGCCTATCACCCGCACTCACCATCACCATCACGAAGGGCACAGTCATGCCGAACTGGGATTACCCATGCTCCGAGCCGGTCGACATCACCATTGACTCGTGGGCCGCAGGCAGCATCGCCATCTCTGGCGAACCCACGAGCACGCTGAGCGTCGAGGTGCTGCCGAGCCGCCGCACCGGCAACGCCGAGGAACTGCTGGCCGAGGTCGAGGTCAGCTTCGAAGACGGCCAGCTCTATGTGCACGGACCGCGGCCCGGTGCGTTCCACCGCAACCGCGGGCTGGACCTGACGATCAAGGCCCCGGCTGGCTCGGGCTGCGCCGCCAAGACCGCCTCGGCCGATCTGACCTGCGTCGGCGAGATTGGCGCGCTGACCGCCCACACGGCCAGTGGCGACGTCACGGCGGCCGCGGTCACCGGCGACGTCACCGTCCACACTGCCAGCGGCGATGTCATGCTCCAGGAGGCAGGCGGGGACGTCTCCTTCGCCACGGCCTCTGGCGACATCCAGCTGGTCAGGGTGGCGGGCGAGACACAGGCGCGGAGCGCCAGCGGTGACGTCACGATCGGTCAGTGCGGCGGATCTTTGTCCGTCAACACCGCCAGCGGCGACGTCCGGGTCAGCGCTGCCCAGGCTGGCAAGGTCCACCTCAACAGCGCCTCTGGCGACCTGCGCGTCGGGGTCGTGCCGGGCATCGCCGTCTACCTCGACCTCTCCAGCACCAGCGGCGACGTCAAGAGCCAACTCGACCCGGCCGGGGATGAAGAGCCCGCCGACGCGGCGATCGAGATCAAGTGCCGCACGCTCAGCGGCGACATCACCATCACCAAGGCTGCATGAGTCACCAAGCCATCATCAGACCACCAGTCCGCGAAAACACGAAGGGAAGCTCGTCAGATGAACTCGCTAGTGCTCGACATGGCGCATCAGTATCAGACCGAGCAGCGCGACCAGGCGGCCCAGCAGCGGCTGTGGCGCCCGGAATCACCGAAGCAATTGCTGCCCGCGGTACGCGAGCGGTCGCTCCGCACCAGGACCGGCTGGACGCTCGTCCATCTGGGCCTGCGGCTAGCCGTCCCAGCCGGCCGGCGTGCAGCCGTCACGCCCCGCCCGGTTCGTCCCTGATGACAATTCAGGGCATCCTCGGCCCGGCCAGCCAGGCATCGGACAGCTCGCCGGTGGCGACGATCTCAGCCGGCCCGGTGAGAAGGCTGGCGGTGGCACTCGGTGTCACGGCCAGCCTTCCGCCGGGGACGCGCACTAGCCAGGCCACACCCCGGCCATCTGGCCACTCCCCGGCCGTCATCGCGGCAGCCACGGCCGCAGCCACCGCGCCAGTACCGCACGACAGCGTCAGCCCCGAGCCTCGCTCATGCACGCGCATCTCCGCCTCGTGGTCCCCGGTAATCCTGAGGACCTCGACGTTCGCTCCCCCGGTCAGCTCGGCGGGGGACAGCACCCGCGGCTTGCTCAGGTCAATCGTCGCCACCGGCTGATCGACGACGCAGGCCACGTGCGGATTCCCCACCGAGATGGCCAGCCCGGCGACTTCACTCTCGCCCGCGGCCCCGTCACCAACGGCCACCGATCCATCGCCCAGCACGGTGGCGCCGCCCATGTCAACGGTGAACCGCCCGTCCGGCTCGGCCCGGACCAGGCGCGTACCTGCCCTGGTGGCGACAGGAACGTCCGGTCCGGCCGCAAGACCCTGGTCCAGTAGGTACCGGGTGAAGACACGGACGCCGTTCCCGCACATCTCCGCGATGCTGCCGTCGGCATTCCGGTAGTCCATGAACCAGTCGGCTTGCTGGCCGAGTGCCGCTGCTCCAGCCGCGGCCGCGCGGACGACCCGGAGGACCCCGTCGCCGCCAATCCCGAACTGACGATCACAGATCCGGGCGACCAGGTCCGCGCCAAGGTCAAGCAGGCCATCGGGGTCCGGCAGGATGACGAAGTCATTGCCCGTCCCGTGTCCCTTGGCGAACCGCATCTCCCGATGCTAGCCGCCGCCCGAGACCGCGACTCCGGCGGCGCAAGCGAGCCGATGGCGCTGCGCTGCGGCTCAGCCTCGCGCGGCTCGCCGGAATAGCGCGGCCGCAACAACGCAGGCGAGGAGGCTGATGCCGGCGAACTCCGCAAGCGCGAGCGGCAGGTGGCTACCGGCCGGCTGGCCGGAGAACAGGGCGCGGAGCGTATCGATCGCCTGGGTGACAGGCTGATTCGCGGTGACCACGCGCAGCCAGGACGGCATCGTGGCGGTCGGCACCAGGGCGCCGCTGAGGAAGACCGGGATGACCACGATCGCGCCAAGCTGCTGGGCGGCCTCCTGGCGCGAGGCAACGATCGCGATCGCCAGAAGGACCAGGCAGGTCCTGATGGCCCATCCGTGGTCGCTGACCGCGCTCAACGAAGCCCAGTTCGGTCCGAACGCGGCCCGCCACTTCGAGCAGTCCCTCGCCGCCACCGCAGGCGCCGGACTGTCCACGGCGGGCAGGCTCGAGCTCATCGCCGTCGACGACTATGTGGCCGGCAGCGCGCTGCACAGCATCGAAGCCCTGACCCGCGCCGAAATAGCCAGGACCGACCCAGAGATGGTCAGCGCCACCATCGCCTACTGGACCACGCAGATCCAGCCCGCCGACTTCCCCGAACTCACTGCCCTCTACGAAACGACCGCCACCACTGACGAGGCCGCAGCCGCCGCACCCCCCATGACCGACGACGCGCTGAACCGCCAATTCGAGCAAGGCCTGGCTGCCCTCCTCGACGGCCTTGCCAACCGCCTTCACCTCCCCTAGCACCACGGCAAAGTTCCGCGCCCCACTCGACCGCATCCGTTCGCTGCGTGCCGCTCGGCCCGAGCGGACGGAGCGCCGCCTTCAACAGGGTCGGTCGATCAAGGGTTGAAGGTGGCCCGTCCGAGTGTTGGCAACGGCCGAGCAGGCGGGCAATACCGGGACGTCCTGGCGCCGTTTCGGCTGGCGCCAGGATCGTCCCGGCGTTGGCCGCCAGCGACTACGGCTGGCCCATTCGACCGGCAACTGCTGCCAGGGCACGCTCAACGACGCCCGGCCCCCCATCCACCCAGACCACGCGCGGATCCCGGCGGAACCATGACTCCTGGCGCCGCACGAACCGCCGCGTCGCCTGGATGGTCTGGGTCTGCGCCTGATCTTCGGACCACTCCCCGGCCAGGAAGCGCAGCACCTGTGCGTAGCCGAGGGCGCGGCTGGCGGTCCGGCCGTCACGCAGGCCAACCTTCTCCAGCGCCCGCACCTCGTCCACCAGGCCGAGGCGCCACATCCGGCTGACGCGGGCAGCGATCCGCTCATCAAGGTCCGGCCGAGGCAGTTGCACGCCAATCTGGACGACCGGGTAGATCGATTCGTAATCCGGCAGGGTGGCGGTGAATGGCCGCCCCGATAGCTCGATGACCTCGAGCGCCCGGACGATCCGGCGGCCGTTGCTCGGCAGGATCGCCGCAGCGGCAGCAGGATCCGCGGCAGTCAGCCGTTCATACAAGGGCGCCGGGCCGGTCCTGTGCAGCTCGTCCTCAAGCCTGGCGCGCAGCTGCGGATCGGTGCCGGGGAACTGCAGGTTGTCCACCGCCGCGCGCAGGTACAGGCCTGAGCCGCCGACCAGGATCGGCGCCCTGCCCCGCCGCCGGACGCCGTCGATGGCCGCCCGGGCCAGCCCCTGGTACGCCGAGACGCTGGCGGCCTGTGTGACCGGCCAGATGTCGAGCAGGTGGTGTGGAACGCCGACCCGTTCGGCCGTGGTGAGCTTCGCGGTGCCGATGTCCATGCCCTGGTAGAGCTGCATGGAGTCGGCATTGATGATCTCGCCGTTGAGCGCGCCGGCCAGGGTTACCGACAGCTCTGACTTGCCCACGGCGGTCGGACCGACCACCGCGATCACTGGCTCCCCGGTCAGTGAGCGCAGCATGGCATCAGTCTGACAGCGCACGGGTCTGTCCCGCACACATCACCTGCACAGGAGCGTCAGACAACCACTTCCGGTCGGCGCGATGGCATGCCGAGCAAGATCCCGGCACCCACCGGAGCGGGGCCGGCGGGGCCGGCCTGCCTTGCCTCCCAGGCGTCTCCGCCGCGAGTGGGCCGCACCTGGACCGGACCGTCTGCCAGCAGATAGTGGGGCGAGGCGCCCGTCACGACGGTGGTGACCACGTCACCCGGCCGGGGCGCTCGCTCTGGCGGGGCGAAATGCACAAGCCTGTTGTCCCTGGCCCGGCCGGACATCCGGTGCGTGGCCGCGTCCTTGCGGCCCTCGCCGTCGGCGACGAGCACTTCGACCTCGGCGCCGACCAGCTTCTGGTTCTCCCGCCAGGCCACGTCGGCGACGAGGGCCGCCAGCCGCTCGTACCGCTCGGCCACCACGTGCGGTGGTACCTGGTCCGGCATCTCCGCAGCCGGGGTACCTGGCCGGATTGAGTACTGGAAGGTGAATGCCCCGGCAAACCTCGCCTGCCGGACGAGGTCCAGGGTGTCCGCGAAGTCCTGCTCTGTCTCGCCCGGGAACCCGACGATGATGTCGGTGGTGATGGCCGCCTCGGGCATCGCCGCCCGGACCCGGTCCAGGATCGCCAGGTACTTCTCCCGCCGGTAGGCGCGGCGCATGGCGCGCAGCACCGCGTCGGACCCGGACTGCAGCGGCATATGCAGCTGCGGCATCACATTCGGGGTTTGCGCCATCGCCTCGATGACGTCGTCGGTGAAGTCGCGCGGGTGCGGCGATGTGAACCGGACCCGCTCGAGTCCAGGCACGTTCCCCACCGAACGCAGCAGCTTCGAGAACGCGAGCCGGTCGCCGAACCCCACGCCATAGGAATTGACGTTCTGGCCAAGAAGCGTGACCTCGAGCACGCCCTCGGCGGTCAGGGCCTCGATTTCGGCCAGAACGTCGCCCGGGCGGCGGTCCTCCTCACGGCCGCGCAAGCTCGGCACGATGCAGAACGTGCAGGTGTTGTTGCAGCCCACCGAGATGGCGACCCAGGCCGAATACGGCGACTCCCTGCTGGCAGGCAGCACCGAGGGGAACCTCTCCAGCGACTCCAGGATCTCGACCTGGGCCTCCCGCCGCACCCGGGCCCGCTCCAGCAAGACCGGCAGCGAGCCGATGTTATTTGTGCCGAATACCACGTCCACCCAGGGCGCCCGCTCCGTGATCGTGGCCCGGTCCTTCTGGGCGAGGCAGCCGCCGACCGCAATCTGCATCCCGGGGTGCGAGTTCTTCACCGGCAGCAGGTGGCCGAGGTTGCCATACAGGCGGTTGTCGGCATTCTCCCGGACTGCACAGGTATTGAAGACGACCACGTCGGGGTCGGCCCCGGCCTGGGCCCGCTGGTAGCCAGCTGCCTCCAGGAGGCCGGCCAGGCGCTCGGAGTCGTGCATGTTCATCTGGCACCCGTAGGTGCGGATCTCGAACGTCCGCTGCGCGATAGCCCCGGCCATGCCCACAAGGGTAGACGGCGACCGGACCCGTGGCGGACGGGCCGAGCAAGGCAGCGGAAAGGCGGCGAGCCGGGCATCGGACACCGCGCGATTGGACCGCGCTTCGGGTATTCGCGGCTTCGCCCGCGCGCCGGATGCGCCGGGTGCGCCAAGATATGCGTATGACAGAGAGCGGGAACGACAGCGCGGCCAGCCGTGGGCTGGACACGGCAGCAGAAGAGCAGGTCAGCGCGACGGCCGAGCAAGCCAGCCCCGAGGTCACGGCTCCCGCGGTCCCCTATGGCGAGTGGCCCTCCCCCATCACCGCGGCGGAGATCGCCGCCGGCCAGGTGACGGGTACCTTCCCGATTCTCCGGGGCAGCGATGCCTGGTGGCAGCAGATCCTGCCCGAGGAAGGCGGCCGGACGACGATCATCCACAGCTCCGGCGGCAAGGTCAGCTCGGTGCTGCCTGCTCCCTGGAACGCGCGTTCCCGGGTACACGAGTACGGGGGCCTGTCCTACCTGCCCATTCCCCGGTCGGGTGGCCGAGGCGACGGCGAGGCCGATGGCAAAGCGTCGCGCGGGTACCGGCTGCTGTTCGCGAACTATGCCGATCAGCGGCTGTATCTGACCACCCCAAGCGGCAAGGCGGGCCAGGACCCTCAGCCGCTTACCCCGGATCCGGCCGCGGTACCGGCCGCCTCCGGCAGCGGAGCCCTGGCAGCCGCGGGGCTCCGTTACGCCGACTTCACGCTCTCACCGGACGGCCGCGAGATCTGGTGCGTACGGGAGCAGCACGACGGGGGCAAGGTGACCCGCGCCATCGTCGCCGTGCCGCTCGACGGCTCGGCGGCCACCGATGCGGGGGCAGTCCGCACTCTGGTCGACGGCTCGGATTTCTTCGCCTTCCCGACGCCGTCCCCCGATGGCAACTGGCTGGCCTGGATCTGCTGGAACCACCCGCATATGCCGTGGGACGGTACGGAACTGCGGGTCGCGCCAATGGCCGACGGCGTGCCCGGCCGGGGCCGGCTCCTCACCGGCAGCCAGCGCGAGTCGGTGCTGGCACCGCTCTGGCGCGACAACTCGACTCTCTACGTCGCCACCGACTGGCCCGGCTGGTGGAACATCTACCAGATCGCACTGGACGGCGAGCCGCCGCGGGCGCTGTTCCCGGCCGACGAGGAGTTCGCCGGGCCGCTGTGGCAGCTTGGCGCCCGGCCCTTCGCGTTGCTCGCCGATGGCAAGCTCGCGGTCGTCCACGGTGCTGGCACCGCCCGCCTGGGCGTCCTCGATCCGGACCTGTTCGAGCTGAAGGACCTAGACACGCCGTTCGCCGAGTTCGGCTTCGCGCTGTCGACCGACGGCAACTCGATCGCGGCGGTCGCAGGCGGGCCGACGACGCCGTCAGCGGTCGTCAAGGTGGACGGCGGCACGGGCAAGACCGAAGTGCTCCAGCGCGACACGGCGGCGCTGCCCGACGCCGCGTACCTGCCGGTCCCCGAGCACGTCGACTTCGAGGGCCCCTACGGCCAGATGGTGCATGCGCTGCTCTACCCGCCGACCAACCCGGACGCCTCAGGTCCGGCCGGCGAGCACGCACCGTATGTGGTCTGGGTGCACGGCGGTCCAACCTCGCGGGTCTCGGCCACGCTCGACCTGGCGAAGGCGTACTTCACTAGCCGGGGCATTGGCGTCATCGACGTGAACTACGGCGGGTCCAGTGGCTACGGCCGCCAGTACCGCGAACGCCTCCGCCGCCAATGGGGCATCGTCGACGTCCAGGACGCGATCGCCGCGGCTCGCTGGGTCGCGGATTCGGCCGGGGCCGACCCAGCCAGAATCGCCATTCGGGGCGGCTCGGCCGGCGGCTGGACCACCCTTGCCGCGGTGACGACTGGCACCAGCCGCGGCGTCGTGTTCAGCGCAGCCGCGTCTTACTTCGGCGTCGCCGACCTCCGCGGCTTCGTGGCGCAAACGCACGACTTCGAGTCCCGGTACCTGGATGGCCTGATCGGGCCGCTGCCCGGCTTCGAGGTCACCTACACCGAGCGCGCACCAGTCGGCCACGTCAACGCCAAGACCTGCCCGATCCTGCTGTTGCAGGGGCTGGACGATCCGATCGTGCCGCCTGCCCAGTCCGAGAGCATCGCGGCCGACCTGGCGGCCCACGGGATCAGCTACGCCTACATCCCGTTCGAGGGCGAGTCCCACGGCTTCCGGCGGGCCGAGTCCGTCGCCGCTTCGCTGGAAGCCGAGCTGTCCTTCTACGGGCAGATCCTGGGCTTCAGCCCGCCTGGCGTGCCAGCGATTGAGGTCACGCGCGCCAAGTAAGAGCAGGACAAGGCGGGGAACGTGCCCTGCCCGGGCTAGCGGCCGCTAGCCGGGCTCGCCGTAGCTCGGGCGAAGGACCCGAGCGGTGGCGCGGCCAGCGCGTGACGTCTGGACGGGTTGTGTCCGGCATCCCACGCTCTGGCCATGGGGGATCACCGCTGGCTCCGGCTCGGGGACAAGCTCGGCACACTCCTCCTCATGTTCGCCGGCCTGCTCACCGTCTATGTACTGGCTCCGCCGCCGGAGCACACGAGCGCCTGGGCGGCCGCAGCGGCGTGGGCGAACCCGATCAGCGGCCGAGACCAGCAGTTCCCGCTAGCGAGCGAATTCGGTGGCCCGCGACTCGCGAATCACCGTGACCCGGATCTGGCCCGGGTAAGTCAGCTCGTCCTCGACCTGCTTCGCGACGT
>DASXMP010000102.1:0-61594 GCA_036495585.1 Streptosporangiaceae bacterium
GCCCTGTCCTGGGACACCCTGGCCATCCGGGTCCGGACCCTGGCGGTCTACCTGCGCGGCCGGGGCGTCCAGCCCGGCGACCGCGTCGCCTGCTACCTGCCGAACGTCCCGCAGACCGTCATCGCCATGCTCGCCACGGCCAGCATCGGCGCGGTCTGGACCAGCTGCTCGCCCGACTTCGGCTGGCGCGGCGTGCTGGACCGGTTCCGCCAGCTCACCCCGGCCGTGCTCATCTGCACCGACGGCTACCACTACGGCGGCAAGCCCTACGACCGCCGCGACGAGGCCGCGCACATCGCCGCCGGCTTGCCGACCGTGCACAGCGTCATCCACGTAAGCCTCCTGCACCCGGGCGACGCCCAGCCGCCCGCCGCCAGGCACGAGACCACCTGGGACGAGATCATGAACCGTCCCGCCCCGTCCGCGCGGACGTTCACCTTCGAACAGGTCCCGTTCGGCCACCCGCTCTGGATCTTGTTCTCCTCCGGTACCACCGGGCTCCCCAAGGCGATCACCCACAGCCACGGCGGCATCCTGATCGAGCAGCTCAAGCTGCAGGTACTGCACATGGACCTGCGGCGCGGCGACCGGATGTTCTTCTTCACCACCACCGGCTGGATGATGTGGAACTTCCTGGTCAGCTCGCTGCTGCTGGGTGTCTGCCCGCTGCTGTACGACGGGAACCCGGCGTACCCCAGCCCGGACGTGCTCTGGCGGCTGGCACAGGCCTGCGAGGTGACCTTCTTCGGCGCCAGCCCCGCGTACGTGGACCAGATGGCCAGAGCCGGGATCGTGCCCTGCAAGGCCTACGACTTCCCGGCCCTGCGCGCGATCATGCCGGCCGGATCACCGGTATCGGCCGAGTGCACCGCGTGGTTCTACCAGAACGTCAAGGCCGACGTATGGGTCGCCACTGGCAGCGGCGGCACCGACGTGTGTACCGGCTTCGTCGGCGGCGTGCCCACGCTGCCGGTCTACGCCGGGGAGATCCAGGCCCGGCATCTCGGGGTCGCCGCTTACGCCGTCGGCGAGCACGGCGAGATCCTCACCGACGAGGTGGGCGAGCTGGTCATCACCCAGCCGCTGCCGTCGATGCCTGTCACCTTGTGGGGCGACCGCGACGGTGCGCGTTACCGGGACAGCTACTTCTCGCCGTTCCCGGGAAAGTGGCGGCAAGGTGACTACTTCCGCGTCAATGGCCGCGGCGGCTGCTTTGTCCTCGGCCGGTCTGACGCGACGCTGAACCGCCATGGCGTGCGCATCGGCACCGCGGAGGTCTACCGGGCCTTGCAGTCCGTGCCCGAAGTGCAAGACGCGCTGATCGTGAACCTCGACTTGCCCCGCGGGCGGTTCTTCATGCCGCTGTTCGTGCAGCTGGCGGGCGAGCTGCTGCTCGACGAGCAAATCCAGGCCAGCATCCGCGACGTGCTGCGCCGCGAGTACAGCCCGCGGCACGTGCCGGACGCGATCGTCCAGGTACCCGAGATCCCGGTCACTCTCACCGGCAAGAAGATGGAGGTGCCGGTCCGGCAGATCCTCCGCGGCACGCCCGCCGACGAGGCGGCGGACCGGAACGCCATGGCGAATCCGGCTTCGCTGGACTTCTTCGTGCGTTACGCAGCGCTGGGTTTCGCAACACCATAGCCACACCGCTTCTGACGGAGGCCAGCCACGGCAGACGACTTCAGCTTCCCGCTTCCGCGTCAGCTCGGCAAGCCGTCGCCGGCCGCCTTGCGCACCGCGGCGCGGCGCCTCGGCGTGCGGGCCCGCGACCTGGTGGTGGTCGGCGACGACCCGGAGCTTGAGGTGCCGATGGCACACCGTGGCCGGGCGCTGGCTGTCGCCGTCAACACCGGCCTCGGTGACGCAGGCTCCTACCATCATCTGCCGGCCGAGCGTCAGCCGCACCTGCACCTGGCCGGAGTGGACGACCTGCTGGCCCTCTGCCGCAGGCACCGCTGAGGGAGGGAACGTGTCGGCTTCGCCATCGCAGCACATCCGCCGTATCGCCACCGAGGAGGCGTTTTCCATCCCCGAGGTGGCCGCTGCGCTGCAGCAGTGGGCCGGGTCGGCCGGCCCGCTGGAACCCGACCAGGACTCCGTCAACTTCCTGTTCGGCGAGGACCGGCCCGGGCCGCGACGGATCCGCCGCCAGCTCCTCGATGTTGCCGAGCGCCTGGCGATCATGGATGCGCATGGCGTGGACATGCACCTGCTGTCGCTCACCGCGCCGGGCGTGCAGACGCTGCCGGCCGGGCAGGCCGCGGCGCTCGCCGCGCGCGTGAATGACTGGCTGGCCGAGACGATCGCGGCGCGTCCGCACCGGTTCGCCGGCCTCGCGGCAGTTGCACCGCAAGATCCCGTCGCGGCGGCCGCGGAGGTGCACCGGGCAATGCGGGACCTGCGGTTGAACGGCGTGGTGATCAACTCCCACACCGGCAGCGAGTACCTCGACGAGCCCAAGTTCTGGCCGATCTTCGAGGCCGCAGCAGAGCTAGGCGCGCCGGTGTACCTGCACCCGCGCACGCCGTCCGCGCCGATGGCTGCCCCGTACCGGAAGTACGGGCTGGAGACGGCGATCTTCGGATTCCAGGCTGAGGCCGGCCTGCACGCGCTGCGGCTGATCTGCTCGGGTGTGTTCGACCGGTTCCCGGAGTTGCGGATCGTGCTGGGGCATCTCGGCGAGGGCCTGCCCTTCTGGCTGTGGCGACTGGACGCACTGCATCCGGTGCGTAGCTCGCATCCGCCCCGGCCGGCGCTGGAACTGACGCCCAGCGAGTACTTCCGGCGCAATTTCATGATCACCACCAGCGGGATGAACTGGCACCCGGCACTCGCGTTCTGCCTGGAGGTGGTCGGCGCCGACAACATCATGTGGGCGATCGACTACCCCTACCAGGACACCGAGGGATCGGTGCGGTTCCTCGACGACGCGCCCATGCCGCTGGCGGACAAGCACAAGATCTTCCATGGCAATGCCGAGCGCGTGTTTGGCATTGGCCCCGAGTAGAGCCGGCCTGTGCGCGGTGGAATGGGAGGCGCTCGGCATTGTCGAGTGACGATAGGGACAGCGCGCACCTCCATGCCCTCCCCAGCGTAGGCGCTGGAGGTGGCGCTTCCGGCTAACACACTACAGGTTGTCACAGACTACTTAGGCACGCCTAAGCACCCCCGGCTTATGCGCGTATAGACGCGCGTTAGGCCACCGGCTGCGGACCGAACGCCTGCTCGCGCAGATCTGCCGCCTTGTTGGTGTGCTCCCAGGTGAAGTTCTCCTCGTCGCGGCCGAAGTGGCCGTAGGCAGCCGTCGGCCGATAGATGGGCCGGGCGAGCCAGAGCACATCGCGCAGCGCGGCGGGACGCAGATCGAAGTTGTCCCTGACCAGTTCCTCGATGCGCGACCGCGAGATGTGCTCGGTGCCGAAGGTGTCCACCAGCAGCGAGAGCGGCCTGGCGACGCCGATCGCGTAGGCGACCTGGATCTCGGCCCGGTCGGCGAGTCCCGCGGCCACGATGTTCTTGGCTACGTGCCGGGCCGCGTAGCAGGCGGCGCGGTCCACCTTGGACGGGTCCTTGCCGGACAGGGCGCCGCCGCCGTGCCGGGCCGCGCCGCCATAGGTGTCGACGATGATCTTCCGGCCGGTCAGGCCGGTGTCTCCGACGGGACCACCAATCACGAACCGCCCGGTGGGGTTGACATAGAACTCGCCACGCAGCCGGGCCGGGTCGTACATGTCCTCGGGGACCACGGCGGTCAGCACCTCGGTCCACAGCGCGTCCGGCAGCTTGTCCTCGGCGCCCTCCTGGTGCTGGGTCGAGATCACTACCTTCTCTACCGACACCGGCTTGTTGTCGGCCGAGTACCGGACCGTGACCTGGGTCTTACCGTCGGGTCGCAGGTAGGGCAGCAGGCCGGTCTTGCGCACCTCCGCCAGCCGGCGCGCCAGCCGGTGGGCGAGGGCAATGGGGGCCGGCATCAGCTCGGGCGTCTCGCTGGTGGCATAGCCGAACATCATGCCCTGGTCGCCGGCACCGGCGCTGTCGTACTTGTGTGCGTCGGACTCGGCGGACCGGACCTCGTGCGAACGGTCGACCCCCTGGGCGATGTCGGGCGACTGGCGGTCCAGCGCGGTGATCACGCCGATGGCGTTACCGTCGTAGCCGAGCTCGCCGGAGTTGTAGCCGATGTCGCAGATCACCGCCCGCGCGATGTCGGCGTAATCAATGCGCGCCTGCGTGGTGAGCTCGCCTGCGATGACACACAGGCCCGTGGTGACCAGCGTCTCCACCGCCACACGTGAATCCGGGTCCGCCCGCAGCGCCTCGTCCAGGATCGCGTCGGAGATCTGGTCCGCGATCTTGTCTGGGTGACCTTCGGTGACGGATTCCGAGGTGAACAGGTATCCGTGCGGTTCGGTTGCACTCACTTGCTGACTCCCTTTGCCGGTTGCACCTCGGGCGCGTTGGTCCTCTCGTTGCGGCCCGTCGCTTCTTCGGGGCTGGCACACAGCTCGGCGCGCACCCGCTCCGTCCCGGCCACCATCGCAGCCAGCTTGGCCCTGGCCACGCCGGGCGGCAAGTGCCGCAGGCCGCAGTCGGGGTTGATGACTAGCCGGTCCGGCGGCACGATCTGCACGGCCCGCCGGATCCGGCCTGCCACCAGGTCCGGCGACTCTACCTGCTCGGTCTTCACGTCAATGACACCGAGGCCGAGACCGCGGTCCCAGTCGTATTGCCGGAGCAGGCTCAGATCCTCGTCCCCGGTCCTGGCGAACTCCAGCGCCAGCTGGTCGACCTGGGCATTCTTCACGGCGGGGAACAGGAAATCGTAGTGGCCGGCCCACAGTGGCCGAGCGAAGCGGTTGCCGTAGCACACATGCAGCGTCCAGTGCACGGCTGCGCCAGCGGTCACGATGTTGACAGCGTCGACGGCCAGCTCCACGTCCTCTGGGTAGCCGGCCAGGAACGGCTCGTCGATCTGCAGCAGCTGAGCCCCTGCCTCCGCCAGCCGGGCGGCCTCCGCGCTGAGCAGCCTGGCCAGGTCGCGCACCAGGCCGGCCTGGTCGGCGTAGGCGGTGTTGCGGATCCGGCGCGACAGAGAGAACGGGCCGGTCAGCGAGACCTTCACCGGGCGATCGGTGAGCTGGCGGAGGAAGCCGAGGTCGGCGACCAGGCCTAGGTCCTCGCCGCCGGGGACCGGCAGCGGCTGGCTGACGCCGGCGTCGTAGTAGTCGAAGTAGTCCGGCTTGTCGAGGTGGGCGATCTGGACCCCGGGGATGCGGGCAAGCAGGTAGTCGATGTCGTTGTCACGGCGCAGCTCGCCATCGGTGACGATGTCGATGCCGGCTCGCTCCTGGTCCAGCACGGCCGCCTTGATCGCGGTCTCGGTGATGTCGTCCAGGTGGTGCCGGCTGATCCGGCGCCGGTAGAAGTCGTTACGCAGCTGGCCGAGCCAGTCGGGCACCGAGTAGGACCCGATCACCGTGGTTGGCAAGACCTGAGTGCTCATTCACGGACCTGCGCGGTCAGGGTCTTGACGTTCGCGGCCGGGCGCTGGGCGAACGGGGAGATACGCACCTCGAAACCGCTCCGGCTGGCGATCCGGTTCAACAGCGGTCCGTTGATCCAGTTCACCACCGACCCGTCGTATTTGCCGGGGCCGTAAAAGCCGGTGCGGTACTGCCGGACGTCGGTCAGGAACAGGTCATGGCACTGCAGCCGGCCGAACGGGTGCAGCAGCGGCAGTGTCTCGGCGAAGCTGCTGAGCGCGCCGTTGTTGACGTGCACGCGGATGTCGCCGTACGGCTCGAGCTGGGCGCGCAGCAGCTCGCCGGTGATGTCGGCGGAGACCTGGTAGAGGTCGAGTGCCTCGAGCGGGGAGTACCGCTCCTGCAGCCTGGTAGCGGCCCAGACCTGCTGCCAGAACTCCACCGCGCGGTCCACGCTCTCAAAGTGCTGCGGCATGGCCTCGCTGAGCAATTCCGGGCCGAGGCGCAGCAGCTTACTGATCAGGCCGGGCAGTGCGGCAGGCGTGGCGGCGAACCGGCCGGCGATCTGCTGCGCGCTGGCGCTCGGCAGGTATGCACGGACCTCGACCTGGTAATTGCGGCCGCCGATGCGGGCAAGCTCGTCGGTTGGCAGGTTGTCGTAGACGTTCGAGATGTAGACGAGGAATGCCTTGCCGCGCAGGAAACCGAGGCTCACCGCCGGGTGCGTGGCATCCACCACTAGGGCGTTCACGTGCTCGCTGTGGTGCGCGACCGCCTTCAGCGCGCGCTCCAGGACATGCGGCGAGTAATCGCCCATCAGGTACTGCAGCCGCCGGTAGTAGTCGCGCCGGTGCACCGCCGACAGTGCGGCGAACTCGTCCAGCCACGTGCGTGCCTGGCTGCCGTTGCCGGTGCCGAGTTCCACCACGTACAGCTCGGCGGGCAGCGCGCCCCGGACATCCAGGTCGTCCCAGATCTTGAACAGCTCGAGGATGAGCTCCCTCGCCGCCTCGACGTTGCGCGCGTCGCTCTCGCCGCCGGGCAGGGCCTGCTCGTACTCGCGGCCGGTGGCGTGTTCCCACCGCGAAAGCGCCTGCCAGTACAGCGAGTTGAAGCGCCAGATGCAGCTGCGGCTGATCGCGCCCCACGGCTCCAGCGGAAGCCGGGCGGACGATGCCGGTTCCTCGTGCTCACGCAGGAGCCGCCCGACCACGGCGGGCAGGTCGGCAGTCGTGCCCTGGCGCAGGTCCAGCGCGATCTCCAGTGCGGCTTCTCCCGGTGGCCGCTGGTCGGGGTCAGCAGGGCGGGTAAGGACCGAGCGGAAGTCGGCGGCCTGGCGGAAGTTCGCCTTGTACTGCACCCAGTCGCACACGATGCTGACCTTTGACAGGTCGATCGTGCTGTCGCGCAGCCCCTCGATCACCGGCCCGAGCTGCGCGACAAGCTGGAGTGGCTTGTCGCCGCGCAGCCGGGCGACCGGGCGCACCTCAATGTGCACGGGTAGCTCCCGCGGCCACGCCAGCCAGTTGCAGGATGTCGGGGATGCGGTGCTCGTTACCGGTCGCGATCATGTGGATGCCAGCCACGCCCGGCATCCGCCGGAGCTCGCCGATGATCTCCGCGCAGACCTTCATGCCCTCGTCGGCGGTCTGGCCGGCCGGGACCGCGAGCAGCCGCCGGGCTACGTCATGGGGGATGTAGACGCCAGGCACCCGGTGCTGCAGGTGATCCAGCGCGCGCAGTGACATGATCGGCCCGACTCCGGCGATGATGTGGCACCGGTCGTCTAGGCCGAGGTCACGCACCTGAGCCAGCCAGCGGCCGAACATCTCGACGTCGAACACGTACTGGGTCTGCACGAACTGCGCGCCGGCCGCGATCTTCTTACCGAGCCTGGCGGCGCGGAAGCTGAGCGGAGGGGCGAACGGGTTCTCCACCGCGCCGAGGAACCAGTCCGGCGAAACCGCGAGCGAGCGCCCGGACATCAGCCGTCCCTCGTCCCGCAGCGTGCGGGCCACCCACAGCAGCCCGATGCTGTCCAGGTCAAACACTGGCTTGGCGTCGGGGTGATCGCCAAAGCGTGGGTGGTCGCCCGTCATCACCACGATGTTCGGAATGCCCATCGCGCCGGCCGCGAGCAGTTCAGACTGCAGCATGATGCGGTTGCGGTCGCGGCAGGTGAGCTGCATGATCGGCGGCACGCCGGCCGCCATCGCCACCAGGCTCGCTGCCCAGTTCGCCATCCGGGCCATGGCGCTCTGATTGTCAGTGAGGTTGACCGCCGTCACAAAGCCGCGCAGCGCCGCAACCTTGCGCCGGATCGCCTCGGTGTCGGCGCTGCGCGGCGGGCCGACCTCCGCGGTGACCGTGAATGCCCCGCCCTCCAGGGCAGCCTGCAAGGCGCCCCGCGTCCCCGCTGGGGCGGGCGCGATCGCTGCCGCCTGCCTCACCTGGCTCATCATTCCCCGCCAGCCCGGACCGGCCGGCTGAGCGGGGCGGCCGCGGCGAGGCCGTTGTCACCGGTGGCCAGGTCCTCGTCGCGGCCCTGCCAGTAGCTGATCCACGAGCTGGTGTCCCATCGCCGCTGGTCGATGGGCCGCTGCAAGAGCGTCAGGTCGGCCGCCCGGCCCCGGGCCTCCGCACGCTCGTAGGCCATCAGCCAGACGCACCGCCGATCGGGGTAGACCTCGCAGGAGCCGTCCATCCCGACCCCCCCGCACGGCCCGTTGCGCAGTTGCTTGGGGCAGGTCATCGGGCAGGCGTAGCCGGTCGCCGGCAGCGCGCACTGGCCGCACATCCGGCAGCCGAACAGCTCCTGCTTCACCATCCGCTCTGCGCCGGTGAACAGGCGATTCAGCCGCGGCCGCCCGGCCAGGAAGGACGCAAGCCGGCGGTAGGCGGGATTGGGCTCCAGCAGGTGGTGCAGCAGGTACATCGAGCGCGGCGAGACCCGCGGCCGTACCGGGCGCGGCGGCGCGGCCAGGCCAGCCGGCCGCTCATGTCGTCCGGCGATCGGGTCGCTACCTGCTCTCACCCCCGCCCCCTTCCCTGACGGCCTGCAAGCAGGATGCAAGCCAGTGGCGGGAACGGACAACATCCACCGGCACAAGGAGCATCTGGCCGTGTTGTGGCGGGGAAACAGTTGTGGCCAGGAACAAACGCCAGGCCAGGGTCAGCCGGCAGCGCCGAGCAGCAGGTCGAGGCCGTCCGCGTCGTTTGCTGGCAGCCCGAGCACCGCGCCCTGCACCAGCGGACGGGCCTCGGCCAGCAGGTCAGCCGCCAGCTCGACGCCGATCTGGGCGGCTCGCGGCCCGGCCTGCTCCATGGCGCGCAGCGTCTGGTCGGCGATCGAGATGTCGGGTACCTCGTGGCTGAGGTAGTCAGCCTCCTCGAAACTGTGCAGCGGCACAACGCAGATCAGCACCGGCACATCCTCGCCAGCCAGGGCTGCGGTCACCCGCCGGAGGCCGGTCAGGTCATAGACTGGCCGGCTGATCAGGAACCTGGCGCCGGCCCGGATCTTGCGCACCGTCCGCGCGATCTCGGCATCCAGGTCCGCCGCGCCGGGGTTGAACCTCGCTCCCGCCAGGAACGCGGTCCTGGCGGCCAGCGGCAGGCCGTTGCAGTCAATGCCCTTGTTCAGACCGGCCACCAGCTCGACCAGCCCCACCGAGTCGACGTCCCAGATGCCGTCCACGTTGGGGTAGTCGCCGAGCAGCGGCGGGTTGCCGGTCTCGCAGACGACGTTGCGGATCCCGAGCGCGCCCGCGCCGAGCAGGTCGGCCTGCAGCGCCATGATCGTCTTATCCCAGGTGGTGACGGTGGCGATGGCCTCGCAGTCAGCGCGCTGCTGCAGCTGGAACGCCAGGTCGATGGAGCTGAGCTGAGCGCGCGGGCTTTGCCGGGAGGCGATGAAGAACGTGCCGACGCCTCGCTCGTGGAGCTGCGCCACCTGGTCGGCCGCCTCGTCGGCGGTGCCGCCGATCGGGGTGGTGATCATGGCAGCTACCGCGAACGCTCCGGCCGACAGGCGCTCGGCGAGCCCGGCGGCGCGCAATCCGGCCGCGCCGGGCTCACGCAGCCGCACGGGGTCTGCCGTGTCTGGCCGCCCGCGCGCTGGCGTGAGACCGGAGATCTCGGCCGCCGCCGCCTGGATCTGTGCGGGCGTGGTGCCGCAGCAGCCGCCAACCAGGCTGGCCCCCGCCTCCACGAGCCGCCGCGCGTACCGGGCGAAGTACGCGGCGTCGGCGTTGTACTCGAACCGGCGCCCGGCTGCCCGCCGGGGCAGCCCGGCATTTGGCTGGGCGCTCACCGGCAGCGAGGTATGCGGGACCAGCGCCTCGACCACCGACAGTGCGCCCTGCGGGCCCAGCGTGCAGTTGGTGCCGAGCACCGCGACCGGCAGGTCGTTCAGCACGCCGGCCACCTCGCGCGGGGTCTCGCCGCCGAGCGTGCGGCCATCGCCAGCGAACGTGGCCTGCGCGATGATCGGCAGGCTGGTGATCTCCGCGGCCACCGCGACCGCTTCGGCCAGCTCCTCCAGGTAGCCGAAGGTCTCCAGGATGATGGCGTCCACGCCGCCGTCGGCCAGGGCCTCGATCTGCTCGCGCAGCGCGGGGACCCGCTCGGCCCGCCCTACCCGGCGACGCTGGCTTGCCGTCACCGCCGGTGCCACCGACCCGGCCACGAAAACCTGCCGCTGACCGCCGCTCGACTGCGCAGCGTCCCTCGCCTGCCGGGCGAGCCGCACGCCGGCCAGGTTGATTTCCCGGACCAGCTCGCCGAACCCCTGCTCAGCCAGGCGCAGGCGGCTGGCGCCGAAGGTGTTGGTGAGGATCACGTCGGCGCCGGCGCTCAGGTACCTGTCATGGATCGCGGCGACCAGTGCCGGATTGGACAGGTTGAGTTCCGACAGCGCGCGGTCCAGTGAATTGCCGGCGGCATGCAGCATCGTGCCCATGGCGCCATCGCAGATCAGCACGCGCTGATGCAGGGCGCCGGCCAGGTCGGCGGGCTGGCCTGGCAGGCCTTGCTGCTCGCTGCGCATGCCGCTACCTCCTCAGGCCGGCCGTCGTGGCCCGCGGCGCGGCGTGACTGCGACCGTAGCCGGCCGCCGCGCCTGGCTGCTGTGCGTCCAGCCCGCCCTCGGTCGCGCCCAGGATCTCGATCGCCACCTGCGCCATCAGCCGGTCCCGGTAGGTGTCCAGCCGCAGGCCGGTGATCTCCTGGATCCGCCTGATCCGGTAGGCGACCGTGTTCGGATGCAGATGCAGCGCCTTGGCGGTCCGCTGCGGGCTGTTGTTCTCCCGGAAATAGCAGGCCAGCGTCGCCAGCAGCTCGGCGCCGCGGTTCGGATCCTGCCGCTCCAGCTCACCCAGGACCTCGCCGGCGAATGACTTCAGCTCGGCAAGGTCGGGTACCTGGAGCAGCAGCCGGTGGATGCCGAGGTCCTCGAACGCCACCACCTGCCCCTGCCGGCCGAGCCGCATCACGGCGTCGATAGTCCGGCGTGCCTGCCCGTACGAGCGGGCGATATCGGCCGGGTCACGGCAGGTCGCGCCGAGGCCGACGGTCAGCACCGCCTCGCCGAACAGGTCCCGCATGCGCGTCACGCAGGCAGAGCTGACACCGATCGCCTCGGCGCCGGGCGCGGTCCTGTCGTCCGCCTCCGGCACCACGATCACTACCTCGCCGTCCCGGACAGCGGTGATCGCGCCGGCGATCCGGCTGGCGAAAAAATGCTCGATCGCTGCGGCGACGCGTTTGGCCAGCGCCACGGCGCTACCGGGGGCGGCAGCCGGGCCCGTGCCTTCGATCGTGATGGCCAGCACGCGGTGGTCGCGGCTGGCGTCGTAGCCCAGATGCCGGGCCCAGCGGCCGACTTCACCGCTGCCGCGCCCGCCGAGCAGCAGGCCCTCCAGCAGGTCGTCGCGTGCCTGGCGGGCCGCGGCGGCCACTACCCGCTCGCGGCCGAGGATCACGCCGCAGATCGTGGCAGCGTGCTCGGTGACCAGGAGGCTCATGTCGCCGCCCTCGGTGCCCGGCCCGCTGAAGGTCAGCAAGTAGGCGGGCACGTCGTCGCCGACAAGGATCGGCGCCACGATCACGCCGGTGGACTCACCCACGTCGGGCAGCCGCAGTGACCGCCGAGTCTGCGCGGTGGAGTTCACCACCGCGCCGAGACGGCGGCTGGTCACGTAATCGCCGACCTGCTTGGCCACGTCCTCATCGGCGGCGTCCGGGTCGGCCGCGGCCAGCACCTCCAGTCCGCGGCTGACTACGGCGACCCTGGCCGAGGTCCGGTCGGAGAGCAGGCGCAGCACCGTCGAAACGTCGGCATCCTGCAGGGTGAGCCCGGTCAGGTGCTGGTACACCGTCACCAGCTCGCGGAGCAGCGCATTCTCGCGGTGGACCGCCCGCTGATCGGTCACCACCGCTGGCTGGCGCGGCTTGTCCGCCATCGGCAGCACCTTCTCGATGGGCACTGACGCCTTCTCGATGGGCACTGACGCCTTCTCGATGGGCACCGACGCCTTCTCGATGGGCACTGACGCCTTCTCCATGGGCACCGACGCTACACCGCCATCCGGTCGGCTTGTTTGTGTCTGAACACAAGGCATCTGCCCTGGCAGCAGGAACTGTGCCCAGGCAGCCGGGCCGACGTCAAGGTGGGTTTCCGCCCGGCGGTATAGCGGAATGTGACCAAGCTGCGACCATCGGCCCGCCGATGCTTGTGCCCTGTCACAAGTCCGGGCTGCCGCGCAGAAGATACGCGGAGCGGAGCAGGTCAGGGTGATCGCGCAGCTCACTGGCCGCACCGGAATAACGGATGCGGCCGCCTTCGAGGATGTAAGCGTGGCCGGCCAGGCCGAGCGCGACGGCCGCGAACTGCTCGATCAGCAGCACGCCGATCCCAGCCGCGGCGACCGCGCGAATCGTGGGGATCAGCCGACTGATCACCACCGGGGCAAGGCCGAGCGACAGCTCGTCGATGAGCAGGTACCGGGGCTGCGAGATCAGCGCCTGGGCCAGCACCACCATCTGCTGCTCGCCACCGGACAGCGCCCGGGCCGGAGCGGACAGCCGCCTCGTCAGCTCGGGAAACAGTTCGAGCACGCGCTCACGGCCGGCCCGGGCGGCCGCGGCGGGCAGCGCGTACGCCGCAACCCTGATGTTGTCATCGACCGACAGGTCGGGCAGCAGCCTGCGGCCCTCCGGCACGATGGCCACGCCGGCCCGGCGGATCCGCTCGGGCCGCAGGCGCGCGAGATCGCGCCCGTCCAGCTGGACCGAGCCGGCCACCGGCCGGAGTATGCCGCCGACCGCCAGCACCAGACTGGACTTGCCAGCCCCGTTCGGACCGAGCAGCGCAGTCACGCCAGCGGCCGGGATGTCCAGCGAGACCTCGCGGACCACGGCCCGGCTGCCGCGCTGCACCGTCAGGTGCCGCAGTTCGAGCGTGCTCATGCGGCCTCCCCGGTGCCGAGGTAGGCACGCACGACGCGCTCGTCACGCAGTACCTCCGCGGTCGGCCCGGACGCGATCAGCTCGCCGAAGTCGAGTACCGCGGTGGTCTGGCAGCACGCCGACACCAGGCTCATGTCGTGGTCGACCAGGATGGTCAGCGCGCCGGTGCGGTCCGGGATCGCGCGGATCACCTGCGCCAGGTTCGCGGTCTCGGCATCCGGCAAGCCCGCGGCCGGCTCGTCCAGGAGCACCAGTTTCGGGCGGCCGACGACCGCCCGCGCCACCTCGACCAGGCGGCGCTGCGCGGCACCGAGGGTCGCTACCTTCGACCGTGGGTCGGCGTCCAGCCCGACGAAGGAGATCGCGTCGAGCACGTCCTGGCGCCGCGAGTTGCCCGCCTGGCGGGCGTGCTCGTGCATCAGGGCAATGTTGTCGAACACCGTCAGCTGCTCGATCGCCTGCTCGGTCTGGAAGGTGCGCCGGACGCCCCAGCGCGCCCGCCGGAAGTGCGTGATCGCCAGCAGGTTGTCGCCAAAGGCGGTGATCGTGCCGGAGGCCGGGCGCACGAAGCCGCTGAGCACGTTGAAGAACGTCGTCTTGCCAGCGCCGTTGGGGCCGATCAGGCCGCAGGTGCCGGATTCGAAGGTGACGCTGACCCGGTCCAGGGACGTGACCCCGCCGAAGCGGACGGTCAGGTCGGTCACGACGATCATGGCGCCTCGCCCGCCTTAGCCGGCTGACCAGCGGTATCGGGGACGCTCGCAGCAGGCGTTGCAGCAGCCAGGCGGTGCGCACGCGGCCGCCGGACCAGCCGCAGCACTAGCCGGCCGAGCCTGGTCATGTCTTTGGGGAACTGGTCGGCAAGCCCCGCCGGAGCCGTGGTGATGGTCAGCACCACGCCGACGCCGAACAGGATCGTCAGCCAGTCGTTGGACACACCCCAGTTGTTCAGCAGGGCGGGCAGCAACTGCTGCAGGAGCCCGGCCACGATCGCGCCCCACAGGCTGTACGCACCGCCCATCAGCACGACGGCGAGCAGGATGATCGAGTTCTGGGCCGGAAAGTCTATCGAGTACAGGTAGTGGGCGGCGCCCGCGTAGACGCCACCAGCGACGCCGGTGATGAACGAGGCCAGCGCGAAGGCCCACAGCTTGTACAACGTGGTGTTGATGCCGGCCGCGAGAGCCGCTGGCTCGCTCTGCCGGATCGCCGCCCAGGCCCGGCCGGGGCGCGCGCGGATGTGGAGAAGCACGAGCAGGAACATGACCAGGGCCACCAGCACCGCGTAGCGGAAGTAGGCCGGGTCGCTGGTCGCGATGCTGGGACGGCGGATCGCGGGGATGTGCACGGAGCTGCCGTTGTAGCCGAGGAAGCCGTGCCCGCCGTTGGGGAAGTTCGTGCTGGCCAGGATGACGGCCAGGGCGCCGGCCATCATCAAGGTGATGAGGGCCAGGTACAGGCCGCGCAGCCGCAGGCCAGGCAATCCGATGACGGTGCCGGCGGCCATCGTGATGAGGCCTGCCTCGAGCAGGACGAGCGGGAATGGCTGGGCGGTGGCGAACAGCAGCCTGGCGGCGACCCAGGCGCCGATGGCAAGCACCGCGATCTGGCCCAGCGAGACGAGGCCAACCCGGCCCACCAGCACCCCGAGGCCGAGCGCGACCATCGCGTAGACAGCGACCTGCGTCATCGCGTCGACGTAATACAAGCCGATCAGCTGCGGCAGCGCCAGCAGCACGAACAGCAGCAGGACGACGGTGACACCGGTCCGCACCAGCAGGCCGCCCGTCAGCAGCTCGCGCGCGGGGCGCGTCGCCACCACTAGGCCTCCTCGCGGGAGCGGGAGAGCACCTGACGCCGGGACAGCAGGAGCAGCGCGAGCGCGGCCAGCACGAACGGAGCCATGTCGTTGTAGTTCGAGACCGACTGGATCGGCACCAGCATGTTCTGTACCAGTCCGACGACGATCGCGGCGACGAAGGTGAAGGCAATCGAGCGCAGCCGCGCGATCAGCGCCGCCGCCAGCGAGGAGATCACCAGGAACGTGAGCGTGGTGGCGTCCAGGGCCACCATGTCGGCGAGCAGGATCCCGGCGACGCCGGCGAGCAGGCCGCAGCCGAGCCACGCCGCGGCCTCCACTCGCCGCACCGGCACGCCGAGCGTGGCGGTGATCTCGCGGTCATTGGCCATGGCGCGCATCGCGGTGCCGAGCTTGGTGTAGCGAAGGAACGCCGCCGTTACCGCGGCGATGAGCACGCCGACGCCGAGTCCGATCGTCTGTGTCCAGGTCACCTGGACCTGGCCGATGGTGAACCCGCCGCTGTCGGTCGGCAGGGTGAGGGACCGGACCTCACCGCCGCTGGTGGTCCACAGCAAGTCCATCGCGCCGAACAAGACCAGCAGCAAGCCGAGCGTGGCGGTGGCCTTCACCAGCGGCTCCCGCCGGGCCAGCAGCGGGCCGAAGACCATGCCATAGCCCAGGGTCACGGCACCGGCGAACGCGAGGCAGGCCAGCCAGGCGAGCCAGTGGGCAACGCCGACGCTGATCAGCGACCAGGAGATCAGCGCGCCCATGGCGCCGACCGCTCCAAAGGCCAGGTAGACCACGCCGGTTGCCTAGTAGAGGACGACCAGTCCCACTCCGGACAGGGCATACACCCCGCCCAGGGCGAGACCAGTCACGATGAACGGCTGGAAATCGAGCCAGCTCGGCATCGCTACCCGTTCGCGGTGGGATCCGCTGCCGCCACCCCGGCATCCTGCCGGTAGGCCGCGATCTGCGGGTCGACGGCCGAGATCTGCGTGCAGCCCTGCGCAGTGACCATCTTCCCGTTGTCCGGCGTGACCGTGTAGTCCTCGTTGTTCGGGATGTGCATCGGATAGCTGCCGTAACTCCACTGCTCGCACAGCATGCCGGTATCGAAGTTGGTCACCGCCTTGAACGCGGCGTTAACATTCGCCACCGTGTAGGAGCCCTTAATGGTCTCCAGCGCATGCACCGCGATCTCGGCCTCGGTGAAGCCCATCTGGCTGAAGCTGCCGATGCCGCCAGTGACCTTGTCCGGGCCGGAGGTGCCGTATTGCTGCAGGATGGCCTTGTAGAGGTTCATGGCCGGGGTGTTCGTGGAGTCCGGCGGGGTCAGCTCGGCGTTCACGAACAGCTTGTGATCCCAGGTTGCCCCGAGCGACTGGGCCAGGAAGTCGGTGTTGCACGGCGTCGAGCAGCCCCACATCTTGACGTGGTTCACGATGCCGAGCTTCTGCGCTGCCTGCAGTATCACCAGCGCGTCGGGCGGGGTGAAGTTCAGGATGACCGCGCCGTCTGGCCCGGCATCCTGCACTTCCTTCAGCGCGACCGAGTTCGCGTTTGTGATCGGCACATTCTCGGTGAGCTGCACGATCGGCACCTTGGCGTGGTCGGCCAGGGACGCCGGCCCGGCCGCGATGTACTGGGTGCCCGGCACGTTGGACTGGTCAAATACGATCTTGGAGACATGCTGCGCGAGCGCGTACTGCACGGCGCCATCGGAGCTGTAGCGCGGGCCCATGTTGACTGCTGCGCTGTTGGCCGTCGACCAGCATTCCGGCGCGATGCCGGAATCGATGATGTCGAAACCGAGGTGCTGCCAGTAGCTGGAGTCCACCGAGCACTCAATGATGCTCGTGTTGCCGACGATCCCGACCACATGATCGGTCTGCACGAGCTGCCGCGCATCGGCGGCGATCTGGGACGGCTGCGTCTGCTCGGTCTCGATGTCGTACTTGATCGGGTGACCGTTAATGCCGCCGTTGTGGTTGACGCAGGTGAAGTAGGCGTTCGCCATGTCGGCGATGTCAGTGAAGGACGTTCCTGACTGGTCGGTGACAATGCCGCCGAGCGCGATCGGCGTCCCGGTGGCGACGACCCCGGGCCTGGTGCCGCACTGTGAGGTGGCGGTTGCGGAACTGGATGCGCTGGGGGCGGGGCTGCCAGCCGACGCGTTGCTGCCCGGGCCGCTGCTGCCGCAGCCGGCCAGGATAGCCATGCCGGTTAATGCGAATAATGCCACGCTTGCTCGCGCATTTCGTGCGCGGCGATGCAGTTGCACCTGCCTCCACCTCCTGGTGGTGACCGCGTTAGAACCCGCCCGGCTGGGAAAGGTGAACCGATGCTAGAGCGGGGTCCAGGCGGCGCAATACAGTCTTCCCACCTGCTGGAAAGGTGCCGCTACACGCTATGAATCCGCTTCGTTAGGCTGACGTCGTGCTCGGACTTCCCGAAAGCATCCGGGGCTGCCTGTTCGACCTGGACGGCGTGCTCACCCAGACCGCTCGCGTGCACGATGCGGCCTGGAAGGAAATGTTTGATTCGTTCCTGCGCCAGCGAGCCCAGGAAACCGGCCAGCCGTTCCGCCCATTCGACCCGGTCGCCGACTACGACGACTACGTCGACGGCAAGCCGCGGGCCGAAGGCACCAAGTCGTTCCTGGCCTCCCGCGGCATTGAGCTGCCCGAGGGCAGCGAGGACGATCCGCCGGGTACCCAGACGATCTACGGGCTGGGGAATCAGAAGAACGAGATCGTGCTGCGCCGGATTCACACCGATGGCGTCGCGGCCTACCCAGGATCCGTTCGGTATGTGCAGGCGGTCCGCAAGGCCGGGCTGCGCCGCGCCGTGGTCTCCTCCAGCACCAACTGCAAGGACGTGCTGGCGGCAGCGGGCATCGAGGACCTGTTCGAGGTGCGGATCGACGGCATCGTGGCCGAGCGCGAGCACCTGGCAGGCAAGCCGGCCCCGGACACATTCCTGGCCGGCGCCAGGGCGCTCGGGCTCGAGCCGGGCGCGGCCGTGGTGTATGAGGATGCCCTGGCCGGAGTGGCAGCGGGCCGGGCCGGGGGGTTCGGCTACGTGATCGGCGTCGACCGGGTCGGCCAGGCCGCCGAGCTCGCCAGCCACGGCGCCAGCCGCGTGGTCAAAGACCTCGCCGACCTGCTGGATGCGCCCCAGTGATCCGCCAGGAGAGCTTCACCCGCGAGCCCTGGGCGCTCCGGGAGACCCAGCTGGACCTGTCCATCCTGGCCCAGACCGAGTCGGTGTTCGCGCTCTCCAACGGGCACATCGGCTGGCGCGGTTGCCTGGATGAGGGCGAGCCGTACGGCCTGCCGGGCACCTACCTGAATGGCGTCTACGAGAACCGCCCGCTGCCCTACGCCGAGGCGCAGTACGGGCTGCCAGAGTCCGGACAGACCCTGATCAACGTCACCAACGGCAAGCTGGTCCGCCTGTTCGTCGACGACGAGCCGTTCGACGTCCGGTACGGCCAGCTCAGGTCGCACGAGCGGCGGCTGGACTTCCGCGCGGGCTTGCTGAGCAGGCAGGCAGAGTGGGTGTCGCCGGTCCGGGCCGCCGTCCGCGTGAAGTCGACACGGCTCGTGTCGTTCACGCACCGGGCCGTCGCGGCCATCTGCTACGAGGTCGAGCCGCTGGAGGAGGCGCATCAGCTGTCGGTCCAGTCCGAGCTGCTGGCCAACGAGCAGCTACCGGGCCCGGCCGGCGATCCGCGCGCGGCGACGCTGCCAGCGCGCCCGCTGGTATCGGAGTGGCAGTCGACTAGCGACAGTGCCGTGGTCATGGTGCACCACACCGCCGGCAGCGGACTGCGGGTCGGCGCGGCGATGGACCACTTGTTCGACGCGCCGGCGGAGATACGGACGGACGCTCGCACCTACCAGGACGGAGGCCTCGTCACTGCCTCCGTGGAGCTGAAGCCTGGGCAGCGCCTGCGGCTGATCAAGTTCGTCAGCTACGGCTGGTCCAGCGTGCGGTCGCTGGAGGCCGTCCGCGAGCAAGCGTGGGCCGCGCTCAGCGCCGCCCGGCAGCTTGGCTGGGATGGCCTGGTCGAGCGGCAGCGCAGCTACCTCGACGCCTTCTGGGAAGGTGCTGACGTCCAGGTCGACGGCGACGTGGAGATCCAGCAGGCGGTCCGGTTCGCACTGTTCCACGTGCTCCAGGCTGGTGCGCGCGGCGAGGACCGGCCGATCCCGGCCAAGGGCCTGACCGGCAACGGCTACGACGGGCACACCTTCTGGGACAGCGAGGCATTCGTGCTGCCGGTGCTGACCATGACCGCGCCAGAGGCCGCGGCGAGCCCGCTCCGCTGGCGCCGCAGCACGCTGCCGATCGCCAGAGATCGCGCGGCCCAACTTGGCCTGCAGGGTGCTGCGTTCCCGTGGCGCACCATTGCCGGGCAGGAGTGCTCGGGCTACTGGCCGGCTGGCCTTGCCGCCTTCCACGTCAACGCGGATATCGCGCAGGCAGTGATCGCCTACCTGGACGCGACTGGCGACGAAGAGTTCGGGAGCGGCCCGGGCCTCGAGTTGCTGATCGAGACCGCCCGGCTGTGGCGCTCGCTCGGGCACCACGACAGCGAGGGCAAATTCCACCTCGACGGGGTGACCGGGCCGGACGAGTACAGTGCGGTCTCCGACGACAACGTCTACACCAACCTGATGGCCAAAAAGAACCTGCTCGGCGCTGTCGCTGCCGCTGAGCGGTACGCCGAGCAGGCCAAGAAGCTGGGAGTAGATCCGGAGGAATCGGCCGCCTGGCGGGATGCCGCGGACGCGATGTTCGTCCCATACGACGCCGAACGTGGGGTGCATCCGCAGGCCGGGGGCTTTACGCGCCATCAGATGTGGGATTTCGCCAGCACCCCGCCAGAGAACTATCCGCTCATGCTGCATTACCCGTACTTTCAGCTGTACCGCAAGCAGGTGGTCAAGCAGGCCGACCTAGTGCTCGCCATGCAGATGGCGTCCGATGAGTTCACCGCCGAGCAGAAGGCACGGAACTTCGAGTATTACGAGGCACTCACTGTCCGCGACTCGTCGCTGTCGGCGTGCACGCAGTCGGTGATGGCGGCCGAGACCGGCCACATCGACCTGGCCTACGACTACCTGGCCGAGGCCGCGCTGATGGACCTGCAGGACCTGGAGAACAACACCCGCGACGGCGTGCATATCGCCTCGCTGGCCGGCAGCTGGATTGCGCTGGTTATGGGCCTGGGCGGGCTCCGGCACAAGCTTGGCGCCGTGACGTTCGCCCCCCGGCTGCCCGACGGCCTCTCCCGCCTGGCGTTCACCGTCATGATCAGGGGCGGCCGCCTGCGCGTCGAGGTGAGTCACTCGTCGGCCAAGTATGAGTTCGCCGGCGATGGCCCGTTGGAAATCGCGCACCACGGCAGCAGCCTGCGGCTCACGCCCGGTAAGCCGCAGACACTGCCGATTCCGGCGATGGCCCCGCGACCACGGCCCAGCCAGCCGGCAGGCCGGGCGCCAGCCAGGCGCGGCCGCCCGGCGCAGCGCGGCTCAGCACAGCAGCAGACGGATCAGAGCTAGCAGGTCAACGGAACCTTCAGCTCGGGAACAAGGGGTCGCCAGTGGCGGACAACCTGCTGGCGGCAGACGTCGTCGTGGTCGGTTTCGGCATCGCCGGAGGCTCCGCGGCGGTTGCAGCGGCCAGCGCAGGCGCTTCGGTGCTCGTGCTGGAACGCGCCGCGGTGCCCGGCGGCACCAGCGCGCTGGCCGGCGGCCATTTCTATCTGGGCGGTGGCACAGTGGTGCAGCGGGCCACCGGACAGGCCGACAGCCCAGAGGAGATGTTCCGGTACCTGATGGCGGTGACGCCCGACCCTGAGCCCGACAAGATCCGCGCCTACGCCGAGGGCAGTGCCGCGCACTGTGACTGGCTGGAGTCGCTGGGCTTCGAGTTCGAGCGCAGCTACTACCCGGACAAGGCTGTCATCCAGCCGGGCACGCAGGGCCTGATGTACTCCGGCAACGAAAAAGTATGGCCGTTCCGCGACCTCGCGGTGCCCGCGCCGCGCGGGCACAAGGTGCCGGTGCCAGGCGACACTGGCGGCGCGAAGCTGGTAATCGACCTGCTGGCGCGGCGGGCGGCGGCGCTGGGCGTGCAGGTGCGGTTCGAGACCGCCGTCACTGAGCTGCTGACCTCCGGCAGTGCTGCAAACGGCAGCCTGGTCACCGGCGTGCGATGGCGCGCACTGGAGGGAACGGGCACCGTGGCGGCCGGTGCGGTCATCCTGGCCGCCGGCGGCTTCGTGATGAACGCCGAGATGGTCGCGCAGCACGTTCCCCAGCTCGCTGCCAAGCCCTTCGTCCTCGGCAGCTCCTACGACGACGGGAGCGGAATCCGGCTCGGGCTCTCGGCTGGCGCTCAGGCCCTGCACATGGACCAGGCCTTCATCAGCGCGCCCTGCTACCCGCCGGCCAGCCTGGTCACCGGCATCATCGTCAACCAGGACGGCCGGCGGTTCGTGGCCGAGGATTCCTATCACTCGCGCACGTCCGGGTTCGTGCTGGAGCAGCCGGAGGCGACGGCGTACCTGATCGTGGACAGCGCGCACCTGCAGTACCCCGAGCTGCCGCTGGTGAAGTTCATTGACGGCTGGGAGAGCGTCGAGGAGATGGAGGCCGCGCTGCACATTCCGGCCGGCCACCTGGTGACCACCCTGGCCGCCTACAACGCGGCGGCGGCGCGCGGCGAAGATCCCGACTTCCATAAGCACCCGGACTGGCTCGCATCCCAGGACGCCGGTCCGTGGGGTGCGTTCGACCTCAGCCTCGGCACCGCGATGTACGCCGGCTTCACGCTCGGCGGCCTGCGCTGCACGATCGACGGTCAGGTCCAGCGGCCGGACGGGTCGGTGATCGACGGACTGTATGCGGCCGGCGCTTGTGCTTCCAACATTGCCCAGGATGGCAAGGGCTACAGCAGCGGCACCCAGCTCGGTGAGGGCTCGTTCTTCGGCCGCCGGGCCGGCCACCACGCCGCTGCCGCCCAGGCCCTGGCCTAGCGCGGGCGCCTGAAAACGGTTCGACGCTTTTGCCGCGGTCCTGGCACAGTTGCCCACCATGACGAACCTTGAGCTGGTCACCGCCGCAGACGTGCGGGTCATGCAGGGGCTGGCGCAGCGCGTCACGGCCAGCCGGCCAGACCTGATCAGCGCCGGCGCGTCGTACGGGGAGCTGGCCTGGGTGTTCGGCAAGGACCATGCGGCGCACGGCACCACCTGGCCGGGCCGGCTGTGGTGGTCTGGTGCCGATCTGGTGGCGTGGGGCTGGGTCTTTCTGCCGCACCAGGTGCGGCGCAGCGACGGCTCGGTGCAGGATGTCACCGGCGCCTTCCTGGCGTATCAGGTCCATCCTGACCACGCCGAGCTCGTCGACGAAGTGATCGCCTGGTACGACGAGGTGGCGGCCGGTCTCGAGCGCACCGCGTTGCCGACAACCGCCGATGAGCTGGCCTTGCGGCGATGGGCGGCGCACGGCTATGAGACCGACCGGGCGGCGCTCGCCGACACCGGCGACTGGACGCAGCTCAACGAGCGGGACCTCACTGAGGTGGACGAGCCGCTGCTGCCGGCCGGATTCCGGTTCCGCACCGCCGACGAGGCCGGACCGGAGGCCGCGGTCCGGGCCCACGTGGACGCCTGGGCGCCTTCGTCCTACACGGCCGAAAGCTACGCGGGCGTGCGGCAGACGGCTGCCTATCGAGGCGATCTGCATGTCCTGGTCGAGGCGCCGGACGGCACGATGGCCGCCTCCACGATCATGTGGCTTGACCTGGCGAACAAGAGCGTGGAGTTCGAGCCGGTCGGCACGCATCCGGACTACCGCCGGCTCGGGCTGGGCAGCGCGATGATGCTGCACGGCATGCACCTGGCGCGGGCGGCCGGAGCCACGCACGCGACGGTCGTCTGCCTGGGAGCGCCGGGGCATCCGAGGGCGCGCGGGCTGTACTACGGTGTCGGGTTCCGGGAACTCTCGCGGGACGCGCCGCTCATTAAGGCCAAGACCGCCGGCTGAGGGCTGGTCGTGAGACGGCCCTAGAGCACGTCGAACTCGTTACCCTCCGGGTCTGCCATCGTCACGTGGTCCGGAATGCCATCCGCAACGTCCTCACGGATGATGCTCGCTCCGGCCGCCGTGAGCAGTTGGACGGCCTCGGTGACCCTGGCCCACCGGACCTCCCACGGCTGGCTGCGACCCCCGCCGACCTGCACATCCAGATGCACACGGTTCTTGGCGACCTTCGGCTCCGGGACCCTCAGGAAGGAAATGGAGGGACGCAGGCCGTCGGGATCGGTGATGTACGCTCCGTCGTCCCACTCCTCCGGCGGGACACCAAACGAGCTGAACCAGCCGGCCCAGCTCGCGAAACCCTCAGGCGGCGATGCGTCGACGTAGCCCAGCGCCAGGTTCCAGAAGGCCGCCAGCTTGGCTGGGTGCGCGCAGTCGATCGTGACGGCCCACTTGATGCTCATCAGGACATTCTCGTGCTCGGGTCGAGACAATCGCGCAGGGTATCGCCGACGAAGTTGAAGGCGATGACGGTGACCATGATGATCACCCCGGCCGGATAGATCTCCCACCAGTAGCCGTCGGGCAGGTACGTCGTGCCGGCCGATAGCATGCCGCCCCAGGTCGCGGCTGGCGGTGGCAGACCGAAGCCGAGGAAACTCAGCGTGGCGAGCAGGATGATCGCGTCGGCGACCTGGAAGGTCGCGCTGACCACGATGGTCGCGAAGGTGCCCGGCAGGAGATGCCTGGCCACGATCCGCGGGCTCCGGCCGCCCATGGCCCGGACGGCCTGGACGAACTCGCGGGTGCGCAGCGACAGGACGTCGCCGCGCACCAGGCGTGCGGGCACCAGCCAGGACAGCAGTGAGATCACGACGATCAGCAGGGGCACCGTCGGGCGGAACACCGTGGCCAGATAGACCAGCAGGAAGATGGCCGGGATGGCGAGCACGATATCGACGATCCGCATCATGATCGCGTCGGCGAGCCCGCCGGCGAAGCCAGCCACCGCGCCCCACGCCACGCCGAGCGTGGTGGCGAGGACGGCCACGGCCAGGCCGATCTCCAGGGAGCTCTGGCCGCCGACCATGAGCCGGCCGAGGATGTCGAAGCCGTTGCTGTCTGTGCCGAGCGGGCGAGCGCTCGCTGGCGCCATGTTGGTCACGTCGATGTTCGCGTGCAGCTGGTCGGAGTGATAGAGCAGCGGCCCGAGGAAGCAGAAGATCACCAGCGCCACGATCAGCGCCAGGCCGAGCATGCCAAGGCGCTGGCGTGCGAATGCCCGCGCGACGCCGCTGGTCGTGGTTGGCCTAGTCATAACGCACCCGCGGATCCAGCGCCGCATAGGCGATGTCGGCCAGCAGGCTCCCGGCCGCGGTGACAACGCCGACGAGAACAGTAATGCCGAGCTCGACCGGGTAGTCCGCGTTCACCGCGGCCGTGTAGTACGTCAGGCCGACGCCCGGCACGTTGAACACGTTCTCCACCACCAGTCCGGCGGTGAGCACCGCGGGCAATGCCAGCCCGACCAGGGTGGTGACTGACAGCACGGAGTTGCGCAGCACATGGCGGGCCAGGATCACCCGCTCGGGTGCGCCCTTGGCCCGGGCCACCCGGATGTAGTCCTGTGCCAGGGTGTCGATCGCGGCAGCGCGCATGTAGCGACTGAACAGCGCCACGTTGATCAAGGTGAGCGTCAGTACAGGCAGCACGAGCGCGCGAGGGTCGGCCAGCATCCCGCCGAACGAGGGCGCCTGCGGCCCTTCGGCCGGGAACGCGCGCACGGCGATCGCCAGGCCGGCGATCAGCAGCAGCGCCAGCCAGTAGGACGGCATCGAGTACAGCGCGAATGCGGCGGCCGTGACGGTATGGTCGAGCACCCGCCCGCGCCGGGCCGCCTGCGCAATCCCCAGCGGGATCGCAATCACGAGCGCGAGCACCAGCCCGGCGCCGACCAGCAGCACGTCGTTCGGCAGCTGATGCGCGATCAGCGAGTCGACGCTCTGGTTCAGCCGGTAGGAGTAGCCGAGATTGCCGTGGACGAGGCGGCCGAGAAAGTCAAGGTACTGCACAGCGACCGGGTGGTTCAGCCCCTGGGCCTGGTCGAAGGCCGCTATCGCGGTGCGGCTCGCGCGCGGTCCGAGGATCGCCCTGGCCAGGTTGCCTGGGATCAGGTGCTGGAGCCCGAACGTGATGACGGTGACGCCGAGCACCACGATCACGGCCTGCGCCATCCGGCGGATGACGTACCTGGTCACTGGGTGAAGTACCACTCTTGCGGGCTGATGAACCCGTAGGCGTTCGGCGTGAAGCCGTGCAGGTTCGACTGGATCGTGACCAGCGTGGCCGGGCTCGGCTGCCAGAAGTCGGGCAGCTGCTGCCGCGCCGCATCCGCGTAGGCGTTGAGCGCAGCGGGAGCCGCCCCGGCGCTCGCCCTGGTGGTCGCGATGATCAGCTTGTCGACCGCCGGGTCGGAGTAGTTGTTCACGTTGCCGAGCGCGCCGGTCTGGAAGATCTCCTCGCCGCTCGGGTAGTGGTCTGGCTCGAACACCCAGCTGCTGCCGTAGTTACCCAGCTCCCAGCTGCAGGCCGGGGCGGAGGCCTGGCACGGCTCGATGGTCTGGTCAATGGTCGCGGTGGTGACCTGGTCGAGGCTGATCTGGATGCCAGCCTGCCTGGCGTCGGACTGCAGATCGGTCATGGACCCGTCGGTGGCCGGCATCCCGCTCGGGTACATCAGCGTGAACTGCAGTCCCTCGCCCTTGGCGACGCCGGCGCCGCAGTCGGCCGGGGCGGTACCCGGACGGGCGCAGGTGGTGAGCCCGTTCGGCACGACCTTCCAGCCGTGGCTGGTCAGCAGGTTCTTCGCCGCCGGCACGCTGAACGGATAAGGATTCACGCTGGCCAGCGTGTCCGCGTACGGATTCGCCGGGCTGGCCGGCACCGGGCTGTAGGTTGGCACGCCGAGGCCACCGTAGTAGGCCCGGATCCATCCGGTCTGGTCCACCAGGTGCTGGAACGCCTGGCGGAAGTACAGCTGGCGCAGTATCGGTCCGACCTTCGGGTTGTTGAAGTTCGGCTCGAAGTAATCGAAGCCGAACGTCACATCGTCAACGAGCTGGTAGCCCTGCGATTGCAGGGCCGGCCGCTGCGGCAGATCGGTCGGCGGCACGTAGCCGACGGAGATCTGCTGGCCGGAGGTTTCCGGGCCGCCGCGGACCGAGCCTGCCGTCAGCACCGAGTATTCGGCTGTCGTGCTGGTGAACGGGAGCTCCACGAACCTGGCCAGCCGCGCCTTGTCGGGCCCCGCGTAATGCGCGTTCGGCACGAACGTCGCGGTACCTTCGCTGGCCAGGTTCGCCAGCCGCCAGGGTCCGTCGACCACGGACCAGATCGGGCTCGAGGCGTACCCGGAGAGGTCCTTGGCTTGCGCATTCAGGAAGTCATAGACGGCGACGGCGCCCTTGCTGGTGGTGTCCGGCAGGTGCGCAGTGGCGGGGCCTGGCGCCGCGGCGGCCAGCGAGGTCCGGTCCCAGGCGATGGGCAGCGGCGTGATCTGCGAGAGCTCGTTATAGGTGAACCAGGTCGGGTTGTAGCTGGCGTCCAGCTGCAGCCGGATCGTGCTGTCGCTCACTGCCTGCCAGGACGTGACATTGTCGGGGAAGCCGCCCGGCACGTAGGACGCCCAGTCAGCCTTGTTGGCCTTCAGCAGGTTGATCCAGAATCCCACATCGCGAGCGCTCACCCGTTCGCCATCGGACCAGGTGTAGTGCTTGAGCGTGATCGTGACCACGGTGTCGTGGTGGCTGTACACCGGAGCGTTGCCGATCGACAGGGGGTAGTCGACCGAAGGCTTGCCGCCATCCCCGTACCAGTACAGCGGCAGGTAGAGCAGCGTCTGGAAGTAGGCGGTGTTCTCGGTGCTGAAATTGGCGCCGGAGATCAGCGGGAAGATGTAAGTCGGCGGCTGCAGCGGCTGCTCGGCGAAGTACGCGGTACCGCCGGAGACCGGTTTGGCGCCGGCCCCGCTGCTCGCGGTCGAGCATCCTGCCGCGAGCGCGGCAGTCGCGGCCACCACCGCGAGCGACATCAGTCGGGAGCGCACTGCCACGGTAACTCCCTTCGCCGGCATGACCCGGATCAGGTTCAGGCGGTCGGCAGCCCCTGCTGCCCTCTCAGCCCGGTTCGGCCGGGCTCCCGCGTACAGGGTTGACAGGCTACCCGATCAGGAGCTCCCGCCGGAGGCGAGCAGGCAGAATGAGCTGGGCGGGCGGACGTGGCCGAAGTACTCGCGCTCGGCCGCGAGCCAGGCCTCGTCCCACTCGTCGGCGGGGATCCGGGCGTGCAGCCGCCGCAGCCGCTCGGGTGCCGGGGTCTGCACCAGGACGGTGCGGTCGACCAGATCGGCCAGCTGGGGGGCGGCCGCGAACACGCCCTCGAGCAGGATCAACTCGGCCGGCTCGACGTCGACCCGGCCATCGAGACCATGGCCGGCCGCCCAGTCGAAGCGGTCGAACCGCGCGGCCAGGCCCGCGCGCAGCGGCTGGAGTGCCTCGGCCCGGATCCGGCGCCAGTCGTAATAATCAGCCAGTGAGGCACCCGGGAGCGCTGGCGTGAAGAAGTCGTCGGTATGGACGACGGACGCGCCGATGGCCGCCGCCGTGGCCGTGGCGATGGTTGTCTTGCCCGCTCCGCCGTGGCCGTCGACAGCGACCACCAGGACACCGGGCTGCTCCGCGCGCCAGCGCCCGATCGCGGCGACGAGTCGTGCTGTCACCATGGGCGGTGAGGGTATCTGATAAGTATCCGGCCCGACGTCGCGCGGTGGGGAGGTCGTTATGGCACCGAATTCTGACGTTTTTGGCGGTCCCGAGCCTGACGAGGAAAAGACAGACACTTATGGCGGGCACGATCCCGGCGAGGACGAGGACGAGCTGGGCGGTCCCGAGCCCGATGAGGAAGAGACCGACCTTTATGGCGGGGACGACCCTGGCGAGGACGAGGACGAGCTTGGCGGTCCCGAGCCAAACCCGGAGGAGACGGACATCTTCAAGAAGCACTAGCTGCGCCAGGCGAGCGGCCCCCGCCCAGGACCTGGGCGGGGGCCGCGGCAGTACTGGTCTGCCTCTAACTTCCGGGGCTGGTGTGCCTTAACTTCCCGGTGTCGGCGTCGTGGTGGTGACGATGCCAGTTGGCTCCTCGCCGTCGCCCGCGTTCGCCTCGCCGCCGAAGCCGACGTTGAAGCTGCCGACCAGGCTCTTGTCCGAGGTCTTGAACACGGTGACGACGCCGGAGGTGAGCCCGCCCACCCACAGTTCGCTGCCGTCGGGGGTCAGGGCCAGGCTGACCGGGTCGCCCGGATCGGACATCGTGCCCGTGACCGTGCCGGCGGCCGTGTTGATCACCGAGATGGAATCTGAGTCACCGTTGGCCGAGTACAGAGTGCTCCCGTCCGACGAGAGCGTCAGCGCCCACGGCAGCTCGCCGACCTTGATCCGGCCGGTGATCTTATTGTTGGCGGTCTTGATGACGTCCACCACGTTCTGGACATCGTTGGTCACATACACCGTCTTGCCGTCTGGCGAGATGGCGATGCCGTTCGGGTTGCCGCCGGGGATCACCGTGCTCACCCTGCGGCTTCGCGTACTGATCACGTCGACGCCAGCCCGCGTGGTTACGTAGGCGGTGGCGCCGGACGGGGCGAAGGCGATCTGCCGGGGATCGACGGAGGGCAGCTGAATCGTCGCCGTCACGGTGTTGGTCGCGGTCGAGATGATGCTGATCGCGCCGAGCGTCGGCACGCCGGACTGGGGGCCTGTGTCGGCCACCCACACCTGCGAGCCATCGGGAGTCACGGCCACATACTCCGGATCCTGGCCCACGTTGATCAGCGTCTCAGCGGGGTTATCGAAGTTGCTGACCTGCAGCGCCGCACTGTCCATGACCGCGACCGTGTTATTACCGGTGTTGGCGAAGTACAGCGTGCTGCCGGACATCGCGATGCCCTCATCGGAGGAGTCGAAGTTGGTGTCCGACGTGCCCGTGCCGGGCACGTCCCGGTCGCCCACGTTGTACTGCTGGATCAGGTCGCAGTTCGCGGTGTTGACTGCGTCGAACGCCTGGAAGCCAGGCAGGGCAATGTAGGCGGCACCCGTGGGACCAGTGCACGCCGACGCTGCCAGGCGCGCGTGCGAGGCGCCAGGGTGACCAGACGCCGAGTGGGTCGCGATGGCCACGCCAGTGACCGCCGCGGCGGCCACGGCGACTGCGGCCGTCCCTGCGGTGAGGACGCGGCGGCTGGCCCAGGCGGGACGGGAGCCAGATTCGCTGAGCGACATCGGTCTCACACTCCTACTACTGAGCGGGCGGACGCGCCGCGGACGGGCTTGGACCCGGACGGCACCGACGGCGGGGCCTGACTAGCGCCAGGGAATGGCGGCAGCTGGAACTGGAGAACTTCGGTTTCGGCCAGCTCGAGTTCGCGTTTGGTGTCGGGCAACCGCGGGAACCGCCGGTTCGGCACCGTGCCCAGCGCCGAGGTGAGGTCGCCGACATTCTGCCGTCGCCAGGCGGTGATGTTGGGATTGACGACGCCCGTCACCAGCTCGAGCAGCCTGGTCACGGAGGTGTGGTCGAACGTGTCGTGGGAGACGAAGCCGCCCACCGTCCACGGGGAGACCAGGATGCACGGGACGCGGAAGCCCAGCCCGATCGGCCCGGGCGCGGACTTCTCGGTGGAGGCCGAAGCGGTGATGAACTCCCCGGCCGTGCCGGCCGGTGCCGTCGGCGGGACGACATGGTCGAAGTACCCGTCGTTCTCGTCGTAGATGAGGATGAAGAGGGTCTTGGCGAAAACGTCGGGGTTGGATGCGATCGCGTTGAGCTTGCTGGCGACATAGTCGGCGCCCGCGGCAGGCATGAAGTCGGGGTGCTCAGACTGGTAGGAGGTCGGCAGGATGTACGACACGGTCGGCAGCCGGTCATGCATGGCGTCGTACTCGAACTGGCCGGCCTGGTAGAACCTCATCGCGTTCTGGTACAGCGGCGACGATGTCGGCGCGTTCTGGTACTGGTCGAAGTACTCCAGCACGTTGACGCCGTAGTTATCGACCTCCTGATAGACCTTCCAGGACACGCCGGCCTTGGTCAGCAGCTCGGGGTACGTGGTCCACGACCAGCTCTCGGTCGGCACGAAGTTGCCGAACGTCGGGCCGCCGTTCAGGCCGGCCGGGTCGATCTGGCCAGTCATCAGGTAGAGGCGGTTCGGCCAGGTCGGGCCCATCAGCGAGCAGTGGTAGCCATCGCAGATCGTGAAGGCATCGGCCAGGGCCCACTGGAACGGGATGTCGTCCCGCCTGAAGTACGCCATCGAGTACTGCGCGGCGAGCCCGTCAAACGAGTCGATCGACTTGTTCATCCGGGCCGTCACGAAGCCGTCCATCGCCCCGTTGTTCCACGAGTCGTGCTGCGGCAGCCAGTTGTGGCTGGTCGAGGGCAGCGCCTGGGCGCTGGTGCTGTGGGTGTCAGCGTGGAAGGGCAGCAGGAACCCATCAGGGTTCTGGGGATCCGGCTGCTGGAAGACGCCCGGGATCGCCTGCGGGTCATTGAACCCCCGCACGCCCGGCATTGCACCGAAGTAGTGGTCGAAGGAGCGGTTCTCCTGCATCAGCACCACGACGTGCTTGATCTCGGAGATAGGAGCAGGCGCGCGGTGGGTACTGACCTGAGACGGCCGTGCGCCGTCGATGATCTTGCGCAGGCTGGGCGGCAAGGCGAACGACGCGAGCACCGCGCCTCCCGCCGAGGCCATCAGCTGGCGCCGGCTGACCTCAATCGTCACGTAGGACCTCCAGACGGGGGAGCATTGAGCTGCCAACCTGGCACCGTATGCCTTCTAGCGAGCTCAGGGCCAAAGATGCGAAACGGTGAGGTTATGGCGGGATGAATTGTCGGTAGCGGCCATTAGACATGCTAAGCATGCGTGCAGCTGCTGGTCAGGAGCCGTTCACGAACGAAGGGAGAGCCAATTGCAGGACTTCACGACGCCGGTGATCACGGCCGACGACCATGCGCGCGGGCCCGCCGATGCGCCGGTGACTGTGCTGGAGTACGGCGACTACGAGTGCCCGTACTGCCGGGGCGCGTTCCGCGACGTGCAATTGCTGCTGGACCAGCACCCCGACATGATCCGGTTCGTGTTCCGGAACTTCCCGATCGCGCAGGTGCATCCGCATGCCGAGCAGGCGGCCGAAGCCGCCGAGGCGGCTGCGGCACAGGGCAAGTTCTGGCCGATGTACGAGTTGCTCCTGCAGCCGTATGCGCACCTGGACGAGGACGAGCTGGTGGCCTACGCGGGGGCGATCGGGCTGGATATCCCGCGGTTCCGCCGGGACCTGACCGACCGCGCCTACGCGGCCCGGATCGAGGCTGACATCGAGGAAGGGCTGCGGAACGGCGTCAATGCGACGCCGAAGTTCTACGTTAATGGTCAGCGGGTCGACGGGAAGGTGCCGCTGGAGGGACTGACGGACATGGTGAATCAGGCCATCGCCGCGGCGCAGCTATAAGCGGCTAGCCGGCCGCCGATGGCGCCCGGTCGCCGGCCGGGAACTCGACCAGCGAGATGATCCTGCTCGCCATGAACCTGGCGGTCCGCACCGGCGTGCCGGTGCGGGTCACCTCGCTGACCTCGACCAGCCCGCGCCTGGTGGCCACGTCGATCCGCCGCCCGGCGCGCGTTGCCGTGATTTCATACGTCTTGGTGCTGTCGCCTACGTCGATTACGATCTCGACCCGATCACCCTTCACGGCGCTCTCCCCGGTCATCGAACATCAATTCGATACCCGGCTAAGGCTGAGCGCAAACCGGACGCGGCCATGGCCGTCTGGTAAAGGGCTTCGATGCGGGACCCGAACCGGGCCGCGTAGGACACCGAGGCCGTGTCGCCGCCCTGCTCGTACCCGCCGATCACCCCGATCACCGTGGCCATGCCCCCTGGCCGGGCCGCAGGAGCCAGCAAGGGGCTCCCGCTCGTCCCGTCGGTGAAGCCGTTGCAGTCGAACTCCAGCTGGGTCGGGCTGAAGGCGGTCGCCGCGTTCGCGCAGGTGATGGGCGCGTCGTGGCTGTCGGGGTAGCCGGCCACCTCGACCCGCTGGTCCGGCGACTGGCTGACGCCGAGCAGCTCACCGCCGGTGAGATCCTCGATGCCGCTCGTCGTGCCGTGCTGGCTGACGACGAGGAAGGCGAAGTCATCGTCAGGATCGGCGGAGGCTTGCCACTTGCTGTCCACAATCACCTGGCGCACGGTCCAGATGCCATAGGGGACCTTGCCGTCACCATAGTCGGGCACGAAGGCCATCTCGCTGACGGCGCGGCCGGTGACGCAGTGCGCCGCGGTGAGCAGGAGGTTGGCTCCCGGGCTGTCGATCACGCTGGCCGTGCAGAAGTGACTGCCCAGCTTGCCGTCCGGCTGCAGGCTGAACAGCGCACCGACCGTGGGCTCCGCGCTCGCGCCCGGCGACCTCAGATGCGCGCTGACGTCCCGCGCAGCAGCTGGGCTCAGGGCGAGGCCGGCGACGACGGCTAGCGCGCTCGCTGCCCAGAGCAACCGCATGGACCTGCGGGCGGGGAGGAAGCGACGCCAGCGGAATCGCTGGCTCGGCTGCCCAGCCGGTGCCTGGCGGTCCGCCGCACGCATGAATGCCCCTTCAGCCCAAAGTGACCGGACTTCCGGGTGTGCGTCAGCGAACCCGTGCCAGTGCCGTTACCGTTTCGAGATCATGGTAGCCGCGAAACTGGACACTAAGCCACGATTCACCTGAAGGGGAGCTAAGTGAGCAGGGTCACATGTAACTGACCCGGGCGGTCAGTGGACCGCCCGGGTCAGTGTCGTGCTTGGTGCGTCAGCCTCTGCTGCTGCTCGGCATCTGTATGCCGTCCGCCGCCTGCCAGGCCTGCGCCCCGGCCATCGTGGCGGCCTTGGTCTGGCCCCACTTGTGCCGCATGGCCTCGCTCGGCGGGACGTCGAGTCCCCTGAACCACTGCCGGGCAGCGGACATCATGGTGGTGCTGCCAAGGATCAGGCCGGCTATCCCGAGCATGGCGCCGGCCCCGAACAGGACTGCGCTCACCACCATGGGAGTGCTGGTCATCGAGAAGCCGGTACTGGATGAGTTCTGGCTGTAGTTCATCGTGACCTTCCCGTGTGGAGACACCTGTCAGTGACTATCTCCACGGCGCCCTGGGCCGCCTCATCCCTGCCGGGTGATTGCTCTGGCGCGCGCCCGCCGGGGCGTGCTGTGCCTCGACGCAGGGTTTGCCTGAGACACTGAGCGGATGCTGGGCCATCTAGCGTTCGTGCTGGCCTTGCTGGCTGTCGTGGTCCTGGCCCGGCTCATCGCCGACCGGCTGAATGTGCCCTACACGATTGTGCTGACCGTCTGCGGCTTGATCTACGCGGTGCTGCCCGGCCCGAACCTTCGTCTCAGGCCGGAGATCGTGCTCGTGGCGGTTATCCCGCCGCTGCTGTACAGCGCGGCCAGGCGATCCAGCCTGCTGGCCATCCGGGCGGACTGGCGCCCGATCACGAGCCTGTCGGTGGTCCTGGTGCTGGTCACCGCGTTCGTGGTCGGCTTCGCGGTGTCGGCCGTGGTGCCCGGCGTCCCGCTGGCGGCCGGCGTCGTGCTCGGCGCGGCTGTCGCGCCGCCCGATCCGGTCGCCTCCCTGTCGGTGGGGGCCAGGGCGGGCCTGCCGCACCGGATGCTCACCCTGATCGGCGGCGAGGGCCTATTGAACGATGGGACGGCCCTGACCACCTGGCAGGTCGCCGTGGCCGCGACGATCGGGGGCGGATTCTCGCTGGCGATGGCGGCTGGCCGGTTCGTGCTGGCGGCCGGGGGCGGGCTAGTGGTCGGACTGGTGATCGGGTACCTGGTCCGCTGGGCACGCCGCTTTCTCCGGGATCCCCTGGCTGCCAACACCGTCTCCCTGGCGACGCCGTTCCTCGCCTATTTCGTGGGGGAGGAGGCGCACGTTTCCGGTGTCCTCGCGGTGGTGATCGCAGGGCTGCTGGCCGGCCACGACGCTCCGGTCGGTGAGTCGGGCGCTAGCCGGCTGCAGACCGGCGCGGTCTGGCAGTTCGTCGAGTTCCTGCTGGAGGGCCTGGTCTTCCTGCTGATCGGGCAGCAGCTGCCGCAGGTGCTGCGGGGCCTGCGGGACGAGCCGCCGGCTACCACGGCGGCTGCGATCGTGGTCACGGTGGCGGCGGTGCTGCTGGTCCGGCCACTGTGGCTGTTCCTGACCCAGACCATCCCAGGATGGCTCGGCTGGCGGTTCGGCGAACAGAACCCGACTCTGACCGGCCGTGAGGCCGTGGCGATCACGTGGGCGGGCACCCGCGGTGTGATCACCCTGGCGGCGATTTTCTCGGTGCCGGCCACGATCAGAGGCGGTCGGCCCTTCCCGGACCGGGATCTGCTGCTGCTGTGTGCTTACGTTGTGGTGCTCGTCACCCTGGTAGGCCAGGGCCTGACATTCGGCCCGCTGCTGCGCCTGCTCGGCCTGCGGACCAACTCGGTCGAGGAAGCCCAGGTCCGCAACGACGCCCGGCTCGCCGCCGTAACGGCCGCGCAGGACGCGGTCAGCGACATGCTGGCTGAGCACGAGATCACGCCCGAGATCGCCGAGGAGCTGCGCACGCAACTACGGCACCGAACCGACCGGTACCGGGTCAGCGAGGCGATGCTGGAGCAGGCGAGTGGGGAGGAGCTCACCTGGACGCCCCACTTCGAGTCCCTGGTGGCGGCGCAGCACGCCATCATCTTCGCCGAGCGCCAGGAGCTGCTGCGCTGGCGGGACGCCGGCCAGCTACCGGACCACAATCTGCGCCAGCTGCAGCACGAGCTGGACCAGGAGGAGCGCCTGCTGCCCGGCAGCTAGCCCAGGCGGGGGATGACCTCGGCGGCGATGCGCTCGGCTTGCTCGGCCGGGTCGAACAGCGTGGTGAACACCACCAGCCCGGCGCCGGCCGTGATGGCCGCCGCGACCTCGCTCGCGCAGTCGCCGGGCCGGCCTGTGACCGCGGCCGCTTCGATCGCCGCGACCCGCCGGCCATACAGGCTCCCGAGCGCTGCGCTCATCCGATCGCGAGCCCGGGCGCCGTCGTCGTCCACGGCGATGTACAGCCGCTTGGCGATCGGGAAGGCCCCCGCATCCCGGCCCGCCGCCGCCAGCGCGGCGCGCACCACCGGTACCTGGTCGGCGAACGTGGCGGTCGGCGTCGAGCCAGCGCCGAAGAAGCCGTCGCCAAGCCGGGTGGCGCGGCGCAGCGCCGCCTCGCCGTTGGCGCCGAACCACACAGGCGGATGCGGCTTCTGGGCCGGCTTGGGCTCCATGGCAGCATCCTTGAGCTGCCAGAACTCGCCGTCGAAGGTCACCGACGGCTCGGTCCACAGGGCCTTCATCAGCGCCAGGCACTCGGTGAACCTGGCCACATACCGCTCCGGGCTTGCGCCGAAGGCGGCAAACGGCCGGACCTTGCCGCCGGTCCCGATGCCCACCTCGACCCGTCCGCCGGACAGCTGGTCCAGGCTGGCCAGCGCCTTCGCCAGGTGCACCGGCCCGTGCAGGGTGGACACGAACACCGCGCAGCCAAGCCGGATGCGCTGCGTGCAGGCCGCGGCGTAGGTCATGACTTCCAGCGGGCTGAGCTGGGGGGCTGCGCCGAGCAGTTGCTCCTGTGTCCACGCGCTGTCGAAGCCGAGTTCCTCGACCCGGGCACAGTACTGGCGGAAAGTCGCCGGATCGAATTGTCCGTCCGGATACAGCTGGGGTATCGAGATGCCGAATCGCATGCTCGCATGGTATTCCTGGTGGCCTTGCCGCCAAGATCGCCAAGCCTTTACTATACCGGTTTAGTGCTCTCAGAAAGGTCTTCCGTTCATGTCAGTCACCAGCGAGGCGCGGGCAGCATTCCCGGCCGGTTTCTTGTTCGGCACGGCAACTGCCGCCTACCAGATCGAGGGGTCACCTGCGGCCGGCGGCCGAGGGCCGTCGATCTGGGACACGTTCTCGCACGCGCCCGGCAACACGTGGGGCGGCGACACCGGTGACATCGCCTGCGACCACTACCGGCGCTATCCCGAGGACCTTGACCTGATGGCCGAGCTTGGCATTGGTGCCTACCGGTTCTCGGTGTCGTGGACGCGGATCCAGCCCGACGGCAAGGGGCCGGCGAACACCGAGGGTGTCGACTTCTACCGGCGCCTGGTAGCAGGCCTGCGTGACCGCGGCATTGAGCCGCTCGCGACGCTCTATCACTGGGATCTGCCGCAGGCGCTGCAAGACGCCGGCGGCTGGCCCGAGCGTGACACGGCCGCCCGGTTCGCTGAGTACGCCGCTGTGGTCGCGCGGGCGCTCGGCGATGAGGTGAGCAGCTGGATCACGCTCAACGAGCCCTGGTGCTCGGCCTGGCTCGGTTACGGCAGCGGTCATCACGCACCTGGCATCCGCAGCGTCGGCAAGGCCGCTGCGGCACACCACCATCTGCTGCTCGGGCACGGCGAGGCGGCTGCGGCAGTCCGCGCGGCGCTGCCAGCGGCGCGCGTTGGTCTGTCCCTGAACCTGCAGCCGATCCGGCCAGCGAGCGACCACCCGGAAGATGTGGCTGCCATGACCCGGATCGACGGCAACCGGAACCGGATCTACCTGGACCCGATCTTCCGCGGCAGCTACCCCAGCGACATGCTGGATCACTACCCGGACCTGCGGTCGGCGATCAGGGACGGCGACCTGGCAGCGATCGCCGCTCCGGTCGACTTCCTTGGCATCAACTATTACTCCCCGGGCACTGTGGCCGACCAGGGCAGGACGGCAGAGGCGAGCGCGGCTGGCTACTGCGTTCCGGCCGCCGAGCCCGATGTGGTCTCGGCCGACCTGCGCGTGATCGGCGTTGACCGGCCGGCGTTCGACGCCACCGCGATGGGCTCGGGCTGGGAGATCGAGCCGCAGGCACTGACCGAGCTGCTGATGCGAGTCAGCGAGTACACCAGCGTCCCGGTCCTGATCACCGAGAACGGCGCCGCCTTCAATGACTACGTCGGCCCGGACGGGGCGGTGCACGACGCCGACCGGATCGGCTACCTCGACGGTCACCTGCGCGCCGTACTGGATGCGCGGGCGGCCGGGGTGGACGTGGCCGGCTACTTCGTGTGGAGCCTGCTGGACAACTTCGAGTGGGGCTTCGGGTATGCCAAGCGGTTCGGCCTGATCTGGGTCGACTACCCGACCGGGACCAGGTTGCCCAAGGACAGCTTCCGCTGGTACCGCGAGGTGGCCACCCGGCGCGAGCTGCCGTAGGCAGGGCTAAAGCCCGGGCGGCAACACGCCGCCCGGGCTTGCTCTTCTGGTGCCGCTTGCTCTTCCGGTGCCGCTTACTCTTCCTCGGCCACCAGGTGGTCGGGCTCGAACTCGGTTAGCGTCGGCGGCTCGAGGCTGACCGGCAGGTCAGGGCTGAGGTGGCCGACACCGGCCGCGGGCGCCCGGACAATCTCCAGGTCGCTCGGGTCCCACTTGCTGTGCAGCTGGGGCACCGCGGTGAGCAGCATCTGCGTGTAGGAGTGCCGCGGGTTGGTGAAGACCTTGTGCGTGTCGCCCATCTCCACGATCGCGCCGCGGCGCAGGATGACGGTGCGGTCGCTGATGTAGTTGCCAAGCGACAGGTCGTGCGTGATGAACAGGATTGCCAGGCCCTGGCGCTTGAGGTCTACCAGCAGGTTCAGCACGTCGACGCGGGTAGAGGCGTCCAGCATGCTGATGATCTCGTCCGCTACCAGCAGTTTCACCTCCAGCAGCAGCGCGCGGGCGATGAGCAGCCGCTGCTGCTGGCCGCCGGACAACTGGTGCGGGTACTTGTTGAGCACATCCCCGGGGTTCAGGGCCACGCCGTGTAGCGCCGCCTCAATCTTGTCGTCGAATGCCTGCCTGGACAGGTGCGCGAAGTAGGCGTCCTTGAGGAGCTGGAAGACCCGGTCCGCTTTGTAGATCGGGTTGTAGGAGCTGAACGGGTCCTGGAACACGCCCTGCACGTCGCGGTAGTAGTCGCGCAGGCCCTCCCGCTTGAGGCCGGCAATGTCGGTCCCGTTGAACCGGATGCTGCCGCTGGATGGCGCGGTGAGCCGGAGCACGCAGCGGCCGAGAGTCGTCTTGCCGCTGCCGCTCTCGCCGATGAGCGTGACCACCTCGCCGGCGTCGATGTTGAAGGAAACCTTGCGCAGCGCGGGCGTCAGCAGCCGAGCGCGACCGGACCGGAAGAGCTTGCTGACCCCGTCAATCTGCAGAGTGGCAGCGTTGTCCCCGGCCCCGGTCCCGTCCTGCCCGGCGCGGGCCGGCAGTTGCTGGGTCGTCACGCTAGCTCCTCCTTGACCTTCCAGCAGGCGACGTAGTGTCCCGGCTTGATCTCTTCGAACGGTGGCTGCGTCGCGCACTTGTCCATGGCGAATGGGCACCGGTCGCGGAAGCGGCAGCCGGCCGGCGGGTTGGCGACGGACGGCGGCCGCCCGGGGATACCGGTCAGCTCCCCGTCGGAGTAGCGGACTCCGACCTCCGGGAGCGAGGCGAGGAGGGCTTGCGTGTACGGGTGCAACGGCGAGTTGACGATCGTGTCGGTGTCGGCCTTCTCCGCCAGCCGGCCGGCATACATGATCATGATGCTGTCGGCGACCTCGGCCAGAATGGACAGGTCGTGCGTGATCATGATGACGCTCTTGACGTACTGCCGGTCGCGGAACTCCATCAGCAGCTCGCCGACCGCTCGCTGGCTGGATACGTCCAGCGCCGAGGTGACCTCGTCCGCGATCAGCAAGGACGGGTCAAGCATCGTGGACAGCACGATCGTGACGCGCTGGCGCATGCCGCCGGACAGCTCGAAGGGATACTTGTCCAGCACGTCCTCGGCCAGGCCGACCAGGGAGATGCGGCGCTTCACCTCCTGCTCGACGTCCCGGTACCGGACGCCGTGCGAGCGGAGCAGGTCGGTGAACAGTCGCCGGATCCGCCGCGTCGGGTTCAGCGCGCTCATCGCGTACTGCGGGACCAGCGACACGTCCGTCATCCGGCGGTGCCGCATGCCGTTGCGATCGGTGATCGGCAGCTCGGCCCCGTCTAGCTCGACCCGCCCGCCCAGGCGCACCATGCGGCCGTCCAGGTAGATCAGGCTGGTGCCGAGCGTGGACTTGCCGGAGCCAGATTCGCCCGCCAGGCCCATGATCTCGCCATCAGCCAGGCTGAAGCTGACCCTGTCGACTGGGACGACGTCGCCGGAAAGCGTCCGGTAGGCGATGCTGAGACTTTCTACCTTGACGCTCATTGCTCCCTCAGCTTGGGGTTGAAGACCTCGTCCAGACCGACGTTGGCGATCAGCAGTGCGCCCACGACCGCGGTCAGCGCCACGCCGGGCGGTATGAACGACCACCAGGCGTGCAGCAGCAGCGCGCTCCAGTTGTTGGCGGTGTCCATCATGGTGCCGAGTGACACCACGTCCGTCGGCCCGAGGCCGAGGAAGTCGTAGCTCGCGGCCAGCAGCATCGAGCTGCCGAACAGCAGCACCACGACCAGGAACAGGTAGGACGCCATGTTGGGCGCGATCTCTTCGATCACGATGCGGACCGAGCGCCGGCCAGATAGTCGGGCCAGGTCGACGAAGTCGCGGGACTTCAGCGTGAAGGTCTGTGCCCGGACGGCGCGCGCCACCCACGGCCAGGTCGTCAGGCCGATGAACACGCCCTCGAAGAGCAGGCCGCGGGTCTTCAGGTAGGCGCCGATCACGATCAGCAGGACCAGCGCCGGGATCATGATGATGATGTTGGTGACCAGCTGCAGGACCTCGTCCAGCAGCCCGCCGCGCCACCCGGCCAGGAAGCCGAGGATCATGCCGACGATCGCGGCGCAGATGGCGCCGAGCGCGCCTACCAGGTAACTGGTACGCAACCCATTGACGAGCTGGGCGAACACGTCGTGGCCGAGCTGATCGGTGCCGAGCCAATAGGCGTGGGACGGCGCCAGGTGGGTGGCGTAGATCGTGTTGGGGTCATGCGGGGAGATCATCGGCCCGATGATGGCCGCGAGCACGAACAACAGCTCCAGGCTCAGCCCGAAGATCAGCTTCGGATTGCGGAGCGCGTAGTGCAGGAAGTCGCTGCGCCGCCGCGCGCGGCCGGCCGGGGCCGCGCCGGTCCCGGCGCCGGGTGCGACGGCGGTGAGCGGCGCGGCGTCGGACGTGACCTCACTCATGCCGTGGCTCCCTGCATGGCCAGGCGGGTCCGCGGATCCACCGTGACGTAGATGATGTCGATGATGAAGTTCGCGATCAGGACCCCGGCCACAATGAAGATGAAGATGCCCTGCAGCAGGAAGTAGTCCTCGCGCGAGATCGCGTTGACGATCAGCGAGCCGAGGCCGGGGTAGTGGAACGCGATCTCGGCGACAATGTTTCCGCCGATGACCACGCCGAGCTGGATGGCGAGGCCAGACAGCTGGGGCAACGACGCGTTGCGGTAGGCGTACCGGCGGATCAGGCCCTCGCGGGCGCCCAGAGAGCGCATGAACCGCGAGCTGTCGTTCTCCAGCTCGTAGATGACCAGGTTGCGCATGCCGATCGCCCAGCCGCCGAAGCTGACCAGGAAAACGGTCACGAAGGGCAGGAACCAGTGCGAGAGGAGGCTGCCGATGAAGCTCCAGTCCCAGTGCGGCAGCAGGCCCTGGGCATAGCCGCCGGAGATGGGGAACACGTGCCAGATAACGCCGAAAAGGTACGGGACTGCGAGTGCGAGCCATGCGTACGGCATGGCCTGGAAGATGTAGCCGATCGGCAGGAGGGTGTTGTCGAGCACCTTGCGGCGGGCGGCCAGGGCGCCGAACCGGTTGCCGGCGATGTAAGAGAGCACGATGGCCGGCACCAGCAGGGCGAGGGTGTAGGGCAGCGCCTGCCAGATGAGGGACGTGACCGTCGCGGGGAACGCGTAGATGCTGATGCCCAGGCTGCCATGCAGCAGGCCATCCCAGAAGTGCAGGTACTGATCCCACAGCGGCAGGCTGGTGCCGTAGGCCTGCGCCATCGTCTTGTAGACCGAGGAGTACCCGCTCGGCTGCAGGTTGAAGTTGGAAAGGTACAGCTGGATCGGGTCACCCGGCATCAGGTGCGGGATGGCCCAGTCAATGGTGGCGCCGACGAAGAAGGCCAGCACGTAGGTGATCACTTTGCGAGTGAAATATCGCCGCACTGGCGCGCTCCTCGGTGCTTCATCACGCTCGGACCGGCGGCCCGCCGTCCCGGCCGGTCGTGCGCCGGGACAGCGGGCCTTGCGATCCGCATAGAACTTATCGGATAAATATTGCCATACCGGTCAGGATGAGGCCGGCTTGGCGGGCTGGAGATCGGCCAGCGCGTACACCGTCGTCATGGCACCGAGGTAGCCGTACCACATGACGGGGGTGTTCTGGTCGGACGTCGCGGCTGACGGGTAGCTCGTCCAGTACTGTGAGTTGCCCTGGAACCAGGCGCCGTTGTACCAGACCGGGATCTCGGGCAGCTGCTTGAGGAAGTCGCCCTCCAGCGTTGAGTAGATCGAGTCGAGCTTGCTGGTGTCGGTCGACGGGGTGGAGCCGGCTTCCTGCACCAGGTTCCAGTCGGTCGGCGAGTTGAACCGCTCCCAGTTGAGCTGAGCGGTCTGCTGCTTCTCGATCGGCAGGTTGTAGACGCGCTGGAAGTAGCTGTACGGCGTCGCGTCCGCACTGGCGTTGTTGTCCAGCGCCAGGTCGTAGTTGCCGCTGTTCAGGTCCGTGTTGCGCGCGGCGTCCTGCGGGAAGGTCGGCGTCACGTTGATGCCAACTGCCTTGAACTGCTGCGAAAGCAGCTGGATGCCGGCCATCCAGTCGGTCCAGCCGTCCGGCACTTCCAGCGTCAGGTTCTGGCCGTGGTAGCCAGAAAGCGACAGGTAGTGCTTGGCCAGCGTCTGGTTGTAGGTGAAGCCGTCCTGGCTGACCACACTCTTGTTCATGTATGGGTCCAGGTTCGGCAGCAGGCCGGTCGGGTTCGCCTTCTCGGTGATGTTGCCGTAGACCGAGTTCACGATGGCCTGCGGGTTGATTGCGTACGCCAGCGCCTTGCGGAAGTTGACGTTGTTCATGGGCGCCTTGGTCGTGTTCGGCTCGAGCCAGACGGTGTTGGCCGAGAGCATGTAAGGCGACTTTGAGTAGTACGTCTTGAATCCGTAGCCGGCGTTGCCGTTCAGGCCGCTGACCAGCTCGTTGATGCCTGGCAGGAAGTTGTTGCTCCAGTCGATCTGGCCCGCGGTGAGGGCGGACAGCTCGACGTTGTTGGAGCCGTTGACGACGTCCACCAGGTACTTGAACTTGAAGGACAGGTTCAGCGCGCTGGTCGCCCACCAGCTGGAGTTGTCCTTGTAGGCAACCTCAGTCTGGTTGTAGGTGTCCAGCAGCATCGGGCCGGTGCCGACCGGGCTCTTGTTCGCGTAGGTCAGGATCTGGCTGGCCGGGACCTTGCTCCAGATGGCCTGGTTGATCACCGGTGCCTTCCACAGGTAGTCCTGCCACTCGGCGTAGCCGGGCGTGCCACTGAAGGTGACCTTGACGGTGTTGCCACTGGCCGTGGCGCTGGCGACCGTGGCCACGTTGGAGTGGAACGGGTCGCTTGCGTTCTGCTTCGCGAGGGTGATCGAGTAGGCGACGTCAGCGCCCGTCAGCGGCTTGCCATTGCTCCACTTGACGCCGCTGCGGACGTTGATGGTGTACGTGGTGCCGCTCCACGTCCCGCTCGAGGCCAGCCACGGCTGGTAGCTGTTCTTGACCGGGTTGTAGAGGAACAGGGGCTCGTAGACCAGCCCCTGCGTGCCGGTGGCCATGCTGCCGATGGCAAACGGGTTCCAGGTCGTCGGCGGGGTATACGCCGAGCCACTGGTGTAGAGGGTCTGGCTGCGCGGGAATCCCGTCAGCGACGCGCTGCCGGTCTTCGCCGGCGCCTGCGATGACGAGCTCGATGGGCTCGAGCTGCCGCAGGCACTTGCCAGCGCGACCAGCATGACGCCGGCGGCGCCGGCGGTGGTCCATCGGACCATCCGGCCGCGCGCCCGCTTGGCGCCAGTCAAGTTTGTCCTGCTCACCTGGTCTTGAACCTCCTCATTAGAAGACCTTGCGTGCATGTGTGCCTCAGAGGATGAGCTCCGCTGCAGACCCCGGCCTATGGCCGGGAAGCGCTTACACGGCGGACCAAAGTCCTTGATCGGCGCCTTCCTGTGGATGGGGCCCTCGTCACCCGGAACGGGCTATGTGTACCAGTCCAGCAGACCGGCCAGCAAACGCGCGCTACACCGAACGACGAGCTATACCGGTTTAGTGTTAACCCTTGATGGCCATCAGGTAAAGCCACATATGTAACGCTCGGGTTTCGATCCTGTATCGGCGGGGTGAAGCTGGTCGATCGGATAAGGCCCGGACTGCCTGCCGGGGCACTCCGGTGCTCTCCCGCACGACTAGTTCCGGAGCGGGTTCTGGCAGGTCCTGGCCGGGCCCGCCGGCCGCGACAGACCTGAGCAGCCGCGCGCCCTCGGCGCCGATCGCCACGATGTCACGCCGCAGCGCGGTGATGGGCGGGTGCACGAGCTCGCAGAGCACCGAGTCGTCCCAGGCGACCACCGACAGGTCGGCCGGCACGTCCACGCCGAGCTGCTTGGCCGCCGACAGTCCGGCGACGGCCATCAGGTCGTTGTCGTAGACGATCGCGGTCGGCGGGGCGGCCGCACGCAGCAGATCACGGGTCGCATCCGCGCCGTGCTCGCGGGTGTAGTCGGACTCGACGGAGATCGCCTCGATACCCGCCGCCTCCGACACCTGTGCGAAGGCATCGGTGCGCAGCCTGGTGTGCCAGTACCGCGGGATGCCGCCAACCCGGGCAATGCGCTGGTGCCCGAGGTCGGCTAGATGCGCGACGATGGTCTCCACCCCGGCCACGTCGTCCTGCCAGACCACCGGGAGCCCGCCGGAGCCGCGGGGGCTGCCGAACGCCACGGCCGGCATCCGCAGGCTGTGCAGTACCGCGATGCGCTGGTCCCGCAGCTGGAGGTCGACCAGGAACACGCCGTCCACTCGCCGCTGCGCCCACCACGTCCGGTACAGCTCGATCTCCGCGGCCTGATCCTCGGCCATCGTGAACAGCAGCGAGACGTGGTCACGGGACAGCTCCGCCTGCATGCCGGCGAGCAGCTGGATGAAGAACGGCTCGCCGCCGAGCGTGCGTGGCGGGCGGTCGATCACCAGGCCGAAGGCTCCGGCCTTGCCGTCGGCAAGCGCGCGCGCCGCGCTGCTCGGCTGGAACCCGAGTTCGGCCGCGATGGCGAGGATCCGCTGCCGGGTCGACTCGGACACGCCGGGCTGCCCGTTCAGGGCGAAGGAGACAGCCGCCTTGGTGACGCCTGCCCGGCTGGCGACGTCGGCGATGGTGGGACGCTTCACACATGCCCTCCTGCTGGCCGTCAGTGTATCGGCCAGGCCGCTTGGTGACCGCGATCAAACTGTTCCGCGAGGGTAACTTAACCGGTATAGTCCACCGCGCTGCACACGCCGCGTACCAGGAACGAGGGAATCCACCGCATGCACCGGAATTTCAGCAAGATCATGGCGGGAGGCCGGCCAGTGCGGTGGCTTGGCGCCAACTTCTGGTCCAGGACCGGCGGCCCGCTGATGTGGCGCAGCTATGACCCCGAGGTTGTCAGCGCTGAGCTGCGCGTGCTGGCCGAGCACGGGCTGACGATGACCCGCTCGTTCTTCTACTGGCCGGACTTCATGCCCGAGCCGGACCGCATCGACGAGACCATGACGGCCAGGTACGCCGACTTCCTCGACCGGCACGCGGAGGCCGGCCTGACCACCGTGCCGACCTTCATCGTCGGCCACATGTCGGGCGAGAACTGGGACCCTGCCTGGCGTGGCGGGCGGGACCTGTACGCGGACGTGTGGATGGTGGCCCGCCAGGCCTGGTTCGCCGGCGAGATGGTGCGTCGCTTCCGCGACCATCCCGCGGTCAGCGGCTGGCTGGTTTCCAACGAGATGCCGATCTACGGTGGCACCGACTCCACCCGGGAGCAGGTCGGGTCCTGGGCTCAGATCATGCGGGACGCGGTCCGCGCCGCAGGCGGCACGCAGCCGCTCTCGCTCGGCGACGGCGCGTGGGGAACCGGCGGCGCCGGCCGGGAGGGTGGCTTCTCGCTGACCGACAGCGCGCGCCTGTTCGACTTCCTCGGACCGCACGTCTACCCGATTGGCGACGACGAGATCCGCCAGCACTACGCGGCCGCCTTCGAGTGCGAGCTGGCCGGTACCTACGGCCGTCCGGTGGTGCTGGAGGAGTTCGGGGTCAGCTCCGACTTTGTGTCCGGGCCGCACGCAGCCCGGTACTACCGCCAGGTCCTGCACAACAGCCTGCTGGCGGGCGCGACCGGCTGGATGGGCTGGTGCAACACCGACTTCGACGACCTGGTCACCCAGGATCCCTACCGGCATCACGCTTTCGAGCTGCACTTCGGCCTGACCGACAGCAACGGGGTGCCGAAGCCTCAGCTGGCCGAGATGCAGGCCTTCCGCGCGATCATCGATGCCGTCGATGTTGCCAGCTGCGAGCGGGCCGAGACAGACGCGGTGCTGGTCGTCTCCTCCTACCTGGACACCGCCTACCCGTTCACCTCGCCGGACACCTCTGGCTACGTGCACCAGACGCTGCGCCAGTCCTACGTAGCGGCCCGCCTCGCGGACGTGCCGGTCGCCCTGGCCAGGGAGAGCGATGGCGTCGCCGTCGCCGACCAGGCGCGGCTGTACCTGGTGCCCTCGGTCAAGCAGCTGCTTGCCCCGAGCCTGACCGAGCTGGAACGGCTTGCCAAGGCGGGCGCCATGGTCTACGCGTCGTACTCCGCGGGCACTACGGACTGGCACCGCGGTCCCTCCTACGGCACCATGAACGCGACGTTCGGTGTCGAGCACGAGCTGCGGGCCGGCCTGGCCGACACGATCGAGGACGACACGGTCACGTTCACGTTCCAGCGGGACTTCGGCACCCTCGTTCGCGGCACCAGGCTGGAGTTCGCCGTCGGAGGCAACCAGCACAGCCGCGCCTACCTGCCGGTGCGGCCGACGGACGCGGAGGTCCTCGCCGTCGACGGGCACGGCCGTCCTGCCCTGCTGCTGCGTCGCGCCGGGACCGGCTCCATCGTGTTGTGCACCTACCCGGTCGAGCACATGGCCGCGGTCACGCCAGCGGTCAACCCCGAGGCCACGGGCCGTCTGTATGAGGCGCTGGCCGCGCACGCCGGTGTGCGCCGACTGGTCCGGGTGGACGATCCACGGGTCGCCACCGATGTGCTGGTCAGGGCCGACGGAGCGCGCTTCTGCTGGCTGGTCAGCCAGGCCGGCGAGGAACTCACCGTCAAGCCCGAGCTGGGCGGCGGCCTGGTGCTCGCGCCGCTGGACGCCGACCAGGCGGTCACGGCTGGTCTTGGTGCCGGCCGGCTGTCGGCGGACGGCCAGGCCGTCGTGCTGCCGCCGTTCGGGGTCGGCGTGTTCGCCCTGGAGGCAGCACCAAGCCAGCATGCCTAGCTGAACGACGCGGGCGGAGTCGCGGTTCACCGCGCCCACATGCGGGCTGAGGGCGGGCGGGCCGGGTAGCGTTGCTCGGCGGTCCATGCCGCTGCCGAGCAAAGGATGACAACCGGATGCCCACCCCCGACTTTGTCCTCGACCTGCGCCGCAGGATCGGCCACGACCTGTTGTGGCTGTCCACCGCGATGGGCGTGGTGCTCGACGACAGCGGGCACGTGCTGCTGGCCCGCCGCGCTGACAACGGCCACTGGGTCCTGCCCGGCGGGATCATCGACCCCGGCGAGCACCCGGCCGACGCCGCTGCACGCGAGGTGCAGGAGGAGACCGGCGTGATCGCAGTACCGGACGTTCTGACCTCCGTCACGGTGTGTCAGCAGGTCACGTATCCGAACGGCGACCGGGTCCAGTACCTGGAGTTCAGCTTCCGTTGCCATCCGGTGGGCGGCCGGGCTCAGGTCAACGACGAGGAGTCGGTGGACGTCGGCTGGTACCCGCTGGATGCGCTGCCGGACCTGCCAGCGCCGATGGCCGCTGTGCTGGCCACGGCCCTGGAGCAGCGGCCCGATACAGTCTTCACGTTTTCCGGCATTGACGAGGTACTGGGAAGGATCACGCCCGCATGAGTGCGACCGCACTGCTGATCATGGATGTGCAGACAGGTATTACCGGGCAGTTCGCTGGCGACGACGGCTACCTGCCCCGCCTCGCGACCGCGGCCAGGGCGGCTCGCACGGCCGGGATCGGCGTGTATTACGTCCGGGTGGCATTCCGGCCCGGGCACCCGGAGATCGGCGAGCAGAACAAGACCTTCGCCGCGGCGAAGGCCGCTCATGCCTACACCGATGGCGCGCCCGCCACGGAGATTGATCCAGCCGTGGCGCCGGAGGCCGGCGATGTGATCGTCACCAAGAAGCGGGTCTCCGCATTCGCGGGCAGTGACCTGGAGATGCTGCTGCGCGCCGCCGACGTCGAGCACCTGGTGCTGACCGGCATCGCCACCAGCGGCGTTGTGCTGTCCACCCTCCGGCAGGCGGCCGACCTCGACTACCAGCTCACCGTGCTCTCCGATGGCTGCCTCGACCGCGATCCGGAGGTGCACCGGGTGCTGACGGAGAAGGTGTTCCCGCGGCAGGCGAGCGTGCAGACCGTCGCCGAGTGGACAGCAGGGCTGGCAGGCTAGGCCGTCCCCTTGACGGTGATGTTGTAAAGGTCTGCCTGGAACGTGCCGGCGCTGTCCGGTGGCAGCGCGGTGAACCAGATCAGCACGTAGCGGCCGTGCGCGGGCTGGGCCGGCTGCAGCGCGAGACTGGTGCCGGTGCTGGCGGCCGCCGCGACCGGCGGCATGCCCGCTAGCGTCGGCGTGTTGCCGACGCGGAGTTGCACCCGGGCGCCCGCTTGCGGGCCGAGCAGGAGCTGGGCGCTGCTGACGCTGACCGGCTTGCCCATGTCGAGCAGCAGGCCGGTACCCGACTGCAGGCCCGCGAAGCTGGCCGTGCCGTACCAGTCGCTCTGCCATTTGGTGCTCGTGCTGCCGTCGATGGCCAGCTGAGCGAGCGACGGGTTGTCGCCATGGGCGGTGCCGCCGGGCCCGAAGGCGGCCACGCTCGCCGGAGTCAGCGCGACCACCGACGCGCTCGGCGTGCCCGACGGCGAGGTACTCGGGCCCGAGGTGCGCGGCGGGGTCCCCTTGTGCTGGGTGTGATGGCGGCTTGCGGCCGATCCGGCAGTGCTGCCAGCGGGGGAACTGGACACCAGCGCGTAGATGAGGACCCCCACGGCGGCCAGCAGCAGCACGGCGAGGAAACCGGTCCAGCGGACCCGCCGCGGCGCGCGGCCGTCAATCGTCAGCGGCATCGCTGGCCGGAAGGCCTCAGCGGCCGTGATCCCGCCGGGCCGGGAGCCGCCACCGGTCCTGATCACCTGCGGACCGGGCGGCTTGTCGAAGCCGGGTATGAACGACGCCTCGCTGGCGGCAAAGTCATGCGTCCGCTGCTCCGGGACGCGGGTCTGCCCGTGGTTGGGCTGGCCCTCGATGGGCTGGCCCTCGATGGGCTGGCCCTCGAAAGCTGCGCCGCCCACCGGAGTGGTCGCGTCGTTCGGAGCGGCCGCCTGCAGGCCGCCGCCTGGGCCGGCCCCAGCAGGCTCGGGCTCGGGCTGCGGCATCCTGGCGGCGTCGTACTCCGCGATCAGCGGAACCGCATCGGTCCCGATGGCGCGCGCGATCGCGCGGATGTGGCCGCGCGCGTAGTAGTCGCCGCCGCAGGAGGCAAAGTCATCCCGCTCGATGTCGCGGATGATCGTCTCTCTGATCCGGGTGCGCTGGCTGACCTCGCTGACGGTCATCCCGGCCTGGCTCCGCGCCGTTGCTAGCGCCCCGCCGATGCTCACCGTCTCACCTCCATACGTCCGTAATCTCCATCATCGCCTGTCTTGGGCAAGTCATGCGCTCCAGGCGCGCATACCTCAATAATGTGCCGTGATTCGGCGCGCCGGGCCGTCGACGGTGACCAGGCCGCCATACGGCAGCACCCACTGGGGATCGGTGTGGCCGATGTCCACGTTGAACACGATCATCGCGTCCGGGTTGTACGCCTCGAACGCGCGCATGACGGCGCCCCGCTGATCGTCCCGGTACGTGGCGCGGTCGGCCAGATCGCGGTGCGCACCCAGGCTGCTGGCCTTGGCCAGGCCCACGATGACGGCCGGGAACTGGGCCAGCAGGCCGCGCTCGCCGACGTTGCGCAGCATGCGGAAGACCTCGTCAGCGGACGGCATCTCCTCGGAGGTCTCCAGCAGCAGCACGCACCCCGCGTAATCAGCTACGGGCCGGATCCAGCGATTGGCAGCCAGGTTCCAGTGCAGGATCTCCAGGTTGCCGCCCCACGTTGGCGCCGTCACCACCTGATCTGGCTGGTGCCAGACCCAGCCAGGACTGGGCAGCATGGTCGGCTCGGCCGCCAGCGACGCCGGGGCTTCCTGCCACGGCTGCTCGTCCTCGCTGAAGGTCGCTGTCTCGTGCAGCTCCACATCGCCGCCGGTGAGCAGCGCAGCCCGCAGTGAGCCAGCCGACACCGGGTGCAGGCGCCCGCCGCGGCCGAGGTGCACCATGGTCGAGCCGCCGTGGTAGCCGACGATGCCGATATTCCACAGCCAGTTCAGCAGGTTGGTGTTGTCGCTGTACCCGGCGAACGGCTTCGGATTGGCCGCGACGACGTCCGGGTCGAGGAACGGCAGCACGGTGATCTGATCGTCGCCGCCGATGGTGGTCAGGATGGCCCTGATCTGCGGGTCGGCGAACGCGGCCATCAGGTCAGCGGCCCGCTCGGCAGACGGCGCGCCGAGCTTTCGCGTAGTCGGATACTCGACCGGCACGAGTCCGAACTCCGCGCGTAGCCGGTGCATGCTCAGCTCATGCACGGCCGGGTAGGCGCCCGGGGCGGCGAACGACGGCGAGACCACCGCGACCTGGTCGCCGGCGGCGAGCTTTGCTGGCAGGGTGAACTGACGCATGACCTCGAGCCTAGGAGAGCGCAGCCCCGGATGACCTCAGCTATTCCTAAACCACATAACTGGGCTGGAAACGTCGTCTTCCGGGCTTCGGGTCTGTCCAGGCCCTCCTCGGCCGAAGAGCTGCAGCGCCTTGTGGCGGCCTCGGCCTGCGTGCGCGCGCTCGGCACCGGGCACTCCTTCAGCCCGGTGGCTGATACTACTGGTCTGCTCATCTCGGTCGCCGGGCTGCCACCGCTGATCGAGCCAGATACCACGGCCGGCACTGTCACGGTCGCGGCCGGGCTGCGGTACAGCGATATCGCGCCGGTGCTCAACAATCTCGGCCTGGCGCTGCCCAACCTCGCGTCGCTGCCGCACCTGTCGGTGGCCGGCGCGGTCGCCACCGGCACTCATGGCTCCGGCAACCGGAATGGCAGCCTGGCCACGTCCGTGGTCGGACTGGAGCTAGTAACGGCGAGTGGCGAGCTCATCACGGTGCGCCGGGCCGGGCGATCAATGGGTGGTGATTTCGCCGGGATGGTCGTCGCGCTAGGCACGCTTGGCGTTGTGACGGCGATAACGCTCCGAACGCTGCCTGCCTTTACGGTCCGGCAGTACGTCTACGAGGGGATCGGCTTCGAGGCGGCGCTCGGGCATCTCGACGAGATCACCGGCGCAGGCTACAGCGTGAGCATGTTCACCGGCTGGCAGGCTCGCGCGTTTACGCAGACGTGGGTCAAGCTCGCCGACGCAGCGGCGTCCCCGCCCGCAGACAGCTGGCTGGGCGGCGCGCTCGCTGTGGATGACCTGCATCCCGTGCCAGGCATGCCGGCCGCCAACTGCACGCCGCAGCGAGGCTCGCCCGGGCCCTGGCACGAGCGGCTCCCGCATTTCCGGCCCGAGTTCACCCCGAGCGCGGGAGCGGAGCTGCAGACCGAGTACCTGGTCAACCGCCCGGCCGCCGCTGGCGTGCTGGCGGCGCTGGCCGACATCAGCGATCAGCTCGCGCCGGTGACACAGGTCAGCGAGGTACGCACGGTCGCAGCCGACGAACTGTGGCTGAGCCCGGCCTATGAGCGGGACAGCGTGGCGTTCCATTTCACCTGGGTGCCGGACTTGGCTGCGGTCTCGCCCGTCCTGGCCGCGGTGGAGGCGATCATGGCTCCCGCCGCCGGACGGCCGCACTGGGGCAAGATCCACGCGGCCCGGCCGGAACGGGTGGCCGCGCTGTATCCGAGGCTGGACGACTTCGGCGCGCTGGCGCGCCAGCTGGACCCGGCGCGCAAGTTCGGTAATGAGATGGTCGACTCGCTCCTGTCCGCCTGACTGCGACGTATGATCCGGTTTATCTCGACAGGGGAGTACCGCTCGATGGGGGCAGTTCGATGGGCATTCTGAACGAGGCGCGCCGCGAATTCATCGCCGCGCCCGACGACTCCAAGCACCAGATCGTCTACAAGTGGCCCGACCACAACATACGGAAATTCGCGCGAGCCATCGTCGAGCCCGACCAGGTAGCGGTGTTCATGAGCCAGGGCCAGGTGATGGGCGTGCTGATGCCGGGGCAGCACACCCTCGATGCCAGGGAGCTGCCGTTCCTCGCCATGTTCGTGGACTGGGCCAGCGCCGGCAACGCGTTCCGGGCCGAGATCTACTTCGTCGGCACCCGCGAGTTTCCCAGCCAGCGTTTCGGCGGCCGCCTGGACGAGGTGCAGGATCCGCAGACCGGCCTCATCGTCACGCTCCGCACCTTCGGCGAGTACGCGCTGCGGGTCAGCGACCCTACCCGGGTGATACTCAACCTGGTCGGCACCGTCGATGTGACCAGGAACGAAGCCATCACCGCCTGGGTCACCCAGCAGCTGCTCAAGGCCACTCGCACCACGGTGACGACCCAGCTGATGTCCGGCGCGTGGCCGATCCTCGGCTTGTCCGTGCACAGCCCCGAGATCGAGCAGCAGGCGCTGCAGGCAGCCAACGCCGAGCTGACGGACTACGGCATCAGCCTCACCCGGCTCGGCAACGTCGACGTCAACCTGGACGACGACGACAACGCGCGGCTGAAGAAGCTGGCCGGTGACACCGCCTACAGCAGGCTGGCGGGCGGGTTCCTGCAGGCAGCGCAGGCCGAGGCGCTGCAAGGCGCGGGTGAGGGTATGGCGCAGGGCGGCGGCGCCGTCGGCCCGGCGATCTTCGCCACGGGCATGGGCGTTGCCGGCCAGATGATGCAGGCACCAGCGCAGGCTCCGTACGCACCGCCACCACCGGGCACCGGGTTCGCAGGCGGCGGCCCCGGTTTCGTTGCCCCACCCGGATCAGCGCCGCCCGAAGCAGCGTCGCCCGCGTCCGCTGCCGCAACGGCGCCGGCGGCCGCACCGGGGACGCTGACGTGCAGCAACTGCCAGAGCCCCGTGCAGGCGGGGGCGAAGTTCTGCGCGGAGTGCGGTGCCGCCCTGCAAAAGCACTGCACGAACTGCAACGCGCCAGTGAATGCGACCGCGAAGTTCTGCGCGGAGTGCGGCACCCCGACGGGGACAGCTGCCACGTAGGCACGGCCGAGCCGGGCAAACCGGCTCGTTCCCATCGGTATCAAACGCATCACCCGGAACTCCTGCTATTCAGGACGCCCGCCGTCGCACACCCTTGTTCCCCGTACAGAAGGAACTGCCTGGATGGACCGGATCGAGTGCCAGTGGTGCAAGGCACAGAACGAGGCAGGCCGCACAAGCTGCATCACGTGCGGCGCTCCGCTTAATCAGAAGGACGTCGTCTCCGATTCCGGCTGGACCGAGGCGCCGCGGCTGCGGGATATGACCGAGTTCCGGTTCTCCAGCTCGGTCTGCCAGATCGAGGGCGAGATCGTCCCGGTCGCCGAGCTGGCGCTCGCGCAGGGCGACTCGGTGTTCTTCGAGCACCACGTCATGCTGTGGAAGGAGCCGGGCGTGCCGATGTCCGCGCTCAATACGCCGGGCGGCGCACGCCGGATGATCGGCGGCATGCCGCACATCCTCAGCGTCGCGCACGGTCCTGGCCGGATCGCGCTCTCCCGCGACGCCACCGGCGAGGTCGTGGTGCTGCCTCTGCATCCCTCGATGGAACTCGATGTGCGCGAGCACGCGTTCCTGGCCGGCACGCACTCGCTGTCGTACTCCTATGTGCGGATCAAGGGCCTGGCCAACGTCCTGCACGGCGGCAGCGGCATGTACATGGACAGGTTCGTCACGGAGCACGAGCAGGGCCTGCTGCTGCTGCACGGATATGGCAATGTCTTCCAGAAGACGCTGCAGCCGGGGGAGAAGATCCATGTCGAGCCCGGCGGGTTCCTCTACAAGGACTCGTCGGTGACCATGAATACGGTGCAGCAGAAGTTCAAGACAGGCGTGCTCGGCAGCCACAGCATGTATCTGGCGGAGATGACCGGCCCGGGCCGGGTCGGCATTCAGTCCATGTACGTCCACCACGGCACCGAGTAGGCGGCGCGATGTCTACCCCGAGTGGCGCCTACACCTGCCCGTACTGCCGGATCCCCAGCGACGGCGGCGGCGCGACCTGCCCCCACTGCGGTGCTCCGGTCGACATTCGCGAGCGCTTTACCGACTCCGGCTGGGCCGAGCTGCCGCCGATCCGCGACCTGGCCCGCATCCACTTCAGCCGCTCCACCTGCCAGATCAGCGGGAAGTACGTACCGGTCGCGGAGATGAAGCTGGCCGCGGACGACACCATCTACTTCCCGCACCACGTCCTGCTGCACACCGACCCCGGCGTGGAGCTCGAGATGATCCGCATGGCCAGCGGCTGGAACCGGATGCTGTCCGGGATGCCGCTATACATGCTGATGGCGACGGGACCCGGGTTCATCGCGCTCAGCGCCGACCACCCGGGCGAGACGATCGCGGTCCCGCTGCCAGCGGGCCACGGCGTAGACGTGGTCGAGCACCAGTTCCTCGCCGCCAGCGTGAACGTCGCCTACCAGTGGGAGAAGTCCGGCGTCTGGTATGCCACCCAGAATGGCGACGAGAAGGAGTATCACTACCCGCTCGGCTACACGATGGACAGGTTCGTCGCCGAGCGGGGACCCGGCTTGCTGCTCCTGCACGCGCCCGGCAACACGTTCATCCGCGACCTGCGCGAGCGCGAGCGCATCCTGATCCAGCCCGGCGCGCTCATCTGGAAAGACCGCTCGGTGCGTAAGTACCTGCACTTTGAGTATCCGCACGGCCAGTACTGGTTCAGCTCGGCGCGCTGGCAGGCGAAGTCCACCTGGCTGACGCTCGAGGGACCGGGCCGGGTCGCTGTCAAGTCCGTGTTCGAGCCACCGGAGCTGGCAGGCGGCATCGTCTCGAGTTCGAGCGCGACGACGCACTACTGGTAGCCGCCCGCGACTAGGAAGCCGGTCCTGCTGGTGGCGCTGCCTGCAGGGCCGCTTCCGCAGCGCGGCGTTCGAGTAGCTCGCGCTCTTGCGCATTGCCGGTGAGCCTGGCGGCACGTGCGAACTCGGCTGCCGCCTCGCCAGGCCGGCCGAGCTTGCACAGCAGGTCGCCGCGCACGCTCGGCAGCAGATGGTAATCGCGCAGTGCTGACTCGCCCGCCAGCTTGTCCAGCAGGTCAAGCCCGGCCTGCGGGCCGTGCGCCATCCCGACCGCGACGGCCCGGTTCAGCTCGACCACGGGGGATGGCTGCGCGGCGGCGAGCCGCCCGTACAACTCGGCGATGGCAGGCCAGTCGGTCTCCTCCGGGCGGAACGTCCGGGCGTGGCAGTAGGCGATGGCCGCCTGGAGCGTGTACGGGCCCGGTTCGGGCGACAAGTGCAGGGCCCGCTCCAGCGCGGCCCGGCCGCGGCCGATCAGCAGCCGGTCCCAGCGGGCCCGGTCCTGATCCAGCAGCAGCACCGGGCTGCCCGCCTCGTCGGTACGCGCGCCCAGTCGGGAGGCCTGGAATTCCAGCAGCGCGACGAGGCCGTGCACCTCCGGCTCCCCGGTCGCGAGGTGCGCCAGCACGCGGCCGAGCCGGACGGCTTCACCGCACAGCTGCGGCCGCATCCAGTCCGCTCCGGCCGTTGCCGAGTAGCCCTCGTTGAAGATCAGGTAGACCACCTCGAGGACGGAGGTCAGGCGGGCCGGACGCTCCTGCTCGTCTGGCACCTCGAACCGGACACGGGCTTGCGCCAGCGTCCGTTTCGCCCGGACAATCCGCTGCGCGATCGTGGCCTCCGGCACTAGGTAGGCACGGGCGATCTCAGCCGTGGTCAGGCCGCCGACCAGCCGCAGGGTGAGCGCTGCCCGCGCCGGGAGCGACAGCGCCGGGTGGCACGAGGTGAAGATGAGCCGCAGCATGTCGTCGTCAATGTCGGCGCGGAACGCCCTGTCGAAGTCCGGCGTCGCCGCGTCACCTGCGGCCTCCAGCGCGCGGCCAATCTCCGCATACTTCTGCTGCAGGTCGGCGCCGCGCCGGAAGGTATCGATCGCGCGGCGCCGCGCGACGGTGGTCAGCCAGGCACCGGGATTGCTGGGTACTCCCTCGGCCGGCCACTGCTCCAGTGCCGCCACGACCGCGTCCTGCGCGAGGTCCTCAGCCAGCCCGACGTCGCCGGTCAGGCGAGCCAGGCCCGCGATGAGGCGCGCGGATTCCATCCGGATCACGGCCTCGATCGCGGCCCTGGCTCTCGCCTCCGTCACGAGAAGCGATCACACCACCGCCTGGGGGGCGGCCGCAAACCGCCCTGGCCAGCTAGGGGCCGTAGACGGGGCGGACGGTCGTCTCGCCGAAGCCGACGATGCCAAGGAAGCGCTTCGTCCACTCCACGGCTTCGGCGGTGTCCCGGCACTCCAGCAGCGCCCAGCCGCCGATCAGTTCCTTGGCCTCGGCGAACGGGCCGTCCTTCACCGTGAACTCGCCGTCGGCGTACTTGACCCGCACAGCCTCGCTGAGCGGTCCCATGCCGCCGGTCGCGAGCAGGATGCCAGCCTTGGTCGCCTCCTCAACGAGGGCGTCCATCTTGGCGTACATCTCGGGGTCGGGCGGATCCATGGGCGTGTCCGGATCGCCCAGCGTGTAGCCGAAGTACTTCATCTCGATCTCCTTCCGCCTGCTTACTGATCTCTCATCCAGGCGTCGAACGAGATCGCCGTGATTCGACATGCCTGCCTGAAGTTTTTTCGCATACGGTCGTACCTGGCCATGGCAACCCATCTGCCCGAAAAGCGCTGTGTCGCCTTATCGAAGGGATGATTCCGATGGCCGATGTGAAGCAGCAACTGCACGACAAGCTCATCGAATGCAGGGCGGCGCTGCTGACCCGGCTCGACGGCCTGAGCGAGTACGACCTGCGCCGGCCCCTGACACCGACCGGCACGAACCTGCTTGGCCTGGTCAAGCATCTCACCGGCGTGGAATACAGCTCGCTAGGCTCCGCGCTCGGTCGACCAGCGTCCGACCCGCTGCCCTGGGTCGAGGACGGCTCGATCTGGCAGGGGGCCGACATGTGGGCGCGGGCCGAGGAGAGCACGGAGTACATCACCGGGCTCTACCGCGCCGCCTGCGCGCACGCGGACGCGGTCATCGACGAATTCGACCTGGACGCGCCAGCTGAGGTCGCGCACTGGCCGGAGAGCCGGCGCCACACCACGCTCGGCTTCCTGCTCATCCGGATGGTGGCCGAGACGGCTCAGCATGCGGGCCATGCAGACATCGTGCGTGAGCTCATCGACGGTAAGGCCGGCGCCGACCACGACCTGGCTGACGACGCGACCTGGGCGGCTTACCTCGCTCAGGTCCAGGGTGCGGCTGAGGCGGCCCGCGCGGCCGGCCGAGGCCAGTGATCCGGTGAATGCGCTGGCTGCCCGGGAAGTCCTGGTCAGCGGGCCTCGGTATATCGAGCTGGCCACCGCGCTGCTGCAGCGGGCGCGGCTGGCATCGGCCACCGGCGGGATGTGGGAGGCCGCCGATGTGCAGTGGTGGTCGCGCCAGGCCCGGTTCACCGACTGCCACGAGCAGGTGTTCTGGCTGGACGGCGACGAGCAGCCCGTCGCCGCGGCAATCCGCACCGACTTCAGTCGCACGACCCAGTTCGACGTGCTGCTGGTGCCGGGAAGCGAGCAATACGCGGAGCCGGCCTGGGCGGAGTTGCTCAGCCGGGCTGCGGCGGTCGTGGCAGCCGGCGTTTCAGTGGAGTTCCCGGTGCGCGATGACGATCACTTCGCCGTAGCGAGCCTGATGCACGCCGGCTACGTGCCAGCGGCTCCTGAGCATTCCGGCATCTGTTCCTGGCTGGATGCCGCCAGCGTGCCCGCGATCCCGGCCATTCCGTCCGGGTTCTGGCTGGCATCCCGCGAAGAGGTGCCGCTGCGACCGCATCCGCTCATGGCGCGGAACGGCGCCGACGTTGCCGAGCGGCTGCTTGCCTGCTCGCTCTATAACCCAGCCCTGGATCTGATGGCTGGCGCGCCCGATGGGACACCCGCCGGGTACGGGCTCTTCTGGGCAGACCCCGTCACCAAGGTCGGGCTGGTTGAGCCCATGCGCACCGAAGAGCAGTTCCAGCATCGGGGTGTCGCCAGCCATCTCCTCATCAGCGGCATGCACCTGCTCGCGGCGCAGGGCTGCGATCGCCTCAAGGTCAGCAACGATATCGACCTGTATCTGAAGGCCAGGTTCGTGCCGCAACTGGCGTCGAAGGCCACCACCTACGTGCCAGCCCGCGAGGCCGACGTCGGCTGAGTCCTGTCAGAATGGCGAGATGCAGAACCTGCGGGGACAGGCCGGATCGTCCGGCTCCATGCTGAGCATCGGCTCCACCGGATCGATCCTGTCGATCGGCTCCAGCGGGTCGATCCTGTCGATCGGCTCCAGCGGGTCGATCCTGTCCATCGGGTCGGCCGGGTCGGTCGCGTCCGTGCTGTCGGTCGGCTCGGCCGCCAGCGTCGGCTCGATTCTCTCCGGGCTGTCGTGCTGGTCGATCCTTGGCTGGCGCTCGGCGGGCCGGCCTGCCAAACCCAAATAGTCGCTATGGTCGGCAGATGAGCCGACTCCATGATCTTCGCCGCGACCAGCTCAGCCGCGAGGGCCAGGCCGTCTGGGACGCCATTGTCGCCACCCGCGGCGAGCAGATGGTTACCGAGGCCGGTGCGCTGCGCGGCCCGTTCAACGCATTCGTGCATGCGCCGGCGGCCGGCCGCCCGCTGTCCGAGCTGGGCGCGGCACTGCGGTTCGGGACATCGTTCGGCCGTCGCCTGACCGAGACTGCCATCATCACGGTGGCTAGCCGCTGGCAGGCCGAGTTCGAGTGGGCGGCCCACGCGCAGATCGCTCGCGAGGCCGGCGTGCCCGCCGATGTGGTGGCGGCGATTGGGCGAGGCGAGGAGCCGGCCTTCGCCGCCGAGGACGAGCGAGTGGTCTACGCCGTGGCCTTCCAGCTCACCAGGGCCGGGCAGGTCAGCCAGGAAAGCTACGACGCGGCGCGGGACCTGCTCGGTGATGCCGGCCTGGTCGAGCTCGTCAGCCTGTGCGGCTACTACACGGTCATCTCGTACCTGCTGAACGCGTTCGCGGTGCCGCCGCCTCCCGGTGTCGCGCCGATGTGGTCGGGGTCTGCGGCCGCGACCGCCGACTGATTGCTCGCAGGACATCGCGGCTGGAGCCGGGGAGCGGCCGCTTTGACGGCCAGATACATAAGCAATTAATATAAGCTCGTTATGGAAACGAGCCCGCCTGCCTCCCGGCAGCACCAGCCACAGGCGGCCGACGTGGCCGCGGGCCTGCAGCGGCTGCTCGCGCTCATCCGCTGGCTCAGCCCGGCAGGGCTGTCGCTGACCTCCGGCGCAACACTGAGCACGCTGGAGCGGATCGGCCCGTGCCGGCTGACTGCACTGGCCGTCCATGAGGGTGTGACGCAGCCGGCCATGACCCAGCTCGTCGGCCGGCTAGCGGAGCAGGGCCTGGCGGAGCGGCGCGCTGACCGAGCTGACGGCCGCGTGGTGGAGGTCGCGATCACCTCGGCTGGACGAGCGCTGCTTGCCAGCCGGCGCGCAGTGCGGACTGAGCGCCTGTCCGGGCTGCTAGCGGGCCTGCGCCCGGAGGATCAGGACGCGCTGGCAGCCGCGCTGCCCGCCATCAACGCGCTGGCGAGCGCTTACTCGGGCGAGCAGCTCGCGGGCGCGGCCAGCTAGGCCACGTGAGGCCGGCGTCAGGCCGGCAGACTGGATGGTACGAGAGATGAGCGGGACTGCAACCAGCCCCTTCCGGCAGCCGAAGGCTGTCTTTGCCGTCGCGTTCGCCTGCGTTGTGTCCTTCATGGGCATCGGGCTGGTGGACCCGATCCTGCCGGCCATCTCGCATCAGCTGCATGCTTCGCCGAGCGAAGTCACGCTGCTGTTCACCAGCTATCTGGTGGTCACCGCTGTCGCGATGCTGATCACCAACTGGGTGTCCAGCCGCCTTGGCGCCAAGCGAACCCTGATTGTCGGCCTGATCCTCATCGTCGTGTTCAGCGCGCTCGCAGGTGCCTCGCCGTCGATCGGCGGCATCATCGGATTCAGGGCCGGCTGGGGTATCGGCAACGCGCTGTTCATCGCCACTTCGCTGGCCGTCATCGTGGCGTCGGCCAGCGGCGGGTTCAGCGGCGCGATCGTGCTGTATGAGACGGCTCTCGGCCTCGGCATCGCAGTCGGCCCCCTGCTCGGCGGCGCACTCGGCGAGGTGAGCTGGCGGGGCCCGTTCTACGGGGTGGCTGCACTGATGGCCATCGCGCTGATCGCCACCATCGTGCTGGTCGAGCCAACGCCGAAACCAGCGCACCGTACCGGGCTGTCGGCACCCTTGCTGGCGCTGCGTCACCGCAGCCTGCTGACCATGTCGCTGACCGCGCTCTGCTACAACTGGGGCTTCTTCACTCTCCTCGGCTATGCACCGTTCCCGATGAACCTCAGCCCGATCAGGCTCGGCCTGGTCTTCACCGGCTGGGGCATCCTAGTGGCGATCTTCGCGGTGTTCGGCGCGCCGCGGCTGCAAGCCAGGTTCGGCATCGCCAAGACCATGTACGCCAACCTGTTCTTGTTCGCGATCATCATCCTGCTGATAGCGATATGGACCACCGATCGCGGGGTGCTGATCCCGGCCGTCATCGCCTCGGGCGTCTTCATCGGCGTCAACAACACGATCACGACCCAGGCGGTCATGACAATCGCTCCCGTGGAGCGACCCGTCGCCTCGGCCGCTTACAGTTTCGTGCGGTTCATCGGCGGCGGACTGGCACCGTATGCGGCGGGTCGCTTGGTGATCGCCCTGAACATCCACGTCCCCTTCTTCATCGCGACCGGCGCGGTCCTCCTCGGGATCGTGATCCTGAGCACTGTGCACAGGGAGCTCGCGGTGGCTGAGCGGGCGCAGGCGGAGGAGGTGGGCGGCGGCGCACCTTCCGCGCCCTCGGTCGGTGCCGCCGAGCGGGTCGTGCCGGTGCCGGCTGGGCCCGGCGCTCCTGACGCAGACCAGGCGGCCGGCATCATCGTCGCCGCCGTCGACGACTCGCCGATCGCGGGGATGGTGACCGAGGCGGCGGCGCGCCTGGCCGCGCAGGACAACCGGATGGTCCACGTCGTGCATGCCCGGGAGGCAGCCGTCGGCGGCGACGTGGCGGTCGATGGCGAGGAAATGGCCGGTGTCCGCGCGCTCGTGACCAGGCACCTGGACCAGCTGGCGGCCCACCACGTGGCAGCCGAGGGGCAGATCCTGCTGCATGCCGCCGATCACGGAGCGACAGGCCGGATGCTGGCCGACTATGCCAACGGCGTCCATGCGATCACCATCGTGCTCGGCGCGCCAACCCACGGCGGGCTGCCAGTCCTGATGGACGCGAGCACGAGCAGTGAGCTGCTCCGGCGCACGCACAGCAACGTGCTGATCGTGAACCCGGCGGCGCCGGGGGATCGCAGCCAGGTGCGTGCGGCAGCTGCCCAGCCGGTCGCGGCCCCCTGAGCGCCGGCTAGCCGAGCCGCAGCTCGGCGTCGCCGCCGGGCAGCCGGACCAGCACCCGGCGGCCGTCCACCTCGGCGGTGATGTCGACAGCGAGCGGCTCCGGGTAGACCGCATCGCCAGTGAGTACCACCAGGCTGACGTGCACCGTCTCCGCGTGCTCGCGCGGCGCGCTGAGCAGGTACGGGACCGCCGGCCGGGGGCCGTACGCGTTCGCCTCCGGCTCCGCGCGCACGCCCGCCTCCGCCCAGCCGTGCAGGCCGATGATCACGCTAGCCAGTCCGTCGGCGCCGACGGCAATGGCCTGCGGCGGCTCGCCCGCTACGGGTCCCCCCGCCGCCTGCGAGCCTGCCACCGCATAACCGCCGTCGCGGACGGTCAGGCCGGGCGGTGCCTGCACCAGGTGCGCCCTGATCTCGAAGGGCCCGCGCGCGAGCACCGCGGTCTCGATCACGCAGGGCGTGTCACTGCCAGCAAGCATCGCCGTGTACCGGGAGCGCGCCTGGTCGCCGGCCACCGCGATGCGCTCGATGGCCAGGCGTCTGGTCGGGGTGTCGTCGGCGGCCAGAACCGCGATGTGGTTGTCCACGTCTGCCCGCCAGGCTGCCTCGGCCGTGCCCGGCGCGGTGTGCGAGGAGTACGCGAGCTTTGCGTAGTGCGGGTC
>DASXMP010000103.1:0-9891 GCA_036495585.1 Streptosporangiaceae bacterium
GGATGGCACCATCCACGGCAGCGTGATGACACGGTACCGGCCAGCTCGAACGGCGGGATCCTGCTCTTTCAAGGCCAGGGCTTCGGGCACGCCGACGGACAGGATCGACAGCCCGCGGTACGGCGACGACCGGTCCAGCAGGGGTCCGGCCGCGAGCAGGTGGCCGGCCTCGTGCAGGTCGGCAAGATGCGCCATGTGCGCGTCCTGGAGTTCCGACTCCTGCTCCGGCGTGAGAGCTGGCGCATCCTCGCGCGACACCAGCAAGGCAACCGTCATCCGGTCAAAGTCCATGTCGGGATGGTAACGGGCCACACCCGCCAACGCGGCCACCATCGAACCACAAGGCAGCCCGAGTCGGCCGACGCAGCGGTCAGGCCTCCGGCACCCGGTCTGCGGGGAATCCGCCCGTCGCCACCGGACCCCAGCCCTCGATCGTGATCCGGATCAGCGACTTCCCCTGCTTGCGCATGGCCTCGCGGTACTCGTTCCAGTCCGGATGGTCGCCGGAGATGCAGCGGAAGTACTCGACCAGCGCCTCCGCTGCCTCCGGCGCTGGCATGTCGAGTACCTCGGCGGTGCCGTCCACCTGCACGTACGGGCCGCTCCAGTCGTCGGAGTGCACCAGCACCGACACTGCCGGGTTCCGGCGGGCGTTGACCGCCTTGGCCCGGTCCGGATAGGTCGAGATGACGATCCGGCCCTCGTCGTCCACGCCCGCGGTCACGGGTGACAGCTGCGGCCGCCCGTCACCCCGCGTCGTAGCGAGGCTGACGCGGTGCCGTGTCCGCACGAAATCCAGAAGCTGGTCACGGCTGACCCGGTCGGCGGTGGCGATCTTCGGCATGTACCCGAACCTACAGGTACGTCGGAGCCGATCTAGTGTCGCTATGGCAGCACCGGATCGGCTCCCATGACGGGTGGCGGCCCTCGCCGGAAATTCTGCTTAGTCGCCCGATCCCTTTGTGGTCCTGGTCCGGCGGCGCGGCTTCTCGTGGGCGTAGAGCACCGCGGGCTTCCCGTTACCGGGGCTGCGGCGCTCGAGCTCGAACAGCGTGGTCGCGGCCATCAGGTCGCTGAGCCGGGCGTACCCGTAGTTGCGGGAGTCGAAGTCGGGCCGCTGCTGAGTGATGATGTGGCCGACCGCGGCAAGCATGGCCCAGCCGTCGTCGTCGGCCGCGGCATCCACGGCGTGCCGGAGCTGGCCGATCAGCGCCGCGTCCCGCTTGAGTTCAGCGGCGGTTGCGCGGGGCGTCGGCTTAGCCTCCGCGCCGGCTGGTGCCTCCGCATCACCGCGGGGCGAGGTCAGGTTCTCGATGTAGATGAACTTGTCGCACGCGGCGACGAAAGCCTTCGGGGTCTTGCGCTCGCCGAATCCGTACACGGTCAGCCCGGACTCACGAATCCGCCCGGCCAGCCGGGTGAAATCGCTGTCGCTGGAGACCAGGCAGAACCCGTCGAACCGCTCCGAGTACAGCAGGTCCATCGCGTCGATGATGAGCGCCGAGTCCGTCGCGTTCTTGCCCGTCGTGTACGCGAACTGCTGGATCGGCTGGATCGACTGTGCGAGCAACTGGTCCTTCCAGCCCTTCAGGCTGGTTCCCGTCCAGTCCCCGTAGGCGCGCTTGACGTGTGCCGTCCCGTACTTGGCGACCTCGGCGAGCAGGCCGTCGGTGACCGTGGGCTGCGCGTTGTCGGCGTCGATCAGCACCGCGAGCTTGACGGCGGTGGCTTCTTCATTGGCCATTGCTGCCCTCCATGGCACGAATGCTACTGGGGCAGCGCACGTCTTTGCGGTTACGAACCGGTGCGGGCACGAACCTCCGAGCTGCGGCAGGCGTCGCAGCGCTCAGGACAGGCGGCTCCATTGCGGGCCAATCGACAGCCAGGCAGACTCCCAGCGTGCGAGCCGCCGGCGGTCCAGCACCGTGCGTGCGAGGCAGGTTGCCGCGGCCAGCAGGATGCCGAGCGCGCCCAGAATCGGGAGCGTGTAGGCGGCAACCTCTGTGCGTACCTGGCCGACCGTCAGCGCAGGCGGCACCACACGCCCGGCGCGGTTCACCCACACTGTCATCGTGCTGCCCGCCAGCATCCCGGCCTCGGCCGGCACCGGTCCTGACTGCGCGTGGCCGTCCACGGTCCAGCGGGCCGGAGTCCAGACCACCCAGGTGTTCGCGCCGTGGTCCTGGTACTCCGGTCCCGCGGCCGACTGCCGCAAGACCGCACGTACCGGGTGCGCGGCGGCCTGCGCCCGCTGCGCCGCAGCGTTGTGCGATCCGACCCACAGGCCAGTCACGATCACCGCGACCGGGCACAGCACGACAAATAGCGCGACCGCGACCGGGACAAGCCAGCCTTCAAGGACATCGGACCGTCGGCGGAGCGGATTGCCGTCACCGCCGAAACGCCGAGCCAGCCTGTGCCACGTCTTCGTAGCCGCTGCCTTCATGGCCACTCCATTGGCGGCCAGGCCGCCCCGTTGCAGCCTGGTCCACAGGGGATTTTCCCCCGCTGGCCAGCGCATTGCCAGCCAAGGGAAAGGCTTGACCGACGCATTTCCGCTGGTTGTCCGACTGCACTGACATGTGTCTGGGCATCTGGATATGTGTCTGCCTGGCGAGACGCGTGTCTGTCGGATTGGACGGCTTCGCGTAGGCTGGCCAGGTGGATCTGAGCAAGCCGCTGGCGGACGTCATCCCCGGGCCGCGCGGCCAGTTGCTTGGCACCCTGGTTCAGCTGGAGGCTCCGGTCACGGTGCGAGCGCTCGCGCGGCACGCTGGCGTGGCGCCGCAGACGGCACTCAGCCTCGTCAACGAGCTGGCGGAGACCGGGCTTGTGGTTACGCAGCGGGTCGGCCAGGCGTACCTGGTCGCGCTGAACCGCTCGCATGTGCTGGCGCAGCCGCTCACCGCCCTCAGCCGCACGCGCGCCAGGCTGATCGAGCGGCTCAGCCGCGAGCTAGCCGAGTGGGCTGACCTCGCGGGCGCGTGGCTGCTCGGGCCGGTCGCGCTCGGCAGCGGCGACCGGCAGTCGGGCATCGACATCTGCCTGGTCGCAGCAGCGAGCACGGAAACCGCCGCCTGGGCAGATGCGACCGGCCGCCTGGTCGATCACGTGCTGAGCTGGACGGGCAATCACGCTCAGCTTCTCGAGTACTCGCGCGGTTCGTTCGCGCTGCTGATCCGGGACGGCAACCAGCTCGTCACACAGCTGCGCGAAGAAGGCGTCGCCCTCACTATGGGCAGCAGGGCCTTGCTCCGGCAGGCCGGATGAGCACGCGCCCCGGCACCGCCACCATCGCCGACGCCCGGGCCCAACTTCAGCAAGCGGCAGCGTCCGTCGAAGCAGCAGTTCCGGCTCGCGATCCCGATGTGATCGCGGCCCACGCGATCTCGGCAGCGCTGTCAGCTGCGGACGCCATCTGCTGCGTCGCGCTGCGCGAGCGGCCCGCCGACGGCAGCCGCCAGGCCGCGGTGGACCTGCTCGGCCGCATCGACAAGAAGCTGTCCTCGGCGCTGCAGCGCGCTCTCGACCGTCAGATCCAGGCGACCGGCGAGTCCCGCGACATCTCCCTCGCCGACGCGCGCATGTGCCTGCGCCAAGCCGAGTTCCTGCTCGACGCCGCCCGCGACCGGGTCCTGTCGATCTAGCATCAGCTCCGGCTCTCACTAAGGCTCAGCGATGAGATTTCCCTCGGAACCTGGCTCCTGACTTGTGACACGATCGGCGGCTCGGCGGGTTAGCGACTGGATGACTTGCGGGTTATCCGCAACGGGTAAGTCCGCGCTGCTGTCCGAGGCTTACGGGCCATCCTGTCGATCGGGCTCGCGGCCGTTCGTCTAGAGAGCGAGAGCTGAAACCGGCGCGGCCGGGAGAGGAGAGAAGCGTCATGCCTGAACCGAAGATCCTGCTGAGTGGCCTTGGGATTCCTGAGTCGCCGCGGTGGCACGAGGGGAGGCTGTGGTTCTGCAACTGGATCGACCGGCAGGTCGTGGCCGTTGACATGGACGGCACCTCAGAGGTTATGGTCACCCGCGACCCGGCCAGCTTCCCGATGGGATATTCCATCGACTGGCTGCCGGACGGCAGGCTACTGACAACCGGCGACAAGGTCAGCCGCCAGGAGCCTGACGGGTCCATGACCGTCCACGCCGAGCAGCGGGCGAGCGAGATCGTGGTCGACGCACGCGGCAACGCTTACGTCAACGGCGCGGACTTCGACTTCGTAGCCGGCGCGCCGCCCAAGCCGGGCTACATCAAGCTCATCACGCCGGACGGGCAGCTGCGCCAGGTCGCCGACAACATCCAGTTCCCCAATGGCATGGTCATCTCGGCGGACGGGCGGACGCTGATCATCTCCGAGTCGTTCGCCGGCAGGCTCACCGCGTTCGACATCGACGCCGACGGCGGGCTGTCGAGGCGGCGGGTGTTCGCAGCGGGCCTTGGGCCGGACGGCATCACGATGGACGCCGAAGGCGCCGTCTGGGTCCAAACCGGCGGCTTCTGCATCGTCCGTGTGGCCGAGGGCGGTGAAACCCTGCAACGGGTGGAACTCGAGGAGAACCGGGCACCATTCGCGCTGATGCTCGGCGGCCCGGACCGGCGGACCCTGTTCATCTGCACCGCCGAGTGGCATCTGGCCGACGACCACGTCGTTAACCTCGAACGGCTAAACACGGGGCCGCGCACCGGGGAGATCCTCGCGCTCCCAGTCGAGGTGCCGGGCCTCGGCCGACCGTGACAGCAGACCGCAGAGCTACATCTAGCCCTACTGACCACCGAAGCCCTCGACCGCATCCGCCGGGTCCCGGTGCCCACCAGATTGTCAGCGGATCGCGTCTTACTGAGGCTCTGCGACCAGATTCCCTCGGCAACTGCCCCGTGGGTGCCGAGTCACCCGCGGCCCGGTGCGGGTAACTCGGCTCCCTCCAAGCAAAGCGCTACCTTTCGCGGCTTAGGCCGTCTGGAGATCCCTCGCGCCGTGACTCTGGTGCTGACCGTGCTTGCCCGTCAGGTTCCGGCCGAACACGAAGGTCTCACTAGGGCTCGACGGCAGCGTCGTGGTGCCGTTATGCAGCGTGCCGGTCTCGTTGGTGACCGCCGGGATGGCGAAGTACTTGAACGTGATCGTGGTGTCACCCCGCCTCTCGCCGGGGTCCACGTCGAAGATGGCGTACCCGTAGGCGTCGGCCACGTTGGTCGCGGCCGACCAGGGCGCGTCCTCCACCGAGTCGGCGCTGTTGCGGGTGAACCCGGTCGCCTGCGAGCCGCTGATCGCGTTCCGCTCGGTGATGACCTTCGCCTGCGGCAGGCCGGTGACCGCGTCGGTCCCGTACACGTTGGTCGGGCCGTTGGTGCCACCGCCACCGAGGACCAGGAACACCGTGCCCTGCGCGGTATCCCACGCGGCGGTCCCGTCGACCTGCGCCGGCTCCGTGGTCACCACGCTCGGACGGCGAGTGTCCACAGCCTCGCCCTTGGCCTGGTCCGGGTTCGGGGACACGACCGTGCCGAGCGCGCCCTTGTCGTACCCGCGGACCGGATAGCTGCGCTGGTAGTCGTGCTCGTGACCGGACAGGACGAGGTCAACCTCGTACTTGTCGAACAGTGGCAGCCACGCCTGGCGGATGCCGAGGTCGGAACCGTTCCCCGCGGTCGAGCTGGACAGCGCGCACTGGTGCATGAACACGACGATCATGTCCACGCTCGGGTCATGCCGCGCCGCCGCGAGGGTCTCCTCCAGCCAGAGCAGCTGCAGGTTGGGCTTGCCGTGGCTGCGGTCCGGGACGACGGAGTTGTCGCTGGCCTGGTGCTTCAGGTCACCGGTGTAGCCGCGGTTGTAAGTGACCGTGCCGTTCGGGATCGCCGCGCCCGAGGAGGTCGTCTCCGGCGCGGCGTTCGGGGCGGAGCTGAGGAAGGCGGATGCGCCGTCCTGGTAGATGACGTCGTCGGCGTCCACGGAGATGAACGTGACGGTGCCGACCTGGAAGGCGTAGAAGTTGCCGCGCAGGTGGTTGCCGTCGTAGTTGGTCACGCCGTTGTCCGGCAGCAGGAAGCGGCTCAGGTAGTGGCCGTAGCCATAAGGGCCGTTCCAGTAGTTGCCCGCCGCGCCCTGGGCCGCGATGCCGCCGGGCGCATTGCCCGGCTTGCCGGCGTGGCTGTAGGTGCCGAATTCGGTCTCGTGGTTGCCGAGTGCCGGCATCCACGGGCGGTTGGCCGCGGACCGGGCACAGTTCATGCCGAAGTCGCGCCACACGCCAGGGGCGTTGAAGATATCCAGGTTCGCGTAGCAGAGGTCGCCGTTCAGCAGGTGGAACAGCGGTGCGCCCTGGCCGTCGCCGGGGTTCTCGATCGCGCTGACCGCGAAGAAGGAATTGTCGGAGGACTCGTGCCAGATGTTGCCCGAGGTGTTCAGGTCATAGGACGGCGTGGCCAGGTCGCCGTAGCTGGAGAAGCGGAACTTGGCCCGACCCGCGGGCGCGGTGGTGAACGAGGCCGCGAAGATGCTCGGCTGCGCCGCGCCATCGCTCACCTGGTAAAAGTACGTCGTGTCGGGCTCCAGGTCCTGGAGCTGGACGTGGTAGTAGAACGTGGTCTGGGCATTCAGGCCGTCGGTGAAGCTGACCGAGGAAGCATCCGGGTAGCGGGCGCTGACGTCCAGTGGCCTGGGCTTGGGCAAGCGGACGGTGCGGCCCGGGCGGTGCACGGTGATGGGCGCGTCCGAGAAGCTCAGTGTGGGGGCCGGCTGCGGCACGGTGCCGGGCGCGAGCCAGGTCACGGTGACGTCGGTGGCGGGGTTCGCGCCCCAGGTCAGCCAGAACTGCTCGGGCTGCGTCGTGGTGGGCAGCGGCAACGTCGTGGTCGGCGGACCCGAGGGCGGCGTGACTGCCGCGTCGGCCTGCCGGTGCGTGAGGGCAGCGTCCGCAGTCTCCGCGAGGCCAGCCAGGCTAACCGCGGCGCCCGCGACGACAACTCCGCTGAGGAATTGGCGTCTGGACACGCGGCCCGGGATACCTGCGGCCGCAAACTCTGATCCCTGTGTGCGCGATTCGTCCATGGGCCGGACGCTAGAGACGGCAGGTGAACCGCTCATGGCTACGGGGCGGCCAGCCAGCCGCGAAGCGGGTAACTCCCATCGACATAGCCGGCTGCTGGTTCGACGGCCGGATTCGCAGCCGGCCGAAAGGCCCGCTCGCGAGCCGGAGCAGCCGACCCGCGCCGCCCGCGCCGCCCGCTGACCCGGTGGCCGCCAGCTAGGACCGGGAACCTCGCCGCCGCTGGTCGGCTAGTGACGTCCGGGGCCGCGGGCCGCGGGCACGGTCTGCCATCTCGGTCCAGAACCGGCGTAGCTGAGCCACCTTCATCTCCTGCCACGGCGCCTGGCGGCTGAGCGAATGGCGAGCGGTCCTGGCCAGGAGCATCTCCTGCCGCCGGCAGAATGCCTCGCTCATCTCCACGCGCGGCTGCACGCCCTTGGGCGGATACGGGCACAGCTCGAACATGCAGCCGTCCACGCAGCTGACCCCAGGCACGGAGGAAATCGCCGTCCCGACAGTCCGGCCGGGCTTCAGCGCGTCGCGGTAGTGCGTGATGCACGGTGGCAGGTCGAGCCGGTTCGAGCGCCGCAGCCGCCGCTCGCGCTCGCTCGGCTGCTCCCCGCGGTCGGCGAGGTTCAACAGCAGCAGTACGTCCGCGACAAGCTGCTGGGCGCGCTCGTCCAGCGCGGTCCAGCCAGCCGATGGCGGGATCCAGAGCCGATGCCGGCGCTCGACGTTCGCGCCGGACAGGTTCCGGGAGCCGACCTGACCGATGATGCCGCTCTCGTCGATCCAGCAGTATCGCTGCGGACGTCCCGTCTTCAGCGCGAGCACGCACAGTTCGGCCGCTTCCTGGACGAACGGGTGGGGCGGGACCGGAGCACCCGGCCGGCCGACGGATGTGCCGGGCAGGCGGCCGTAGTCCGGTCGCTCGCGGCCCACCGCGTCCAGCCAATGTTGGACGGTGGTTTCCGCGGTGCCGCGCCGGCCGGCTGGCTGCTTCGGACCCTCCGACAGATTCAGCAGGCACAGCGCATGGATGAGGGTGAGTTGCGAGAACCAGTACCGCGCATTCTTGAGCATCTCTAGCGCTTGCTCGGCCAGGTACATGCGCGTCTCCCGCCGCGCGTCCGGCTGCATCGGCCGGCGGTTCGCGGCGTACTTGAACCCCTGCGCGAGCGCGATCTCCAGCGAGATAGGCAGGTCCTCCTCACCGGCCTGCCGCCCGTCCTGGCTCACGTGCCGCAGCCACTGCCCGAGGTCCGCCCGCGCCTGCGCCTCGATGGCGCGCTCCTCCGGCCCGCTGCCCTGCCCGCCGATCGTGCCAAGAAGCATGGGCGCCAGCCAGGCGCTTGCAAGAGCTGCCCGCAAGGTGTCATTACTGGCGCCGGGACCGGGAACGGGCCGCTCTGCCCCCTCAGCCGACCGATCCGCTCGCTGCTGTTCGCAGGTCGTGCACGGCGCGGCCAGCAGGTGCCGCAGCGCGGTGTAGGCGGCATCACCGCCCACGCCGAGCTCCTGGGCGGCCGCCAGCTGCACGGGATAGGAGCGCTCGCCGCACGCGATCGCGTACAGCGGCTCGTAGGCGGGTCGGGCGCCGAACTGCGCGCCGCTACGCCGGCGCCCGTCGATGGTCCTGGCCGCTTCGCCGAATCTGCGCACCAGCGCTAGCTTGCCTTCGTCCAGGGTGCGCGAGTCGTGCGCGTGGATTCTGGCCCACCGGTCCTGGATCTCGGCCGCGATGCCTTCGTGCTCGGGTGCCGCCGCGACGCAGTCGATCTCCAGCGCGGCCGCGTAGATGTCCAGGACCTTGTTGTCGTCGCGATCGGTGGCCGCTTCCCGGAGTGGCGTCACCAGGTCAGGCTGCTCGTCCTGCCCGCCCGGCTCGCCGGCCCGCGAGTGCAACACCAGGCCGATCAGGAATTCGCGACCGGGTCTTGGCCGCTGGAGCGCCTCCCGGCAGTAGTCCGGGTCGAGGAGCGCCGCGTCCAGGACCCGCGACCCGAGGTAGGCCTGCATCAGGCTGTGCGGGAACCGCACGCTGTCGCCGCGCAGCTCCACCAGTTCGAGCTGCGCGGCCCACGCGGCCGCGAGCCTGACGTCGACGTTCCGGACCCCGGGCGCGTCTCCGGTCGCCTCGTCCATCTGCACCAGCCGGCGCTGGACCTCGGCTACGACGCCGGGGACTGGGATCTCATCCAGGTCGACCTCGAGCCGGTCGCGGCCAAGGCCGATGCACGCAAGGGCGGACATGTGCTCGAGTGCCGCAATCCGCTCGGCGCGGTTCAGCGGGATCTCCTCGCGCAGATGGCCGTAGGTGATGGCGCGTTCCCAGGTCTGCAAGAGCGCGAGCCTGAGCCTGGACCGGTCCACGCCGCGGGTGTCCACCACGCCGCGCTGGCCGGCCGCGGTTGGCTCGAGCAGCCCTTGCGCGTGCAACTCCCGGGTGATCTGCAGGTAGAGCGGCGCTTCGACGACGTCGGCAGTCTCGACGATCCAGGCCAGCCTGCGCTCGTCCGGGGTTGTGGTCTCGTCGCCACCGATGTAGGCGAGTGCCGCCTCGTAGCTGAGTGGTTCTAGGTTGAGGATCGCGGCGTCGGTCGCGCGGAGCGGATCGTGCGGGCGGGAGGCGATCACAAGCGGCAGGCGCTGCTGGTGTGCGCGGCGGATCGCGGCCCGGATGATCGTGTCGCGCTCGGGTTCCGCGTTCGTGCCGACGAGCGCCTCCTCCAGGCCGTCCGCGAGGACGATGATCTTGCCGTCCTTGCGCAGTCGCCGCCAGATGGTCTCGCCTTCTGCGGAGGAGAACAGACGCGGGTTCACCTCGGCGAGGAAGCGGTCGCGGGCCAGCGCCTCG
>DASXMP010000104.1:0-182364 GCA_036495585.1 Streptosporangiaceae bacterium
GAGTTCGAGCTCTACTACGACGTCTGACCGGTCGGCCGGTCCAGAACTGGGGAGATGTCACCGGGCATCTCCCCAGTTCTGTGCTCGCTGCGCCGCCCGGCATAGCTGCGTACACGACAAAAGGGACCGTGCCGCCTGCAATCTCAGCCGCTCTCTTCGTCCTGCGGCGCTACGATTGGCGCTGGTATATCCGGCGGCATGAGCACTGCGCACCTCTGCTCGCGCGTGCGGCCGGGCGAGTGAGCGAGGGGCGCAGTGTTCTCATCCTGGTCATGGCGGGTGCTCTCCGCCCTTCTTCTGGCAGTCGCCATGACAGTTGCCTGGCTTACCTCCGGCGTGGCTCCGGCCGCGCAGGCACAGGCGCAGCAGACCGCCGCGGGTGTCGTGCTGAGCATCGGGGCGGAGTCCAGCTTCGCTCGGGTCACCGGCGATGTCTTCGTCGTCTACAACGACGGCCAAGACAGTAGGGCAACGATCAAGGCCGCGGTCTCCGGGGCCGCTCCGGGCGACGTGGCCGCGCTGTACGCGCGGCCGTTCCCGTTCAAGCGCCCGGCGGCGCGAGTGGCTGGCCAGGCCATCACTCTCCAGGGTCCAAGCGCTGCGCACTCCTTCGTGGTCCGGCCGGCCGTCGCCACCCGGTACACGGTCCGGGTGCTGCGCGGCGGGCAGGTGATCGGCGGCTCGGCAGCCAGGACCGTGTACGTGATCGCCCGCGACGCGGTCGTCGGCAGCATGTCCTGCGCCGCGCCCGGGCGGCCCGTCTGCACGGTGAGCTTCCGGGTCCGGGTCTTCGTCCCGGCTTCGGCCTACAAGCTGGAGAGCGGCAAGGCGTGGTACGTCTACACCGGCTTGCGCACGTCCCCCACCACCGAGCCGCCCGCGCCGACCTCGCTCACGCTCAACTCCGGCGCCACGGTCGGCAAGCCACTGCGGATCTCCGCGACGGTGTTCCGCCGGCAGATCCAGGTCAGCTTCCCGGTCGGCAACGACGGCTTCAGCTTCAAGATCAACTACTGTGCCCGGGACACCGAGGGCAGGGACGGCGTCGGGCTGCCCGGCAAGCACGGCTGCGGCACCCTGAAGACCATTGCCGCCGGCCGCGAGTACCTCGGTTAGCAGTCCGCTCCGGGCCGCTTGAAACCCCGTGACTGTGACACCGCGGCGGATAGAACGCCCATCGCGCCGAACGACCACGACATTCGCCCAGCAACGATGTCAGCGCCTTGCTGGATTATTGGCGTCGTGAATCCTGATCCAGAGTTCGAGGCAGGCTGGTTCGAGCGCGAGCTGCGAGCCGCGGGCTCGGCCGAGCGGGCGGCCAGCTCGCAGAACTACCTGAAGAGCACCCGGGAATTCACCGGCACCACCGTGCCGGATAGCCGGGCGATCATGATCCGCTGGCGCCGCGAGCACCCGGACCTCACCGGGCAGCAGCTCATGGCCGTGGCCGGCGGCCTGTGGCAGCGGCCGGTTTTCGAGTGCCAGCTCGCCGCGGTGCTGCTGCTGGCCGACCGGCGCAAGCTGCTCAGTGCCCGCGACGCTGCACAGCTCGAGCAGATGCTGCGGACGGCAGGCACATGGGCGCTGGTGGACAGCCTGGCCGCGGACGTGCTCGGCTCGCTGGTGGAGCGATTCCCCGAACTGCACCCGATGCTCGACCGCTGGGCCAGCGACGAGAACCTCTGGATCCGGCGCTCGGCGCTGCTCGCCCTGCTCGTGCCGTTGCGGCGGGGCGACTCCGGCAACTTCGAACGCTTCGGCCGGTACGCCGACGCGATGCTAACCGATCGCGAGTTCTTCATCAGGAAGGCCATCGGCTGGGTGCTCCGGGAGACGGGCAAGCGACAGCCGCAGCTGGTCACGGACTGGCTGGCAGCACGCTTGGACAGGGTGTCCGGCGTCACCATCCGGGAGGCAGTGAAGTGGCTGCCGCCGGCCGACCGGGACCAGCTCCTGGCTGGCTACTCCGCTGCGCGCCCAGCGCGCCCCGCACGCTCCGCGCGCCCGGTTCGCAGCGCTGGATAGAGCGGGAGTTCCGGGGCCTGCCAGTGGCGTGTCGCACCGAGCAGCGCGTGCAGCAGCGCGGCGATCGCCGGGTACTCGCCGGCTCCGGTCAGGTCGGTCAGTGTCGCCTGCCACCGGTAGCGCATGAGCTGCCGGGTCAGTGGGGACGGCCGGGCTGGTTCCATGGGCACGTCGGCCGCCAGCGCACGGCGCAGCAGCCAGGACGTGGATGACAGCGTCCACGCCGTCACCGCGCGCCGCATGCCGCGCTCCCAGACCCTGTCGTCTGCCAGCTCGGGCCAGACCAGGCGCACGTGGTCCCGGTAAGCGTGCTCGGCGGCCGCCAGCAGGGCCGGCGGGAACCGGAAGACGCACCAGCATGTGCTGAACGGCATCCTGATATAGGCCGCGTCCAGGAACACCGATCCGAAGCCGGCCTCCTCGAAGTCGAAGAACGCGACGCCCGCGGTGGTCAGCACGTTGTTGTCGGGGCACAGGTCACCGGGCGAGAAGACCGCGTATTCGTCGGACACTGCCGCGCCGGCTATCTCCTCAAGTTCGGCGGCGAGGTCAGCCGGTGCCGCGACGCCGACCCTGGCGGCGTTGGCTGCCGCGGCCAGCACCCGCTGCGGCAGCGTGACCGAATGCCGCTCGTCCGGCCTTCCGGCCAGGTAGCTCGCCTGCAGTGCCGCGAACCTGGACTGGAGCGGTGTCACCACCGCCGACAGGCGGCCGCAGGCCGCTGCCCAGTCCACCAGCACCGCCTCGGCCGACTTGCGCGTGGCGCCTGGCGAGGCATGACGCTCGCCGCAGTCGGCCAGCAGCGCGTCCGCCAGGCTCGCGCCACCGCCGAGGTCTGACATCACGATCACCAGCGCCGAGGCGTCGGCGCCGAGGAACTCCGGCGACAGGCCAGTGCCCGTCGCGCACTGCAGGCCGGCCGCCTCGGCCGCGAAGCCGCTGGCGCCCTCACCGGTCGGGGGAAAGGCCTTGACCACAACGGTGTGGCCTGATCCCGCCGCGGCGTCCGCGCAGCGCAGCACGGCGGTGTCCGCATGCCCGCCGGCGAGCTCGGCCGGCTCGGTCAGGGGCCGCCCGATCGCCCCCGACGCCGCCGCGACGATCGACGCGATCGAGGCGGAGTGGCCAGTCGCGGGGTCGGCCTCGTTACTCATAAAACAGCCTCTCCATCACCGCTCGCGCTTGCCGGGCGGCGCGTCGCCAGTCCTGGACCAGTGCCTGCGCGCCGTCCGGGGGGTAACCGAGCACCCGGGCGAGCGCGGCCTGGCTTACGGATTCGGTCGGCAGCGTATCGGAGCCGCTTCCGTGCACGAGCATGACGGCGTCCCTGATCCGGGCCGCGAGCAGCCACGACGACCGCAGCGTCTGCTCGTCCTCAGCCGAGATCAGGCTGGCTTGCCTGGCCGCAGCGAGGGCCGCAAGCGTCCTGGTCGTCCGCAACTCCGGCACCGCGAAGGCGTGCCGCAACTGCAGCAGCTGGGCTACCCACTCCACGTCGGCCAGGCCGCCAGGGCCGAGCTTGAGGTGCAGCACGGGTTCCACGCCGCGAGGCATCCGCTCGGCCTCCATCCGGGCCTTAATCCGCCGGATCTCGCGCACCGCGTCCTCGCCGATGCCGCCCTCGGGGTAGCGCAGCTCGTCCGCCATCGCGGCGAACTGCTCGCCAACCGCAGCGTCCCCGGCCGCGAAGTCGGCCCGCAGCAGCGCCTGTGTTTCCCACGGCGCCGACCAGCGCCGGTAGTAGGCCCGGTAGGAGGCGAGGGTGCGGACCAGGGGACCCTGCCTGCCTTCGGGCCGTAGCCCCGCATCCAGCAGCAGTGCCGGGTCCGGCCCGGGCCGGGCCAGCAGCGCGCGGAGGCTCTCGGCCACGGCGTGCGCCGCGCGGGTCGACCCCTCGTCGTCGGCGCCGGGCAGCGGCTCGTGCACGAACAGCACGTCCGCGTCACTCGCATAGCCCATCTCGCGACCGCCGAACCTGCCCATCGCGATCACCGCGAGCCGCGTCGGCAGCGGGCTGGTCCCGATGGCTCGTTCGGCGTCCCGCGTCGCCGCCTCCAGCGCGGCGGCGATGGTCGCCTGGGCAATCCCGGTGAGTGTCTCCCCCGTCTCGGCGATGCCGGCCAGGTGCAGCATGTCGGCGGCCGCAGTCCGCAATAGCTCCCGGCCGCGGATGGCCAGCAGCGTCGTGGACACGGCGGCTGAGTCGTCGTGGCGGCTGGCCGCGGCCCTGGCCTCGGACAGCAGCTCGGCCACCGGCCGAGGAGTGAGCTGGGCGTCGTCGCCCAGCAGTGCGATCGTGTCGGGCGCGCGCAGCAGCAGGCCGGTCACGTAGCGGCTGGAGGCCAGCAACCGGGCCAGGCGCTGGGCCACCACGGCGTTGTCGCGCAGCAAGCGCAGGTACCAGGGAGAGTCCCGCAGCTGCTCGCTGACCCGCCGGAACGCCAGCAGGCCAGCGTCCGGCTCGGGCGCGTCGGCAAGCCAGCCGAGGAGCAAGGGCAGCAGCGTCCGCTGCATCGCCGCCGTCCTCGACACTCCGGAGCTCAGTGCCTCGATGTGGCGGAGCGCGCCGGCCGGGTCGGCGTACCCGAGGGCCTGCAGCCGAGCGCTTGCCGCGGCAGGCGTGAGCCGGGCTGCCCCGCCGGGCAGCCTCGCAACCGCGTCCAGCAGCGGCCGGTAGAAGAGCTTCTCGTGCAGTTGCCGAGCCTGCCCGGCGTGCCGCCGCCAGAGTGCGATGAGTTCCTGCGCCGGGTCACCGGTCAGCTCAGCCGGCGGCAGCCCGGCCCAGGCTGGCAGGTCGGGCTCTAGCCGCATCCGCCGTCCGGCCCGGCCGATCTGCCGCAGCACCGCGGGGTCTTCCGGCAGCAGGTGGGTGCGGCGCAGGTGGCGGAGCTGCACGAGGTGCTCGACTGCCCGCAGGTACCGGTAGGCACCCGCCATCGCCGCCGCGTCCGGCCGGCCCACGTAACCGCCGGCGGCCAGTGCCGCCAGGGCCGGCAGCGTGCCTGGCGTGCGCAGCGCCTCGTCGGCGCGGCCGTGCACCAGCTGCAGCAGCTGGACCGCGAACTCAATATCGCGCAGCCCGCCCGCCCCGAGCTTGATCTCGCGCCCGGCCTGGTCGGCTGGCAGGCTGGCCACCACGCGCCGGCGCATGGCCTGCACCTCGGCAACGAAGCCGTCGCGCTGCGCAGCCTGCCAGACGAGCGGCGCCACCGCCGCCTCGTACTCCGCGCCCAGCTCAGCGTCGCCGACCACGAACCGGGCTTTGAGCAACGCCTGGAACTCCCAGGTCTTAGCCCAGCGCTGGTAGTACGCGAGATGGCTGGCAAGGGTGCGCACCAGCGGGCCGTCGCGACCCTCCGGCCGCAGGTTCGGGTCCACCGGAAATAGCTGGCCCTCCGGCGTGCTGGCCGAGCACACCCGGATCAGCCCGCGCGCCAGCGTTGTCGCGGTTCGCAGCGCGCCCGGATCGTCACAGTCCCCGGCCACGAAGATGACGTCGACGTCGCTGGCGTAGTTCAGCTCCCGAGCGCCGCACTTGCCCATCGCGATCACGGCCAGCCGGGCCGGCGGAGCGCCGGGCGGCAGCTCGGCCCTGGCAATGGCGAGCGCGCCGCCCAGCGCGGCCGCGGCCAGGTCGGCGAGGCCGGCCATGACGACATCCAGCGAATCCGCCCCGGTCAGATCCCGGGCCGCGAGCTGCAGCAGGCGACGCCGGTAGGCCAGCCGCAGCCGCGTCGCCGCACTGCCGCCGTCGGCCAGCCCCAGGTCGGCCACTGGCTCGTGGCCAGGGGTCGCGCCGACCGCGGTCAGCAGCTCAGCCCGCAGCTCAGCACTTGCATACGGGAACGGCGTGTCCTGCGCCAGCAGCCGCCAGTCCGCCGGGTGCCGAGCCAGGTGGTCGCCCAGCGCCACACTCGTGCCGAGCACCGCAAGCAGCCGGTTCGCCAGCCCGGCATTGACGTCCAGTCCAGCCAGCAGCTCAGCGTCCGGCGCCATCCTGACCAGCGCGCTCAGCGCCAGGTCGGGGTCCGCGGCAGCAGCGATCCTGGCGATCAGCCGGGCATCGGCGGCGGTACCGGGAACGAGCCCGAGTTCGGCGAGCAGCTGCTGCGCCCGGGGGGTGTCGGCGAAGCCCATCGCGGCCAGCTGACCGCCGAGCGTGATACGCCGCGGCATGCTCACCACGACACCGTAGCCGAGCCTGGCTCCGCTGGCAGCGGCCCAGTTGTCCGGTTAGAGCATGCCGAGATAGCGATCCAGCTCGAACGCCGTGACCTGGCGGCGGTACTCCTGCCACTCCTCGCGCTTGTTGCGCAGGAAGAAGTCGAAGAGCTGCTCCCCGAGCGTCTCGGCCACCAGCTCGCTGCTCTGCATGGCGGTGATGGCTTCGGACAGGTTCTGCGGCAGCGGCGCGATGCCGAGTGCACGGCGCTCGGCCGAGGTCAGCGCCCAGACGTCATCCTCGGCGCCCGGTGGCAGCTCGTAGTCATCCTCGATGCCCTTGAGGCCGGCCGCCAGGATCACCGCGAAGGCGAGGTACGGATTGCAGGCGGAGTCGATCGAGCGGAACTCGATCCGTGTTGCGTTGCCCTTGTTCGGCTTGTACATCGGCACCCGGATCAGCGCTGACCGGTTGTTGTGCCCCCAGCAGATGTAGGCAGGCGCCTCACCGCCGGCGCCGGCGATCGCCTCCGCGCCGCCCCACAGCCGCTTGTAGGAGTTCACCCACTGGTTGCAGACAGCGGTGATTTCCGCGGCGTGCCGGAGCAGGCCGGCGATGAAGGCACGCGCCACCTTGGACAGCTGGTACTCGCCGCCCGGCTCGTAGAACACGTTGCGGTCGCCCTCGAACAGGGACATGTGCGTGTGCATGCCCGAGCCCGGGTCGTCGGTGAACGGCTTCGGCATGAAGGTGGCGTAGACACCCTGCTGGAGCGCCACCTCCTTCATGGCCAGCCGGAACGTCATGATGTTGTCGGCGGTGCTGAGCGCGTCGGCGTACCGCAGGTCGATCTCCTGCTGCCCGGGAGCGCCCTCGTGGTGGCTGAACTCGACCGAGACGCCGAGGTTCTCCAGCATGTTGATCGCCTCACGCCGGAAGTCGTGGGCGATGCTGTGCGGGGTGTGGTCGAAGTAGCCGCCCGAGTCGATCGGCCGTGGCTGGCCGCCGGGCTCGGGGCGCTCGCGCAGCAGGAAAAACTCGATCTCTGGGTGGGTGTAGAAGGTGAAGCCGAGACGGCCCGCCTTCTCCAGCGCTCGCTTGAGCACATGCCGCGGGTCGGCGAACGACGGCGAGCCATCCGGCATCAGGATGTCGCAGAAGATGCGGCCAGTGCCGACCTCCTCGCCACCGGCCGGCATGAGCTGGAACGTGGCGGGATCCGGCTTGGCGAGCATGTCGGCTTCATAGACCCGGGAGAACCCCTCGATGGCCGAGCCGTCGAAGCCGATGCCCTCGTTGAAGGCGCCCTCAAGCTCAGCCGGCGCGACCGCTACCGACTTGAGGAAGCCGAGGACGTCAGTGAACCACAGCCGGACGAACCGGATATCACGCTCTTCTAGCGTGCGCAGAACGAACTCTTCCTGCCTGTCCACTGACACAGTCTGCCCGCCCCATGTTTCTAGTTTGTAACTCGCCCCGGATATGCCGCGAGAGGCCGCGGTGGGCCGTCGCTTCTGGCCGCAGCTGTCGCCATGGCGGCCAGCACGACGCCGCCGTGAGGCCATGATGGCGACAACTCGGCCACTAGGCTGACAACGTGGCGAAGCTACGAATCGGCCTGGCCCAGGTCAACGCGACGGTGGGCGACCTGGCTGGCAACAGCGACAAGATACTTGAGTGGACCATGCGGGCCGCCGAGCAGGGGGCCGACATCGTCGTCTTCCCGGAAATGGTGCTGACCGGCTATCCGGTCGAGGACCTGGCGCTACGCGGATCCTTCGTCGCGGCGTCGATCGCGGCACTGCACGAGCTCGCCGCCTCGCTAGCCGCCGAGGGGCTGGACGGGGTTGCCGTCGTGGTCGGCTACCTGGACCGCCGCGCAGACGCGACCCCCCGCGTAGGGCAGCCAGCCGGCGCGCCGCAAGACGCCGCCGCGGTCCTGTACGGCGGGCGGGTCGCGATCACGTCGGCCAAGCATCACCTGCCGAACTACGGCGTGTTCGACGAATTCCGGTACTTCGTGCCGGGCGACACCCTGCCGGTGTTCCGGCTGGCCAGCCGCGACGGCGAGCCAGTGGATGTGGCCGTCGCCATCTGCGAGGACCTGTGGCAGGACGGCGGCCCCGTGGCGGTCTGCCGGCAGGCGCGCGCGGGCCTGCTGGTGGTGCCCAACGCATCTCCGTACGAGCGCAACAAGGACGACACCCGGCTCGCGCTGTGCCAGCGCCGTGCCCGCGAGGCCGGCAGCATCCTCGCCTATGCGAACCTCGTCGGCGGCCAGGACGAGCTGGTCTTTGACGGCGACTCCATCCTGGTCGCGGCCGATGGCACCCTGCTCGCCCGCGGGCCGCAGTTCGAGGAGGCGCTGGTGATAGCCGACCTCGACCTGCCCGCCGCCGACCCCGCGCCGGTACCCGGCCGCCAGCAGGCCGATGCCCACGACGGCACGACGATGTCCATCGCCCGGATCGAGCTGGCCGGCCGCTCCCCGGCCAGCGACGCCGCACCGCCGGTCGAAAGAACCGTCTGGCCCCGGCTGCCCGACCTGGCGGAGATCTACGGCGCGCTCACGCTCGGCACCCGGGACTACGTGCGCAAGAACAGTTATGGCCACGGCTCGGTACTCATCGGCCTGTCCGGCGGCATCGACTCGGCGCTGACAACCACGATTGCCACCGATGCGCTCGGCGCGGACCGAGTCAACGTCGTGCTGAATCCCGGTCCCTACTCATCCGAGCACTCGGTCGCTGATGCCGAGGACCTGGTGCGGCGACAGGGCATCCAGGCGCGGGTGATCCCGATCAAGCCGATGGTGGACGGCTTCGCCGGCAGCCTCGACCTGCACGGCATCGCTGCCGAGAACCTGCAGGCCAGGATCCGCGGCATGATCTGGATGTCACTGGCCAACGAGGAGGGCCATCTCGTCCTGGCCTGCGGCAACAAGAGTGAGCTGGCCGTCGGCTACTCGACCATGTACGGCGACGCGGTGGGCGCTTACGCCCCGATCAAGGACGTACCCAAGACGATGGTCTGGGAGCTGGCCAGGTGGCGGAACCAGCAGGCCGCGCTGCGCGGCGAGACGCCGCCGATACCGGAGAACTCGATCAGCAAGCCGCCGAGCGCAGAACTGTCGCCGGGCCAGCTCGACACCGACTCGCTGCCCGACTACACGATCCTCGACCCGCTGCTCGATGACTACGTGGAGCAGGACATGGGGTCGGCCGCGCTGGTGGCAGCCGGCTACGACCCGGCTCTCGTCGAGCGCGTGATCCGCCTGGTCGACCACGCGGAGTACAAGCGGCGGCAGTACCCGCCGGGCCCCAAGATCAGCGCCAAGAACTTCGGCCGCGATCGGCGGCTGCCGATTACTAGTCGGTGGCGCGAGCCGCGCAGTGACGGCTAGCCGGATACCACGGCTTGCCCCTAACCCGCGCGGCGACCGATAGCCGGACACCACGGCTTGCCTAGCAACGGGTCATCTCCAGGTTAAGGTCTTCTGCCGCTGCCCGGATTCTTTCGGTCAGTGAAGTATTGCCCCGATATGATCTTGCAGTGGCTGTCTCGGTGCGCTCCATCCGGCGGTTCTGCTATTGGTTCCTGCTCGTGGCCGCCGCTCTGGCCGTGGCGGCCGGGCTGCTGCTCACCGCGCGGAGCGTGCACGTGGCCGTCGATGACGACACGTCAATGGAACCCGCCATCGCGCCGGGTGATCACCTGCTGTACGTCGCTCCGGACGGTCTGCGCCGCGGCGACATCGTGCTGTACCGGTCCGCCGGGCTGGGCCTTGAGGTGCGCCGCGTCATCGCGCTGCCCGGCGATCACGTCACTTGCTGCAACGGCCAGCACCGGCTCACCGTGGACGGCCATGCGCTGCGGGAAACCTACGTCTACCCCGGTGAGCGGCCCTCGCAGCGCACGTTCTCGGTGACGCTTGGCCCCGGGCGGGCGTGGCTGCTCGGAGACCACCGGCTCTTCGCCCGGGACTCGAGCCTGACCGGGCCTGGCGCCACCTCGGCGATCGCGGGCCGGGTCACGATCATCGACCACCAGGGCCGGCTGACGTCGGTGCGGACGCCCGCTACCTTCCTCGCCACCGGTCTCGCGCCGCCGGACAACCGGCCGGTACTCCCGTTGCCCTGGCCGGTCGTGGCCCTAGCCGGGTTCGCACTGCTCGTCCTGCTGCTGCTCGGCGGGATCATCGCGCAGGTGGTGCGCAGGGTCCGGCGGCGGGAGGCGAGACTAGCGCCTGCCTAGAAAGGACTGCCGAACCGACGCTGCTTAACCGGTGCTGCTTACCCCGCCGGGCACGACCGATACGGCCCAGCCGAAGCCGACTGGCTCAGCGGGCGCCCAGGCCGCGCAGCAGCTCGGCGACGACCCGGCTGATGGAGCGGGCATCCGCCTGACCGGCTCCGTACATGCTGGCCAGGACTGCACCGCTGAGCAGGAATGCCGCCGCGTCCAGGTCGGTGTCCTCCCGCAGCTCGCCCGTGGCGATGCCGCGCCGCAGCACCGACTTCAGGGCCTCCTGGCGGGGCCGCAGCACGGTGTCGGCGTACCGGGCCAGCAGCCGCGGGTAGTGCTCTCCCTCCCCCTGAACCAGCGCGTACAGCCTGGCCCGCCGGGGCTCGGCCGCCTGCCGGCAGATCGCGCCCAGCAGCGCCACCAGGTCAGCCCGCACCGACCTGCCCTGCGGCTGCGGCAGCGAAGTGCGCAGCTCGCCGAGGGCGTCGACCAGCATGTCCTCTTTGCCTGGCCAGCGGCGATAGATCGTGGCCTTGCCCACGCCCGCGAGGGCCGCCACCTGTTCGATGTGCAAGGCGCTCGGGCCGTGGTCGGCGAGCAGGTCCAGGGCGGCGGCCAGGATCGCGCGGTCTGCCTGCGCGCTGCGCGGCCGCCCGGGCCGACGCCGGCCTGCCAGCGGCACAACGGTGCTGGCGGACGCGGCCGGCCGCGAGCCCACGGAGCGCAGTGCCGCATCCGGGAGTAGCGCCGACACCCCTGCAGCTGCCTGACTGCCCACGATCCTGCCCTAAAAAAGGAAGCACCAGCCCGGCCAGTGCGTTGACCTAGGCGGTGCGGGGAAGCGATACGAAACACGATCGTATCGCAAACTGGGGCACTGGCACCCATGCTTCCTGCCGATTTTGTGCGCTCTGGTCCAGGCGATGCGCTGCGGTGTGGTGCAGGCGATGCCGTGCGGTCTGGTGCAGGCGACGGTGTGCGCTCTGGTGGAGGCGGAAGCCCGGATGTTAGTGTTGCTGGCCTGTTAGCAGCTGGTGCATTTTGGGCTGCCAGCTCAAGTCCGGGGACGCCATCACGGCGCAACGAGACGCGGAGGTCATCAATGAGTGCTGCCCAGGGCCACGAGCCCGCCACGGTGCCTGGTTCCGGCGGCGCCGGATCGGCCGGGAAGCCAGAGCCGCTGTATGGCGGCAAGGCCAGCCGCCGCCTTACTGTCCGCGACATCGCGGGCGCCAAAGCCCGCGGCGAACGGTGGCCCATGCTGACCGCCTACGACGCGCTCACGGCGTCGGTCTTCGACGCCGCCGGGATTCCAGTCCTGCTGGTCGGTGATTCGGCTGCCATGGTCGTGTACGGCCACGACTCCACGATCCCGGTCACCGTGGACGAGCTGATCCCGCTGACCGCCGCCGTTGTCCGGGGCACCAGCCGCGCACTGGTCGTCGCCGACCTGCCCTTCGGGTCGTACCAGACCTCACCGAGCGCTGCGCTGGCGGCCGGGACAAGGTTCTTGAAGGAGACCGGTGCCCACGCGGTCAAGCTGGAGGGGGGCTACCGGGTAGTCCGCCAGGTCGAGGAACTGGTCGCCGCGGGAATCCCGGTGATGGCGCACCTTGGCCTGACCCCGCAGTCGGTGCACGCATTCGGCGGCTACAAGGTGCAGGGTCGCGGCGAGGATGGCGAGCGCTTGCTGCGCGATGCTAAGGCACTGCAGTCGGCTGGCGCATTCGCAGTGGTGCTCGAGTGCGTGCCGGCCGAGCTCGCCGGGCGCGTAACCACCGGTCTGGACATCCCCACGATCGGCATCGGCGCCGGCCCGCACTGCGACGCTCAGGTGCTCGTCTGGCAGGACATGGCCGGGTTGTCGCCACGGACCCCGAAGTTCGTCAAGCGCTATGCGGACGTGTCGGGCGCGCTGAGGTCCGCTGCCGAGGCGTTCGCGGCGGACGTGGTGTCCGGCAGCTTCCCGACGGAGGAGTACTCCTACAGCTGACGATGGCCCGGCGCCGCAGAGACGCGGACCAGGCGGTCGCCGTCCTTGATCTGGCCGACCCGCGAGTCGTCGAGCGCTAGCACAGCGCCGTCCCGGATGACGGCGATCGTGCCCGGTTCGGCCGCCAGGGCGGGCCGGCCGATCTCGGTCGGCGTCGGCAACCGCTCGATCAGGTCGAGGCTGCGGCCAACCAGCCCGGCCATCACCTGGCCGGCGTCTGGCTCGAGCGCGGACAGCCCGAGCAGACGGCCAGCCGTCTCCGATGACACGACCACCCGGTCTGCCCCGCTTTGCCGGAGCAGCGGCTCGTTCTCGGCCTCGCGGATCGCGGCCACGATCGCGGCCGCGGCATTGAGCTGCCGCGCGGTCAGCGTGATCAGCACCGCGGTGTCGTCCCGCCCGACGGCGACGATGGCCCGGGCCGCCTGCGCGATCTGCGCGGCGTCAAGGATGGACCGCCTCGTCGCGTCACCCACCACGCCCGTTATCCCCGCTCGGTTGGCTTCGTCGATCACGTGCGGATCGACGTCGACGACCACGACGGACTGGCCGGCCGCGCCGGCCGCCTGCAGCGTAGCGATGGCGCTGCGACCCTTGGTGCCGTAGCCGACGACCACCGTATGGTCAGCCACTTTCGATCTCCACCTCGCAATCCGCCAGCCGGTCCGAGTCCGCCCGGCCAGCACCTCGAGCGTCGTGCCGATCAACACGATGAGGAAGATCACGCGGATCGGCGTGATGACGACGGTATTCACCAGTCGTGCTGTGGCGCTCACCGGCACGATGTCGCCATAGCCCGTGGTCGACAGGGTGACCGCCGAGTAGTAGAAAGCGCCCAGCAAGCCGACGGGCCGGCCGTCCCTGGCGATGTCGGTGTAACCGCGCCGCTCGGCGTACACGATTAGTGTCGTCAGTACCAGCAGCCCGAGCGCCAGCGCCAGCCTGCGCACCACGGCTTGCAGCGGCGTGAACCGGTGCGACGGCAGCTTCACTGCGTCGGCCGCCGGTCCCTGCGCCACATCCCCTGGGAGCGGCTCGCCAGACGTCGGCTCATTAGCTCCTGGTGATGCGGCAGTCACGAATAGTGACCTTACCCACGGCCGCCGCGCTGGCCGCAGGTCAGCCCGGCCATCGGCGCTGCCGTCGGTGCCGATTGACTCCCGCCCCGCTGCGGGCAGGCCGGCACCCGCGAGCCGATCCTCGGGAGCCCGGCCGCCAGATCAGACGTCGGTGATGCGGATGCCAGCGTGCGCCTTGTACCGGCGGTTGATCGACACCAGGTTCGCGGTCAGAGCCTCGACCTGACCGCAGTTGCGGAGCCTGCCGCCGTAGATCCCGCGCACGCCCGGGATCCGGCTGGCCAGGGCCGCCACCAGATCGGTGGCCGCACGGTTGTCACCGAGCACCAGCACGTCCAGGTCGATGCGGTCTACCTGCGGGTCGAGCAGCAACGTCGCGGACACGTGGTGGAATGCGCCCACGACCTTGCTGTCCGGCAGCACCTCGGCGGCCTGCTCAGCGGCGCTGCCCTCGGGCACCTTGAGCGAGTACGCACCCCGCGCGTCGAAGCCCATCGGGTTCACGCAGTCGACGACGATCTTGCCGGCCAGGACGCCGGCGAGGCTGGCCAGCAGATCCCTGTGCCCATCCCACGGCACGGCGACGATGATCAGGTCCGCCGCGCTGGCCGCCTCCTCGTTGGCCGCGCCGGACAGCAGCGGGCCGCAGTCGAGCTCGGCCGCAGCAGCCGTTGCCCGCTCGCTGCGCCGGGATCCGATGATGACCCGCTGGCCCGCCAGGCTGAGTCGCCTGGCCAGGCCGCGGCCCTGGTCGCCGGTGCCGCCGAGAATGCCAACCGCGAGCGAGGCGACGGCCGCCGCTGCATCGGGCTCGTTCCCGCCCTGAAGGTTTTCTGCAGGCTGTGAGCTCATGGGCAGATCCTGCCAGACCCGCCGCAAGCGCCCGCTCGCGGCGGGCGGGCACGCCGGATTCACGGGCGGGCCGTCCCCGTGTCAGGCACCATGAGGGTATGAACGCCGACCAGGTAGCCGCCCTGCGTGCGCTGCTGGCTCCCACCGGCTGGCTGGATCGGACGGCCGACTTCGCACATGCGCTGCGCCGCAGCGCCAGAACGCCGCGTGGGCTGCTGATCGTCGGCACCCGCACCGACGAGCCGTGGCACATGACTGCGCACCTGCAGCAAGAGAGCGAGCTTGCCGACCTGCCCGAGCTGGCACCCACGCTCGTCCGGTGGGCGCCGGAGCCGGGCGGGCCGGAGCACCTGTCCGTCGGCCTGGACCGGCTCACCGACGCCGGCCGGGAGGAGACCTTGCTGGTGGTGAGCCAGCAGGTGGCGCCCGACGAGCTCCTGGAGCGGGTGAACGACGTGCGGCGCGCGGGCGCGACGATCTTTGCCCTGGACCAGGACGACCCCGAGCTGGACAGCCTCGCGCACGAGTCGCTGCCGGTCGTGCCGGCTAGCTCGCCGGTCTCCTTCGACGGCGCGCAGCACCTGGTCAGCGCCGCAGTGGGTGACCCAGACCAGACCGGCGGGCGCCGGCGAGCAACCAGCCGGACCGGCTGGAGCGACTCCCGTGGTCACCGGGCGCCGGCAATCGGGCAGCGGGATGAGAGCCTGCGGGGCCGGCTGGCCCGCCTGCTCGATGCCGTCAGCGGGACGAGCACGGAGTAGGCGGCCCGCCGCCAGCCTCACGCCTGCGCGAACGCCAGCAGGTCGCGGTTGAAGGTGTCCTTGAATGCCGTGGTGTTGGCCAGGCCGTGCGGAGCACCCGGGTACACCTTGAGCGTCGCGTTCGGGACGATCTTCGCCGCCAGTACCGAGGCATCCTGATACGGCACGATCTGGTCATCGTCGCCCTGCGCGACCAGCGTTGGCACGTTGATCTTCTTCAGGTCCTCGGTGAAGTCTGTCTCGGAGAAGGCCTTCACGCAGTCGTAGGCCGCCTTCTCCCCCACCTGCATGCTCATCTCCCAGAACCACTGGCGCAGGCCGTCGGAGATGGCCGAGCCCGGCCGGTTGGCCCCGAAGAACGGTGCGCTCAGGTCCATGTAGAACTGGGAGCGGTCCTTCTTGATGTTGTCCCGGATCCCGTCGAAGGTCTCGATGGGCAGCCCGCCCGGGTTGGCCTGCGTCTTCAGCATCAGCGGCGGCACGGCACTGAGCAGCACCGCCTTGGCGACCCGGCCGGTTCCGTACTTGCCGAGGTAGCGGGCCACCTCGCCGCCGCCGGTCGAGTGCCCGACCATGATGGCGTTGCGCAGGTCAAGCTGCTCCATCAGATCGGCCAGGTCATCGGCGTAGGTGTCCATGTCGTTGCCTTCCCACGGCTGGCTGGACCGGCCGTGGCCGCGCCGGTCGTGGGCGATCGCCCGGTAGCCGTTGGAGGCGATAAAGAATGCCTGGTCATCCCAGGCGTCGGCGTTCAGCGGCCAGCCGTGGCTGAACACGACCGGCTGCCCGGTGCCCCATTCCTTGTAGTAGATCTGCGTGCCGTCCCTGGTGGTGATCGTTGCCATCGCCCCTCCCGCGTCGCAGTCCTGGCGGACTTGATACCGCACCCGGGGGGCCGCAAAACGGCGGCCGGCGCTACCCGATCGGGTCGGTGCCAGGTGCGGCTGGCTGCGGTGGCACGGCCGGCGCAGCGGCCTGGTCCTGGTCCTCGGCGCCCTGCTCTCCGCCTAGGCTCACGGCGACCTGCTGCTCCCTCGGCGGCTCGGGCCGGCGCCCGTTCAGCTTGTGGATGCCGTAGATCGCCGGCGGCGCGTACCGGGCGAATTGGGCGATCGCCGTGCCGACAATCGTCGCCTCGACCACGTGATCGCGCCCCAGCGGGACGATCGGGCACCGGCGCTCGGTGATCCTGGTCTGCATCTCCCTGACCACCACGCCCTCGGCGCCCATCCGGCCGAGGTCCAGCTCCAGCTCGTTCCTGGCGTCGGTGCGCATCTGCCTGACCAGGTAGGTGTAGCCGTCCACCTCGACATTCCCGGCCGACCAGCGGGTCTGGCCGCGGGTGAGCCAGTCGTCGTGCCGGTATCCGACCGCGACGCCGAGCGCCAGCCCGACGGGCACGAAGCCATGGGCGACCAGCTTCGTGAAGTCCTGGCCGGACAGGTCGGAAGCGAATGGCTGCGCCCGGCTTGTCACCCCGGGAGCCTGGATAGCCGTGCCGAATGCGCGGAACTCCAGCACGTCCTCGTCGCCGCCGAATGGGCCGATGGTGAGGGTGACGCCGATCACGCCGTGCCCGCCGAGCGCGGTGCACTCTGCCGTCATCCGGCTGATCGCCGCGCGGCGGGCGCTGTAGAGGGCCGAGACCAGCGGCCGCGCGGCCCCGATCGCCGCAGCCCCGGCGGGCGCTGGCCGTATGCCACCCCCGAACCGCAGGCCAGTGCCGCCCGGGCCAGTCGCGCCGCCCGGGCGCGGCGGCCCGCCGCCCAGCCCGCCGGGCCCCCGGTAGACCGGCGTGCCCTCGCCCCGGTAGACCGTCATGCCGTACGGGCAGTCCTCGTCTCCCGCGTCGCCGATGTTGTACACCGCAGCGCCGAGCACCTGCCCCACGGGCCGGAAGCCCACCCGCGAGATCGCGGCGAACTCGTTGACCGCAAGGGACGAGCCCCAGCTGCGGTGAGCAGCCATGTCCGACAGGCGCTCCCGGGCCGCCGACGGCAGCTCCTGGCCGCCCGGCCCGAAGCCCGGCCGCCCGGCGTTTGCTGGCCCTGCCATCCCTAGGCGTCCAGGCTGAGCACCATGGTCGGCGTCTGGATGATGTGGTCATCGCGCAGCGGCCGGACGGCAGTGCCGATGGCGAAGAACTCGGTGGTGTGGGAGCCCCAGGTGTGGCTGTGCTGCCGCAGCTGAACGCCGACGATGCCCTCGGCCGCAAGCTCCTCCGCCTCGGACTGCATCCGGCTCATGGCCAGCTCGCGGGCGTCATAGAGAGCCTGGGTGAACTGCTCGAGCTCGACGTTCCGGCCGATATTTCCGACCTTGTTGCCGAGGCGCTGATGCGCGATGTGATACACGCATGAGCCCATCACCATGCCGAGCGGCGCGTACCCAGCGCGGATCAGGGTCCAGAAATCCTGGCCGGACAGGTCGGAGGTAAACGGCTGGCCCTTGTTGTTGCGCCAGTCGGTCACGCCGCCGCCGCCAGCGCCTGGCTCACCCTTCACTGCGGTGCCGACCGCGATGAATTCGGCAATGTCGGCGCCGAACTCCTTCATCTCTACCTCCAGGCGCACGCCGACCACTCCGTCGGCGCCGAGCGCATGCGCCTCGGCCTCCATCCGGGTCATGGCCAGCTCGCGCGCGTGGTACATGGCCTGGGACAGGACGTCGAGCTCCTGGCTCTTGCCCCACCTGGCCACCTGCAGCCCGACATGGTAGATCGAGCTGCCGAGCACTAGCCCGACCGGCCGGAAGCCAACCTCCCGGACCAGCAGAAATTCGTTGACCGACAGGTCCGAGGTGAAGATGGCGCCGGGCGAGCCCGGGCGCAGCTCGGCGAGCCTGCGCATCGCGTCCTGCGGTACTCCCAGCACCTCAAGATCGGTGCCCTGCTCCTCCGTCATGCGCGCTCCCTTAGTTTGCGCTGTTCCCGGGCGCCCAGTTCCTGGCCACCCCGAGTAGTTGCCGCTGCCGTGTCGCGGTTCCTGAGCTACGGGCCGAGCCGGACCCGGGCGGCCTGCCGCCGCTGCGGGTCCAGCGACATGATCGCCAGCGGTGGCGGCCCCTGCGTCCTGGTCTTACGCCGGTCGAAGGCGGCGATCGCGGTGCCGATGATCGTCGCCTCCGCGACGTGGTCGCGCCGGCCTTCCTGCACCGGGCACTCATGCTCGCCGATCCGCAGTTCCATGTCCTGGAGCACCACGCCGTCCGCGCCATGCCGCGCGACGTCCTTTTCGAGTTGCATCCGGGAATCGTGCCGGGTGGCGTTAATCAGCTCGGTGTAGCCCGAAACCTCGGTGTTGCCTGCGCCCCAGGAGGTCTGGCTGATGGTCGCCCAGTCATCGTGCCTGGCACCGATGGAGATGCCGAGCACGAGCCCGACCGGCACCCAGCCTGAGTGGATCAGCTTGGCGAAATCCTGCCCGGTCAGGTCGGAGGTGAACGGCTCCCGCGGCCGTTTCGAGCCCGGTGAGCGCACGGCGGTGCCGATCGCCTTGAACTCCAGGCCGCCGGCGGGGAATGACCCGATGGTCAGGTGCACCCCGACCACGCCGTCGCCGCCGAGGGCGGTGCACTCCTCCGTCATGCGCCCGATCGCCATGCGGCGCGCCTGGTAGAGGGTGCGGACCATGGGCGCGTACGACCCGAAGGTGCCGGCGCCGGACGTGGCGGTCACGGAGTTCATGGGCCCGCCCCACGATCCATAGCCGCCGCCGAACCCGTAGCCCGTGCCCATAGCCGGGCACGCATATCCGCCGGTATAGCCGATGTTGTACACAGCCGCGCCGAGCACCTGGCCGACCGGGGCGAACCCGCTGCTCTTGATCGCCGCGAACTCGTCGGTCGTCAGCGCCGAGCCCCAGGTGCCGCTGCTCTCGATCTCGGCCATCCGCGCCCGTGCCGCAGGCGGAAGGTCGCCACCTGGGTGTTCCACGGTCACTGTGCGCCCCCTTGTCGCGCTTTGCCGCTGGCCTCACCCTACAAGACCGCGACGCTAAGCGTCCTTGTCCTGGCCCGGTGACTCGCCGGGCCACTGGTCCTGCGCTTCCCACTCCTCGTTGCGCCGCCGCACCGTGTCCTGCCAGTGCTCGGCGGCCTCCCGGGTCGGATAGGGGCCGAGCCGGTCCTTGCCGGCACAGCCGTCCTCGCCCTCCACCTGGTGATGCTTCAGGCAGTAGTACCAGCGCTGGTCACCGTCCATGGCTACTAGACTTGCAGATCATGCCTGCCACACTCCAGCCCGGCCGCCTTTCCCCGGAGCGGACGGTCCCGGCGCACATCTCGCGCCCCGAATACGTCGGCCGCCGCGCGCCCCGCGGCGGCGAGCGCGAGGTCAAGGACGCGCAGACGATCGAGCTGATGCGGGTGGCCGGCCGGATCGCCGCGCAGGCGCTGGCTGAGGTCGGCCGGCACGTGGCTCCCGGCGTCACGACCGACGAACTGGACCGGGTCGGGCACGACTTCCTCGTCGCCCACGACGCCTACCCGAGCACGCTGGGCTACCGCGGCTACCCAAAGTCGCTGTGCACCTCGCTGAATGAGGTGATCTGCCACGGCATCCCCGATGACACTGTCATCGCCGACGGCGACATCGTCAATATCGATATCACCGCCTATATCGGCGGCGTGCATGGCGACACCAACGCCACCTTCCCGGCCGGCGACGTGGACGAGGAGTCCCGCCTGCTGGTTGAGCGGACTCGCGAGGCGATGATGCGTGGCATCCGCGCCGTCGCGCCGGGCCGCCCGCTCAATGCGATCGGCCGGGTGATCGAGTCCTATGCGCGCCGGTTCGGCTACGGCGTCGTCCGTGACTTCACCGGGCACGGCATCGGCACCACGTTCCACTCCGGGCTGGTGGTGCCGCACTTTGACGACCCGGACGTGGACGTGATCATGGAGCCGGGGATGACGTTCACCATCGAGCCGATGCTGACTCTCGGCACGATCGACTACGACGTCTGGCCGGACGGCTGGACCGTGCTGACCAAGGATCGCAGGCGCACTGCCCAGTTCGAGCACACCCTGCTGGTCACCGCTGCTGGCCACGAGATCCTGACGCTGCCCTAGGCCCGACGTCTGCGCCCAGAAACGCGACCGTCCTCCACATCCGGCCAAGGTCGACCGCTTACCACGCGTGACGGCAACCCTGGCAGCCTGCCTCAACGACGCGAGTGAGTGCGCACGGTGGCGCGGGAAGTGCGGACCACGTAAGCGCCCGGGACTGTCCCCAGCCAGCAACCTCAGCCCGCGACTATGCAGCCCCGCTCCCACCGTGGCAAGCCGGCTGCTGCGCTGGGCCGCCTGCGGCCCAGCGCGCAGATCGGCGCGGCAGCATCCCGCCAGCGTTCCCGCCTTCAGGCAGGCACTGGCTTGCGCTTGGGCTTGGACTCGGGGGCCGTCTCGCCCGCCCGGCGGTCGGCTCGGTCGGCTTTGCCGGCCGACGGCGCCGGGACGTGCTCGCAGACCAGTTCGCGGCCAGGCAGCCAGCGCAGCCAGGCGGGCAGATACCAGGCCCGCTCGCCGAGCAGAGCCAGGGCAGCCGGCAGCACAACGCCGCGCACCAGGGTGGCGTCAATGAAGACCGCGGCAGCCAGGCCCACGCCGAGCATCTTCACGTCGATCATGTCCAGAGTGGCGAAGATCGAGAACACGGCCACCATGATCACCGCCGCGCTGGTCACCACGCCGGCGCTGCCGCTGATGCCGCCCACGATCGAGTCGCGGGCCCGGGCACCGCCTGACCACAGCTCGCGGACCCGGCTCAGGATGAAGACGTGATAGTCCATGGACAGGCCAAACAGCATGACCAGCGTGAACAGCGGCACCCACGGGATGAGCGCCCCGAACGAGGTGAACCCGAGCGGGCCCTGCAGGTGGCCGTCCTGGAAGATCCAGGTCACCAGGCCGTAGGCGGCGCCTATGGACAGGAAGTTCAGCCCGATCGAGACCAGCGGGATGGCCAGGCTCCGGAAGGCCAGCATGAGCAGCACAAATGCGAGCAACGCGACCACGCCGAAGACCAGCGGAGTGCGGGTGTGCAGCGTCTGGCGAAGGTCGTAGCTGGCCGCAACGCTGCCGGTGACGGCCACGCTCGTGCCCGGCACCTTGCCGATGGTCGCAGGCAGAATCTTGTCCTGGAGGTTGACCAGGGCGGCGTTGGAGACCGCGTTGCTGGCCTGCGAGCCGGACGCAGTCCCGGCCAGCGGTACCTGAATGACCAGCGCCTTGCCGTTCGCCACCATGCTGGCGCTGATCGGGCCGTCGATGGGTCCGCCTGCGGTGGCCCGGCCGCGCAGTGCCGCAATCTCGTGCTGCATGGCCGGGCTTTGCAGATTCGATCCGCTGACCACGACCTCGGCCGGGGCCGGCCTGCTCGGGAACTCGCGCTGGATGTCGTCCAGCACCCGGACCACGCCGAGGTTGCTCGGCAAGTCGACGGCGGGGTTGCTCAGCTTCATCCCGAGGGCCGGCGCAGCGAGCGCCAGCAACGCGGCGACCGAGATCCCGCCATACAGCAGTGGGCGGCGGACGACCCGGCTGGCCAGGGCCCCCCAGAAGCGCGATGGCTGCGGATGGGTCAGCCTGCGGCCGAGGAAGGGCAACTGCAGCCGGTCGGCCCAGGGCCCGAGCCAGGACAACAGCGCCGGGAGGAAGAACAGCGAACCGAGGACGGCGACACCAACCACCATGATGGTGCCGAAGGCGATGCCGGTGAACATGTCGATGCCGGTCAGCAACAGCCCAGCCAGCGCGACCATCACCGTCAGCCCGGATACCAGGATGGCCCGGCCGGAGGTGGCGGCCGCGATGCCCACGACGTCGGCATCGTCGTGCCCCTTCATCCGTTCCTCGCGCTCCCGGCGCAAATAGAACAGCGAGTAGTCGACGCCGACGGCCATGCCGATCACGAGCACGAGCTCGGATGTGCCGGAGCCGACCGGAAGCCAGTGGCCAGCTATGCCGAGCAGCGACACCGCGGTGACCACGGCCGAGCCTGCGAGCAGTACCGGGATGCCGGCCGCGATCAGGGCGCCAAAGACCGCCACCAGCAGCACCAGGGTGAGCGGGATCGAGGTGAACTCCGACTTGTGGAAATCCTGGCCGAGGATTGCGTTCGCGGCCCGGCTCGTGCTGGCCTGGCCGGCCTCGGCCACCACGAGATCGCGATGCTGGGTCTGGATCTTCTGGACCAGCGCCTGGTCGGTCGCCACTGTGGCGTTCGCCTCACTGTGCGGCCCGGCCACGTTGAAGGTGACCAGAGCCGCTGGTCCCGTCCCGGCGGCGCCGTGGTGGCCGGCCGGGACGGAGCCGGCGGGGAACGCGATGCGTACGTCGGTTGCGGACTGCCGGTGGGCAGTGAGAGCGGCGGTGACCTCGCTGGTCACCTGCCTGACCTCGACAGTCTTGGCCGCCGGTGTCTCAGCCGCCGCCAGCTGCTGCGGCCCGCTCCTGGCCTGGATCAAGACGCTCTCGGCTGGCGGCGTGACCACGTCGAGCTTGCTGAGAACCTGCTCACCGCGGCCAGCCTGGCCGGGATCATATTGCTGGACTCCGCTCCCAGAGGCGAAGTGACCGCCGATGAAGGCCGCCGCCATGAAGGCGAGCCACAGGCAGACCGCGGTCTTCCGATAGTGCGCGCTCCAGCAGGCGACCCGCTGCACGAAGGGCAGCCGGGCGGGGGGTTTCGGAGCGGAAGGGTGGGTGCGCGAAGGCTGGCCCATGGTCGCTCTCTGGCTCGGACGTTCGGGACGACGAGCGGGCCACCTGCCGGATCACGGGCGCCGGGCCAGCTGATTGGTGGCAACTGTAGCCGAGTTGTGACCATGCGGCCGCCATCCCGCCAAACTGGCGCGTCCGTCGCATCAGCCGCGGCGGGCGCGCCAGTTCGGGCTCCGAGGGTCAGGTCAGGTCACGGACGACCTGCTCCCGCGCCATTTCCCGGCCCGCCAGCTGGCGGCGGCGGCGCAGCCCCGGCGGCTGCCAGGCCCGGTCACCGAGCAGCGCGAGGGCGGCGGGCACCAGGATGCCGCGGACCACGGTGGCGTCGATCAGCACAGCCGCGGCCAGCCCCACGCCAAGCATCTTGAGCTGGATAAGGGACAAGGTGGCCAGGACTGTGAACACGACCACCATGATCACCGCCGCGCTGGTCACGACTCCTGCGCTGGCCGCGATGCCGCCGGTGATCGCATCCTTGGCTGGTGTGCCCCTGGCCCACAGCTCGCGGATCCGGCTCAGGATGAACACGTGGTAGTCCATGCTGATCCCGAACAGGAAGACGAACATGAACAGCGGCACCCACGAGACGATCGCGCCGTAGCCGGTATAGCCGAGCAGGCCCTGCAGGTGGCCGTCCTGGAAGATCAGCGTGACCAGGCCATAGGCCGCGCCGACGGACAGCAGGTTGAGCCCGATCGAGACCAGCGGGATGGCGAGCGATCGGAACGCGACAAACAGCAGCACGAACGCCAGCACCGCGACAACCGCCAGCACGAGCGGGGTGCGCGAATGCAGGGCCGCGATGTCGTCGTAGTTGTTCGCGGTCTCTCCGCTCACCGCATAGCTGATGCCGCCGACCTTGCCGAAGGTGGCAGGCAGCAGGTGATCTCGCAGCTCAAGCAGTGCCGCGTTGGAACTCGCGTTAGCTCCGTTTCCCTGGAGGGGGACACTCACGAGCAGCGCTCGCCCGCCGGCGACATACTCGGCGGTGACCGGCGGCCGGATCTCTCCGGTCGCCGAGGCGGACTGGCGCAGCCCGGACACTGCCGCGCGAACCGCCGGACCAGTCAGGTCGTGGCCGGTGACGACCACCTGAGCCGGTGATGGGGCTTGCGGGAACGCCTGCTGGATCTTTTCGGCGGCCTGCAGCACCGGCAAGCTGCCGGAGAACACATCGTTGTCCGGCGGGTTGCCGAGCCGCATGCCGAGCGCCGGGGCGGCCAAGGCAAGCATCGCGATAGCCGCGATTGCGCCCCAGGCCACCGGCTTGCGTACGACCCGTCGCACCACCGCAGTCCACAGTCGCGACGGCTTGGCCGCGACCCGGCGCCGGCCCAGGAACGGGATCCGGCCGCGGTCGGCCCAGGGGCCGAGCCAGGACAGTAGCGCTGGCACGAATGTCAGTGAGCCGATGACCGTGATGCCGACGACGGCGATGGTGCCGATCGCGATGCCAGTGAAGACCGAGTAACCGGTAAGGAACAGTCCGGCCAGCGCGGCCATGACGGTCAGCCCCGAAATCACGATCGCCCGGCCCGAGGTGCCGGCCGCGATCCGCAGTGCCTCGGACGTGCTCCGGCCCTTGCTCCGCTCTTCCCGCTCCCGGCGCAGGTAGAACAGCGAGTAATCGACCCCGACGGCCATCCCGATGATGAGCACCACCTCCGAGGTGCTATCCCCCGTCGGCAGCCACTGGCCGATGACCGCCGTCAGCGAGATCGCAGCCATGACGGCGGTGCCTGCCAGCAGCAGCGGGATGCCGGCCGCTATCAGCGCGCCGAACACCACCAGCAGCAGGATGAGCGTGATCGGCAGCGTCGTGGACTCGGCCTTGCGGAAGCCGCTGCTCACGGCCGCGTTCCCAGCTCGGTCCTCACTGGCGTCCCCAGCCTCCGCGATCCGCAGCGCTGGGTACTTCTGCTGCACCGATGCCACCGCCCGCAGCGCGGGCACCACTGCGTCGTCCTCGTTGCTTCCGGTGACATTGAAGGTGACGAGAGCCGACCGGCCGTTGGCCGACAGGAGCGCGCCGTTGCCCTGGCCAAGCGGTGAGCGGATGTCGCTCGCGGTAGACCTGGGCAAAGCCCCTAGAGCCGTGACCACCGCAGCGGTGGCGTGCCGCAACTGCGGGTCCGTACGGAACGTCGCGGTCCCCGTCCGGGCCTGGACCAGCACACCCTCGGCCGGCGGCGGTCCGGTGTCGTGCAGTTTCTGCAGCGCACGTTCCGCCACGCCGGACTGGCCGGGATCGTTGGACGGCACGTTACTGGTGCCGATCATCTGGCCGACCACGAAGATGATCGCGACCATGGCCAGCCAGCCGAACACCGCAGTCTTGCGGTGTCGTGCGCTCCAGGTGGCGACCCGCTCGACCACCGGGGGCCGGGTGCGGTGCCCGGCGGCGGCCGGGCCCGGCGGCGGCGGATTCTTGGTAGTTGCTGGCTGTACTGCCGATTGCGGCAATACTGAACTCTGCGACTGGCGCATTGAAGGCTCCCAGGGTTTGTCGTGCGGCTGTCGTGTCCAGACCCCGCCCGCGAGCTGGCACTCGCGGGCGGGGGTTCGACCGGCTACCCGGTCGGCCGGCCTGGCTGCAACAGCGGTCCCAGCGGGCCGGCGTCGGCGAGCACCTCCTTCGCCGGGGCAAGCGGGTCGGAGGGATACCTGAGCACCGCGGCCGTGACCGTGCCGAGGAGCTGCGCGGCCGCGACGACGACGTAGTTGAACAGCAGGAACAGCACCAGGCCAGCGCCCGCGACGAGCAGCGCAGGGCCGAGCGAGTCGACGTACAGGCCGTGCGCGGCCGGCCCGTGCGGGCCGTGCGGGAATTGCCCGAACATCAGGCCAGGCACATGCTGCGTGGTGCAGTTACCGGCGACGCAGAAGTCGGAGACGTGGGAATACCACAGTGGCACGGTGATGCCGCCGAGGAACGTCGCCCAGACAGCGAGCACCGCGGTGGTCAGGGCGAAAAGGAATGGCCAGAGGCCGACTAGGTAAGCCAGGTCGCGCCAGGTGGCGCCGCTGGCCCACAGCCTCCTCGCCCGGCGCATGAGCCCGGTCACCGGCGCGTCCTGATAGCCGCCCGCAGCCTGCCGCCTGCGCACCTGCCCCACCATCAGCCGGGCGAAAGTCGCGCAGCCGCGCACTGTCCAGGCCGTCGCGACCAGCAGCGGCACCGCGGCCACCGTGATGCCCAGCACCGTTGTCATGACCGCAGCGGTCAGCGCGATGGCGAACAAGACGCCGCTGACGATCTGGTAGCTGAACAGGTAGCCGACCGCCTGCCACAGGCTGGCGGAGAACAGCAGCCGGACCGGATCTAGCCGGAGTCGGAGCCGCGAAGCGCCCATCACGCATCCCGCCCGTGAATCAGCAGGCCCAGCGGACCCGGTTCCGACAGCACCGAGCGGGCCGGCCCGAGCGGATCGGCAGGCGGCCCGAGCAGCGCTCGCGCCACCCGGCCCTGCATCCGGGCCGTCGCCACCAGCACGTAGTTGAACAGCAGGAACAGCACGGCGAACCCGGCGGCGGCCAGCAGCGCCGTTGGCAGCGAATGGACGAAGAGCCCGACCGCGCCAGGTCCAAAGGGACCGTGCGGGAAGTAGCCGAGTGCCACGCCATGGATGTGGTTGTCGTTGATGTACCCGGCGACACTGCTGCCCGTGCCGCGTGGCGCCCAATACCACAAGGGCAGCGTGATCCCGGCGAGGCACACCAGCCAGACCGACAGCACCACCGCGTCCAGGATGCACAGCGGAAGCCAGAGGCCCGCCAGGTACCCGAGCTCGCGCCAGGTGCCATCCCGCCACGCTGCCCGTGCCCTGGTCCAGCCCCGCAGCTCCGCCTCGGCCGGATCGCGCTGGTTCAGCGGCGCAACCGGCGTGCGGAAGATGCGTCGCAGCATGCCGCGCTCGACGCCGGCGGCCCAGTGCACCGCCGACGCGGCGGCGATGACCAGCGGCACCGCGACGATCGTGACGGCAAGCGCCGCCGCCGTGGTCGCCGCCGTGACCGCCACGCTGAACAGCACCCAGCTCAGCGCCAGGTAGCTGATCAGGTAACCGACCGCGCGCCAGAGCCCGGGCGATGCCGCGAGCCGCAGCGGATTGCGGTGCAGGACCAGCCTGGTGTCCGCGTTCATCCGACGTCCCGCATCAGCTTCTCGACCGTCTCCACCTTGACGGTCAGCTTGGCTAGCTCGGAACGCAGTTCCTGCTGATTGGCGACCGCGTCCTCGGCCAGCTTGCGGTAGTTGGCCATCGCCACCGCGTCGGCCCGGTGGGCCTGCAGGTTGAAGTAAGACCACACGATGACCGCCGTCGCCGCGCCGATGATGAAGATAATGCCGAGCGTGATCGAGATACCTGCGGTCGCGGAACTCGTGAGCGCCGCCACAGCCACGTGGCTCATCTGTCGTTCTCCTTTGTGTCGGGGGTGTTAGTCCCGGTGCTGCCCGCTGCGGCAGCCGCGTTTGCCGTCTTGTTGCCTGCCGTGCTGTCGTCGGCCGTACCGTCGTTGGCCGTAGCTTCGTCGGCGGCATCGCCATGAGCCGCGCCACCGTTTGCCGCCTCGCCGTCAGCCGCCTCGCCGTTGGCCGCCTCGCCGTTAGCTGCATCGCCGTTAGCCGCATCGCCGTTAGCTGCATCGCCGTTAGCTGCATCGCCGTTAGCTGCGCTGCCGTTTGCCGCGCTGCTCCGCACGGCCGCGGTGATGCTCGCCGGGTTGAGCCGCAGCTCGAAGGGAGCCAGCTCGAAGTACTTCATTGCCTTGCCGTCCTCCGACAGCTCAAGGTGCCCGGTGACCAGGCCCGCCTTCTCCAGCCGGTCCAGGTGCATGTAGAGCAGCGGCCTGGAGATGCCGAGGCGCCGGGCCAGCTCGCTGACGTGCACTCGCCCGCCAGACAGCTCCGCCACGACCCGCAGTCGCTGCGGGTTGGCGATGGCCGTCAGCACGGCAAGCAGGTCCATCTGGCTGGTTATCCCCACTTCATGACTGCACTCTTTCACCTGTCAGTCAGATCTTACATGTGGAATACCAGAGAGCAAGCTAATAACCCCGGCCTTCGCGCCACGGCCGCGCCCGCCGCGGGTTGACAAGGGACCCGCGAGCGTCTTGCCAGGAATTTCGGCGGAACAAATGCGGCCATAACCGCCGCGATCACCGCTGAAATCGGCAGAACGCGCCAGGACTGCGGCCCTCTGCACCGGACGCCGGCTGTCCTGTCCTTGGCTGTCAGAGCGGCAGGTGCAGGTCTGCGGTCCCCGTAGGTCCGCGAGGACAGCAGCGTGGCCGGATGGCCACACGCCGTCTACCGGTCGCCTCGCCGACCCGCCGGACAGGACTGACGGAGCCAAGGCTGGATTGGCGATGCGGCCCAGAATCCGCTAGCCAGACATAGATTCACTCCCCCCGGGCTGGCCGGGGGCCGGCCGGGATCGCCGCTGGCGCGGCGCGCCGTGGCATCATGCTGCGCATGGGCGAGCTGATCTTGATCAGGCACGGCGAGACCGAGTGGAGCCGGTCCGGACAGCACACCGGCAGGACGGATGTGCCGCTGACGGACGCCGGACGCGCAGCTGGCTCGCGGCTCGCCCCGGATCTGGCACGCAGGCACATCGTGGCGGCTTTCACCAGCCCGGCGCGCCGGGCGGCGGAGACGGCGCGGCTGGCCGGGCTCGGCGTCGTCAGCACCGATCCCGACCTGCAGGAGTGGGACTACGGCGGCTACGAGGGATTGACCTCGGCCCAGATCTGCGCGGACCGGCCCGGGTGGTCGATCTGGCGCGACGGGGTCATCCCCGGCGACGCAGCGCATCCCGGCGAGACAATCCAGCAGGTCGCCTCCCGGGCCGAGGCGGTACTCGGCCGGGTGCGGCCACTGCTGGCCGGCGGCGACGTGGTGCTGGTATCGCACGGCCACCTGCTGCGGGTGCTGACCGCCCGGTGGCTCGGCCTGGACCCGGAGGCCGGCCGCCTGTTCCTGCTCGGCACCGGCACCCTCGGCAGGCTCGGCTTCGAGCACGAGCAGCCCGTGATCGTGACCTGGGACCTGCCCGCCAGCTGACGTCAGGAGCCGGCGTTGCTGGCCTGCTATCAGCAGCGCAAGCAAGATCCGCCAGCCTGCGCGTGGTTCCTGCGGATGCGCAGGTCCCGCGGGACGCGGTCGACGAGCATGGTGACGTTTATCCAGCCGGGGCAGCGGTACACCTGAAGTGCCATGAGCGACGCGGCTGCGCAGGAACCCGCATGCGCTGATAGCCCCAGCCACGTTCCGCGGCCGGCCGCTCGGACCGCCCCTGGCGGTCACGGCGCGAGTCCTCGATCCTGTCGAGGAGCCGGTCGCTGAACACGCACTTGCTGGCGCGCACGGATAGTACCGGAAGCTGTTCGAGGGGAGTGTCGACAGCGTCGGCGTCGACATGTGTTACCTGGAACTCACGCCAGCCGCGAGCGGGGACTCGGCCGGCGGCTCCTGAGCCGCGACCACGGACCTGCTCGACTGGCCAAGCGCCCGCGTACCTCAGCGCGTTTCCCGGCAGCCGGGCGTACTGCCTGCGACCAGCAGGTAGCGGCGCTGCAAGACATGGTGGCCAGAGCGGGCGCAGGATCACGCCCCGGTAAATGCGGCACCAGGCACCAGGAAGACCCGCGGCGGCACCCGGCTGGTCGACTCGAATGCCGCGCGCAAGGCGACCGTCACAGCCGCGTCCGTGAGCCCGGTCGCCGGCATGCCGTAGAGCCTCCTCGCCCACCGCGGCAGGCTCGAAAACCCGAGCACGTTCAACGGCGGGATCACCAGGCGCAGCGGCAGCAGGCCAGCCGGCACCCGCGGGGTGAACGACACCCGCAGGGCCTGCCACGCTTCCTTGCTGGCCCGGGCCTGCGGGCGCATCCGCTCGTAATAGGCATCAAGCTCGGCCACGCTGGCCGGCACCTGTGCCGGGTCCAGGCCGACCACCGCACCGCTGCGGCGCTGTTCGTCAACGAACTTGTCCAGCTCGGCCGCGGATACGTGCACGCCGCTGCGGCGTGCGATCTCGGCGTAGGAGCTCACCTCACCGCAGTGAACCCAGAGCAACAGCTCGGGCTCGTCCAGGCGGAACTGCCGGCCGGCCTCATCAGTGCCGTGCAGCGCTGCGTGGATCTTCCGCACGCGCGCGCCGGCTCGTTCCACTTCTGCCGTCGAGCCGTAGGTTCGCACCTGCACGAACCGCGCCGTACGGACAAACCGGCCCCAGGCCTCGTCGGGGCGTGCCAGCGCGGTGTTCTGCCAGGTCCCCTGCATCACCCTTGGGTGCAACGCCTGCAGGTACATGGCGCGCAGCCCGGCGATCCACATGACCGGCTCACGGGCTATCCGCCAGGTAACAGAGTCAGGGCCGAACAGTCCGTCGTCCTCGCGCTGGCGGCTCATCCGCGCACCTCCCGCAGCCCGCCGCTACCGGGGACGGGTCTCCGTCTGGAGCCAGTTTAGGTAGGAGGCCGAGCCCGCGACTATGGGCGTGGCGATGATCTCCGGATCGTCGTAGCTGTGCCGGCTGGCCAGGAACTCGGCCAGATCGTCAAATTTGTCGGCCGGCAGCTTCAGCATGATGAGCCATTCCTCGGCCCGCTCCAGGCCGTCCTCCCACCAGTAACTGCTGGCGATCGGCCCGGCCACCTGCGCGCACGCGGCCAGCCTGGCCTCGACCGCGGCCTGTGCCAGTTCCACTGCCTCGGCCCGGGAGTCGGTAGCGGTCTGCACCTGGAGGAACTGCGGCCCGGTGCCCGCATCACGCCGCTGCGCTGGCATGCGCTGATCGTAGCTCGCCGCATGCGGCCTAGGCCGGCCGGTTCGGCCGCCCGGTGCCGCAGATTCACGCGGCATCATCCGGCCCGAGTCATCCAGTTCGCACCAGCCGCTGGTCCGCGTCATCGCCGAGCAGCGCGCCGGTGACCCGGTCAAGCATCTCGGCCAGCTCGGCGTGCTGTTCGGGCGACCAGTCGGCGAGCAGCCGGGCAAGGCCCTCGCGCCCTGCTGCGAAGAACTTGGCGGCGGCCTGAGCGCCAGCAGGGGTAAGCCGCAGCATGCCGTCGGCTCGCAGCACGAGGCCCCGGTCGACCAGCCTGTCGACATACGGCCTGCCCTGCTGCACGGTCACGCCGGCCTTCCGCGCCAGCTCGCTGCTCGCCGTATCGCCGTGCTTGGCTAGCTTGGCAAGCACCCAGCAACTGCCGGCCGGCAGGCCCAGGCCGCACTGCTCAGCGAGCAGCTCGTAGCCACGCCGGCGCAGGTTGGCGTCGGCAAGCCGGACAAGGGCCCGCTCGATCTCCTCCACGGAGCTGCGCTCCGCCGACGCGGCGCCGATGCCTTCCCCGAGGTCGCTGGCGGCCGTGGTCTGGCGCAGCGGCACTTCGCGCAGGAACCACGAGGCGGCGAACCCCACCACCGCGACGGGGAGCGAGAACAGGAAGATGTGGTCAATTGCCGTGGCGTAGGCGTGCAGTACCGGACCATGGACGGCGGGCGGCAGCCGGCGAAGCAGCGTCGGATTCGCCTGGGCGGCAGCCGGGCTGAAGCCGTGCGGCAGGGGCACGCCCGCCAGCGCCGTAGCGAGGCCGGATGCCAGCCGGTTGCTGAAAATCGAGCCGCAGATCGCCACCCCGAACGAGCCGCCGATCGAGCGGAAGAATGTGACACCTGAGGTGGCTGCGCCCAGATCGGCGTAGTCCGCGGAGTTCTGCACGGCGATGACGAGTACCTGCAGGATGAGCCCGAGGCCAAGGCCCAGGACGAAGAAGTAAACGTTCAGCACCAGCGTCGAGGTGGTCACCGACAACGTGGACAGCAGCGCGAGCGCGGTGATCAGTAGCGCGGTGCCGATGATCGGGAAGACCTTATACCGGCCCATCCTGGAAATGAGCTGGCCGCTGCCGATGGATGTCAGCAGCAGGCCGAGCACCATCGGCAGCAGGTAGACGCCGGACAGGGTGGCCGAGACGCCGTGCACGACCTGAAGGAACAGTGGCAGGAACGACAGCGCCCCGAACATGGCAAATCCGGCACAGAAGGCGATGATGGCGCACACGGAAAAGACCGGGCTGCGGAACAGCCGCAGCGGCAGCACCGGTTCCGCGGCCCGCCTGGCCGACAGCCACCAGCCGAACGCGAGGACCACGGCTGCCACGCCGAGGCCGATGATCACCGGTGAGCCCCACCGGTACTCGGTGCCGCCCCAGGACGTCAGCAAGACGATGCTCGTCGCAGCCGCGGCGAGCAGCGCCGAGCCGAGATAGTCGATCGTGTGCTTGCCGCCCTTAGCCGTGCCCGGCAGCGCGATCGCGATGACCACCAGCGCGACCAGGCCGATGGGCAGGTTGATGTAGAAGACCCACCGCCAGCCCAGGTTGTCGACGAAGAACCCGCCGAGTAGCGGGCCGGCCACGCTCGCTACGCCGAACACCGCGCCGAAGACGCCTTGATACCGGCCCCGTTCCCTGGCCGGCACGACGTCGCCGATGATCGCCTGCGCCAGCACGATCAGCCCGCCCCCGCCGAGGCCCTGCAGGGCACGGAAGCTGATCAGCTCCACCATGCTGTGCGACTGCCCGCAGAGCGCCGAGCCGACCAGGAAGATGACGATCGATGCCTGGAACAGCCGCTTGCGCCCGAACTGGTCGCCGAGTTTGCCCCACAGCGGCGTGGACGCGGTGGTGGCCAGCAAGTAGGCGGTGACAACCCAGGACAGGTGGCTGAGCCCGCCGAGGTCGCCAACGATGGTCGGGAGCGCTGTCGCCACGATGGTCTGATCGAGCGCGGCCAGCAAGATCGCCAGCATGAGCGCGGCGAAGACGATCAACAGGCCGCCGCGCGGGCGCACGGCGACGGCGCTGCCCGGTTCGGTCACCCGGGGTATCTACCCAGCAAGCCCCGCGCGCCCCGCCGACCGCCGAGCGATTCAGGCAGCGGGCTTAGTAGCCGAAACCGCCGCCGCCCGACGAGGTAGACGTGGCGGTCAGCTTGCTGCCGGTCGGCGTCATCGCCCACCACTTGCCGCCGGAGAGATTGAGGCCGTTGCCCTTCACCTGTCCGGCCGCGGTGTCGGACACGTACGTGTAGAGCGGGTGACCGTCGTAAGTCGCTTGCACCTTGCCGTCCGACCTGGTGATGGTGCCGAACCCGTGCGGCAGTGACATGCCTGATGGCGCCACCGGCTTGCCGAGGACGGGCGGCCAGAAGCCTGCACACGAGCCATTGCAGTTCGACTTCGTCGGCGTGTCGATGGCGAACCAGTACAGGGTGTGGCCGGAGGCATTCGTCAGTACCGTGCCGGATTTGACGCTCTTGGTCGTGATCATGGCGGTGGAGGCATTGTTGCCTTGCTGCGAGGCCGGCGGGTTGCCGGCCTGGTTGCCTGCGCCTGTCGAGGGAGGGCTAGCGCTGCTCCCGCATGCTGCGATCAGCGCTGCCGCCCCAGCCAGGACGGGGGCCGCCCACAGCTGCCTGCGCACCTGGTGCCAGTGCACCTGTTTTCCGGCCATCTGCGCGTCTCCGTTCCTGCTGAAATCTCAGCTGCCTAGCTCTTACCTCCTGACTACGTACCTCCGTACCGGAACGTTCACGGTGGCGCTGGACAGGAAGGTTCACCGGGCAGCTGCCAATCAGGCGGTGCGCAACAGGCGTAACAGGCTTACCGTCGAATAGTGAGCACAGCAGCTGCCAGACCGCCGGCGCCAGAAGAACGCGAAGCCGGGACAGAACGGGAGCTGCCAGCCCAGAACGGTCGCGCCTTCGTTCCCCCGGGAGATGACCCGACGATCCCCGGCCTGCCATCGGTGCCACCGCCGCCAGGCGGTCACTCTGGTCGCGACAACGTCAGCGGAGGCCCCGCCGGGCGTGCTGACGCCCGCCGGGCGCCGGTAAACCGTGATCCGGCTGCGCCAGACGCGGCGGAACAGCGGCTGACGCGAGCGATGGCGGCGCTCGCCTCGCCCCACCCCGCGGTCAGGCCGGACCCGTATCAGGCCATCCGGCCGGGCAGCAGCCTGTCGGTCACCGACTGCCTGGAGCTGTTCGACGCGCAGGCTGACAGCCGGCATCTCGACCTCGCCGCCCGGTGGCTGCGCGCCCGCGGCGCCGGCTTCTACACGATCGGCTCCTCTGGGCACGAAGGCAACGCCGCCGTTGCTGCGGCCCTGCGGCTGGACGACCCGGCCCTGCTGCACTACCGGTCCGGTGCCTTCTACCTGGTACGCGCGCGCCAGGCGAGCCCGCCACGCAATGGGGTGGCCGATGTCCTGCTCGGCCTGGCTGCGGCCGCGGCCGAGCCGATCGCCGGCGGCAGGCACAAGGTGTTCGGCCACCCCGAGTTGCATGTCATACCGCAGACCTCGACGATCGCTTCGCATCTGCCGCGTGCCGTCGGCCTCGCATTCTCGATCGCGCGCGCGGCCAGACTCGGCCTGGACACGCCGTGGCCGGCCGATGCCCTGGTGGTCTGCAGTTTCGGGGACGCGTCGGCCAACCACTCGACCGCGACGGGTGCCTTCAATACCGCGTCCCAGGTCGCCTTTCAGGGCCTGCCGCTGCCCCTGCTGATGGTCTGCGAGGACAACGGCCTCGGCATCAGTGTCCGCACGCCCGCGGGCTGGATCGAGGCGGCGAACGCTGACCGGCCTAAAGTTCGCTACTTCGCGGCGGACGGCGCAGACGTGGCTGACACCTACGATGCCGCCGCCGAGGCCGCCCGCTGGGCGCGGAGCCGTCGCCTGCCGGCCTTCCTGCACCTGCGCATGCCGAGGCTCGGCGGACATGCGGGCAGCGACGTGGAGTCCGCCTACCGGTCCCCCGCCGAGATCGCGGCGGACGAGGCCCGCGACCCGATCCTCGGCACTGCCCGGCTCCTAGTCGAGGCGGGCGTGCTCAGCCCGGCCGAGGTGCTGGACCGTTACCAGGCCGCCCGGGACAATGTCCTCTCCATGGCCGCACAGGTCACCGGGGCGCAGCGGCTCACCTCGGCCAGCCAGGTGATGGGGCCGATCGCCCCCCGTCGACCTGGCATCGTGGCAGCTGACCTGGCCGCCCGGGCCAGGCTCGCCGCCCGGGCCAGGCTGCAGGCTCCGGCCGCGACGCTGCCCGAGGACGAGGGCCTGCTGACGCTGGCCCAGGTGATCAACCGCACCCTCGCCGAGGAGATGGCTGGCCGGCCCGGGATGCTCGTCTTCGGCGAGGACGTCGGGCGCAAGGGCGGTGTCTACGGCATTACCCGAGGCCTGCTGAAGTCGTTCGGGGCGGGCCGGGTCTTCGACTCTCCGCTGGACGAGCAGACCATCCTCGGCCTGGCGCTCGGCGCTGGCCTGGCTGGCCTGCTGCCCGTCCCGGAGATCCAGTATCTCGCCTACCTGCACAACGCAATCGACCAGCTTCGCGGCGAGGCGGCCACGCTCTCGTTCTTCTCGCGCGCGCAGTACCGCAATCCGATGGTGGTGCGCGTGCCCGGTCTTGCCTACCAGCAGGGCTTCGGCGGTCACTTCCACAACGACAACGGCCTGGCCGCCCTTCGGGACATCCCCGGCCTGGTGATCGCCTGCCCAGCCCGGCCAGACGACGCGGCCGGGCTGCTGCGCACCTTGCTCGGCGCCGCAGAAGTCGACGGCACCATCAGCATCTTCCTCGAACCGATCGCGCTCTATCATGAACGTGACCTCTACCAGCCTGGGGACGGCGGATGGCTGGCTCGCTACGAGCCGCCGGCGGCTTGGCCCGCTGCCCATGTGCCGATCGGCCAGGGGCGCCTGTACGGCCGCGGCCACGACCTCACCATTGTTACGTTCGGAAACGGCGTCCGGATGAGCCTGTGCGCCGCCAGCACCCTGGCCGCCGAGGGCGTGCACTGCCAGGTCCTGGATCTCCGCTGGCTGGCGCCCCTGCCGTTCGAGGACCTGCTGCGGGCCGCAGGCGCGACCAGCCGGGTCCTGGTGGCCGACGAGAGCAGGCGGACCGGCGGTGTGTCGGAAGGAGTCGTCACCACCCTGGTCGACGCCGGCTACACCGGCCGGATCGCCAGGGTCGCCAGCCAGGACAGCCCGGTGCCGCTGGCCGATGCGGCCGATACCGTGCTGTTGTCCCAGGCAGCCATCGAGGATGCGGCCCGGGACCTGCTCAGGTAGCCGTCGAGGCCCGCAGTCAAAATAGCTTATTTCCGAATTATGATAAAATGTGATGGACGTCTTATCGCTGGGACCGGCGCAGCGGCTACCTGCGCTGAGGTCAGCCTGGAATCGCGGTAGGCCTAGTTTCTGCCAAGCAACTCACGCCGGCCCTGGGTTAGCGGCCGGGCAAGGTAACGTGGCCGCGACAACAATGGCGTCCGTCGTGCTGCGGTTACGTGCGTAGAGCCCACGGGTGTCAGCTGGCACGCACGGCTGGCAGGTGGCCTACCGCGGCGGGCTACCCTGCGGTGGACGGAGGTTGCGGTGGCGAGATCGGTGCTGGCTGCGCCCACCGAAGCCGCCCCTGAGCTTCGCGCGCCTCGCTGGCCGCGGGCCGGCTGGCTGGTGCCTGCCTGCTACCTGCTCGCCGCAATCGCGCTGACCTGGTTCCTATGGCCGGATCCGGCCGGCCGGGCACCCACGACCACCAGCGGCACGGCCGGCATCTCCAACGACGTCTACCTCACCACGTGGTCGCTCCGGTATGTTGCCACCGCCCTTCAGCACGGGCACCTGCCGACGCTGGTCACCACCGCCCTCAACTGGCCGCAGGGCGCGAACCTGATGTGGAACACCTCGATCCTGCTGCCAGCGATCGTGCTGGCGCCGATCACGCTGCTGGCCGGGCCAACAGTGAGCCTGAGCATCCTGCTCGTGCTCGGCTTTGCCGGGTCGGCTGCGGCGATGTTCTGGGTGGCCAGACAGTGGGGCGCGAGTGCCGGAGCAGCGGCGCTGGCCGGCGCCTTCTATGGCTTCTCCCCGGCCATGCGGGTGGCCGCCGAGGCCCACTATCACCTCCAGCTGGCCTTCCTGCCACCGCTGATCATTCACCTCGCGCTCCGGCTAGTTACCGGGCGCGCAGGAAGCTGGGGCCGGGTGATCCGCACCGGCATCTGGCTCGGGCTCCTTGTCGCCGCGCAGTTCTTCATCGCCGAGGAACTGCTGGTCGACACCGTGGTCGCCGGTGTCATCGTCATACTGGTCCTGGCCCTGAGCCGGCCGGCCGCGGTGGTGCGAGGCCTGGCCAGCGCGGGCGCCGGCCTCGCGACGGCCGCCGTGCTGGCGCTGGCGCTGTGCGGCCACGCACTCGACGTGCAGCTTCGCGGACCACTGACCGAGACTGGCAGCCCATGGCATGTCGGGCGGTACGGCAACCAGCCGAGCGATTTCGTCACCGCGCCGTCCGGCATGCTCTTGCATGGCTCAGGCTTCGCCGCCTACCTGAGCAACTCGGGTCAGCGGCTTGTCGAGTACTTCGGCTACCTCGGCTGGCCGATGCTGATCCTGCTGATCCTGCTGACCGTCGCGTTCTGGCGTGACCTGACGATCCGGATCGCGGGCGTGTCGTTCGTCTTGCTCGAACTGCTCAGCATGGGCGGCCACCGCGTCCGGATCGGCCCGTGGCACATCCAGGGCAGTGTGCTGCCCTGGTACTGGCTGCGGCACCTGCCGGTCCTCGGCCAGGTCCTGCCGAATCGGCTGTCGCTGCTCGCCGACGGTGCCGCTGCGCTGGTGCTCGCGCTGGCCGCCGACCGGATCTGGAGTGCGCTGCGAGCCCGGCAAGACTGGCGGCGACCAGTGATCACCGTGACCGCCGCGGCGGCGCTCGCCGTCGCTCTCGTGCCGGTGCTGCCAGCGGCCATGGCGACAGCGCAGGTCCCGGCGCCGCCGCCCGGCTGGCAGCAGGTCGTGGCTGGCCTGCACCTGCGCCCCGGCGCGGCCGTGCTGGTGCTGCCGCTCGACGGCGCGCTCACGATGGAGATGCAGGCCGTCACCGGCGAGCCGATCTCGGTCGTGGGCGGTTACTGCATCGCACCGGACGCGGCCGGCCACGCCGCCTCCTGCGAGACCCATGCCACGCTTACGCGCGACCAGCAGACTACGCAGTTGCGGCTGACCAGCCTGGCCTCGGGCGAGCTGATCAAGCCCTCGCCGACAACCTTCGGCAAGGCGATCAGGGCCTGGCGGCCGACGGCCGTGATCACCACGCTCGGCGGGAATTCCGACCTTGGCCACTTCCTGCTGGGCTACTTCGGCAGGCCGACCGCCCACCGCTACGCGGTGATGGGCTGGCGACTGTACTAGCAAGTACGGGCCGCCAGCTTTCCGCCCTGACCGGGAGATACTAGCCGCCGATACGGCGGCTATTGTCGCTGCATGAGCATTGAATCTGCCGTTCCCGGCGGCCCTTCGCTGCCGCAGCGCCGCACCCTTGTCACCGAGATCCCCGGACCTGCCTCCCGGCAGCTCCTCGCGCGGCGTCAGCGGAGCGTGGCCCGCGGGCTGAGCCACGTGCTGCCGGTGTTCGTGTCTGCTGCCGGCGGCGGTGTCGTGGTCGACATCGACGGCAATTCGCTCATCGACTTTGGCTCCGGCATCGCGGTCACCTCGGTAGGTAACAGCGCCGACCTGGTCGTCAGCCGGGTGGCCGAGCAGATGGCGCAGTTCACCCACACCTGCTTCATGGTGGCGCCCTACGAGGGATACGTCGAAGTGTGCGAGCAGCTGAACCGGCTGACACCCGGCGACCATGAGAAACGGTCGGCGCTTTTCAACTCCGGCGCGGAAGCGGTGGAGAACGCGGTCAAGATCGCCCGGCACGCCACCGGCCGGGATGCGGTCGTGGTCTTCGACCACGCCTACCACGGCCGCACCAACCTGACGATGGCGATGACGGCCAAGAACATGCCGTACAAAGAGGGCTTCGGACCGTTCGCCGGCGAGGTCTACCGGATGCCGATGGCCTACCCCTTCCGCTGGCCGGGTGGGCCGCAGGCCTGCGCCGCGGAGGCGCTCAGCGTGGTCACCAGCCTGATCCACGCACAGGTCGGCGAGGAAAACGTAGCCGCCGTCGTCATCGAGCCGATCCAGGGCGAGGGCGGGTTCGTGGTGCCGCCTGACGGCTTCCTGCCTGGCCTGGCCGAGTTCTGCCGCGCGCACGGCATCGTCTTTGTCGCGGACGAGGTCCAGTCCGGCTTCTGCCGCACCGGCGACTGGTTCGCTTCCGACCACGAGCACGTGGTGCCGGACTTGGTTACCACGGCCAAGGGAATCGCCGGTGGCTTCCCGCTGGCGGGCGTGACCGGCCGGGCCGAGATGATGGACGCCGTACATCCCGGCGGCCTCGGCGGCACGTTCGGCGGCAACCCGGTGGCGTGCGCCGCGGCTCTCGGTGCCATCGAGACCATGGAGAAGGAAGACCTGCGCAGCGCGGCGCGGTCGATCGGCGCCATCATGCTCCCCCGGCTTCGCGACCTGGCTGCTGCCCACCCGGTCATCGGCGACGTGCGCGGGCGCGGTGCCATGATCGCGATCGAGTTCGTCAAGCCCGGCACGACCGAGCCGGACGCAGCGGCCGCTGCCCAGGTGGCCAGGACCTGTCACGCCAGCGGCCTGCTCGTGCTGACCTGTGGCACCTACGGCAACGTGCTGCGGTTCCTGCCGCCGCTCGTCATCGGGCAGCCGCTGCTGACCGAGGGCCTGGATATCCTCGCTGACGCCGTCAGCGCGCTGTGATCTGGGCTTGCCAACGGGACGAGCGACTGCGGGGCGGGACGGCCGCGAACGGTCAGGAGTCCCCGGCGGCAAGCTCGGACGGCCGGAACGGCTTGCCATGCCCGGGCAGGATGATCGCGGGCTCCAGCGCCAGCAGCCTGGATCGGGACCGCTGCAGCTCGTCCTGGTCTTCGGCCAGCGGATCGATGGCCGGCCCCTCGGCTGACCACCACAGGTGCGTGCACGCGGCCAGCCCGTCGCCGGTTGTGATCAGCGTGGTGATGTCCTGCGCCGTATGGCCGGGCGTCGCCATCAGCCGCACGGACGGCGCCAGCTGGAACCCGTCGGCGGGCCGGTCGGTCCATACGTCGTCCTGGTAGATCGCCCAGACGTCGTGGAACCGGGCGCGTGCGAACAGCGCGGCATTCAGCGTGTGGTCGGGGTGGTGATGGCTGAACACCACGTCGGTGACATCGGCCGGGCTGACACCCAGGTCCTCCAGCGGGCCAAGGATCTGCGCCCGGCTAGCGACCATACCCGGGTCGACGACGATGAAGGCGTCGCCGTCGCGGACCAGCACCACGGTGCTGGCCACTCGCTCGGCGGCATACCCGGTACACAACACATTCAGGCGGGCAGGCATACGTCCATCCTGTCACGGCCAGCTGTCCGCAAACTGGATGGACCTGGAGCCGGGCGATAACCCGCGTGGCTCAGCGGAGGAATCTGGCTGCTCGCCCAGCGGGTGCTCGCGCCGCTCGCGCCAGGCCACTCCGAGCAGCGCGCCGAGGAGAATGACGACGCCGATTGCGATCAGCAGGGGCACGAGCGCGAAGACCACCCCGGCCGGCCCGTATTTCCGGTAGTCCGACTCGATGGTGCCGGACAACGTCAACCGGAAGACGATCACCATCCCGAGCCAGCAAAGGCCAGTGGCCAGCGCCGAGGGGAACAACTCGCGCCAGCCCACCTTGCCCTGGAGCAAGAGCCACATCGAGAACCACCAGAATGCCGTCGCCGCGGGAAACGCCGCGACGGCGACCAGCGCCGCTCCGCCGAGGTGGTCGAGCCACGGCTGCGTCCACGCGCCGGCGAAGCTGACGCCGAGGGCAGCCGCAAGCCAGATGGCTCGCCGCGGCAGATCTCGGAACTGGCGCCCCCTGACTCCGAAGATGCTCCCGTAGAGCTGCTGAATCGCCCCGGCCGCGGTAATGCCGAACAGTACGAAGAAGACCCAGCTTGCCCCGCCGATGGCGGTCGACGGTGGCACCGGCGGGATAAATGCCCGCCGGACCGCGTGTGCCGCCTCGCCGGTCAGCCCAAATCGCCTGATGAAGTCCATAGCGCTGCTCCGCCCGCTGACCGACTCAAGCACCAGCAGGAACGGCAGGAAGCACAGCAGCAGCACTGCCGACAGCAGCAGGCCCTGACTGGCGATATCGGCCGCCTGCAGGCGGCGCACGAGGCTCGAGTGACGCCAATAGTCGATGCGGCGCAGGACCCCGGCGCGGCCGCGACTCAGCCAGGCGGGCCGCCGGGACTCCTCGTCGAGGCCTGGGTCGCCACCCACACATCCTCCGCTGTCTAGCCGGCGCCCACCGCTGGCTGCCGGGCTTAGTACCCAGGTGCGGGTCGCGCATCACCTGGGTCGCGGATGCTATGCATCTTGTTGTGCGGCCGCGTCATCGGGCTTCATGACCGCCCCGCGCCAGCGCCTCGTACAGCAGGAGGGCTCCGGCGAGCGCGGCATTCAGCGAGTCGCAGCTGCCCAGCATCGGGATGGCGACAATGCTGTCGGCGGCAGCCAGCCACTCGGGCGGAAGCCCGCGGCGCTCGCTGCCGACGACGATGGCCAGGCGGCCGCGATAGTCAGCGTCCCGGTACGAACGCTGGCCGGCCGGATCGGCGGCGACGATGCGGAAGCCATGGTCGTGCAGCCACTGTCGTGCGGCCAGGCGACCGGCCGCGACAACGGGCATGGTCAGTGCGGCTCCCATGCTGGCCCGGACGACCAGCGGGTGGCTCAGCCCGAATCCCTGCTCGACAACCAGGACTCCCGATGCCCCGGCACCGTCGGCGCACCGGATCAGCGTCCCGAGGTTGCCCGGCAGATCCCAGCCGTCGGCGATCACCACCCGGCTGTGCTGGCCGACGTCGATGACGCCGAGTGGCTGCCGATGGGCCTGGCCAAGGGCAGCGATGCCGTCAATGCGGTCGGCGTCCGCGAGGCGGTACAGCACCCGCTCGCTCACCTCGTACGCCTCAGCCCCGCTGCCGACAGCCTGCCGGGCCAGCGCCAGCCCGCCTGCTGTCTGCTGCAACAGCGCTGGGCAGGCAAAGACAGCATGGAGCTTCATCCCCGCGGCTAGCGCTCGCGCGACCATCCACATGCCTTCGAGGGCTACCGATCCTGGCGGGCCACCGCCTGATGGCCGCCGCTTAACGGCCAGAAACTCGCGGACCTTCGGATGCTTGAGACCTGCTGGTATCAGTACCGGCCGATACGGCTCGGCCATGGCGTGCCTCCTGGCCTGTTAAGGCAGGAGGACTCAGTGCGTGCCGGAACTCACCCCGCGAACAACGGGCTCGAGAAGAAGCGGGCTCGCGAACAGGGCAGGCTACGCGCCGTGTCTCCCGCCGCTTCCTCCGACGCATTCAGGAAGCGGCGGACGCCAAGGATGGCCGTAGCCACCTTTGTTCGCAACCGCGTACGGCTGCAGCCGGGCCCTCGCACCCGGCCAGAGTAGTGACAACCTGGCGTGGCCCGCTCCTCATTTTCCGCCGGCCGCGGGCGCCAGTCCGCCGGCGGCTGCAGGGCTGGATGCCAGGCGCTTAGCTGGCGTACCGCAGGTACGTGACGCCAGCCCGGAAGGACTTCGTCTCCAGCAACCGCAGCTGCCCGAGCTCGAAGCCATCAGGGAAGAGCCGGCGACCGCGACCCTGCACGACGGGGTAGACGAACAGCCGGTACTCATCGACCAGTCGCGCCTTAATCAGGGCATGGCACAGCGTGATGCTGCCGCTGACCACGATGTCCTGACCTGGCTGCTCCTTCAGCGCGCGGACCTCTGACACGAGGTCGCCGGAAAGGACCGTGGAGTTCTGCCAATGCGGGTCCGTCATGGTGGCCGAGACGACGTACTTCTGCACCTGGTTCAGGTAGTCGGCGATCCCGGTGGCATCGTCTGTCACCTGCGGCCAGTAGCCGCGGAAATCCTCGAAAGTCTGCCGCCCCGTCAGGAGCCCGTCGGCCGTCTCGTCCTGGTGACGCAGCTCCGCCATCAGATCTGAGCTGTCCACCTCAGCCTGAGCCTGGGGGGCGAACCAGTCTCCCAGCAACTCGATCGATCCGTCGACGGTCATGTTCTGCGTGATTGCGAGGGTACGCAACGGGCCTCCTCGGCGTGAGTTCTCGGGCCGCATCATCTGCCCGGACAATAGACCGGGGCGACGGACAGCACTCATCGGTGCAGCCGGCGCCTGCCTGCTCCACCCGCATCCCGGTGATCGCAGAAGACCGGCCGCCTTCGGGATTATCGGAAGGGCTGAAAACCGGTTGTGCCGTCCGCAGCAAAGATTCCCATCGCGCCAAGTGCTGCCCCCAGCCCGTCGCTCAGCACCAGCAGCCGGCCAGCAAACTCCCTGACCTGACCGTCCGCGCACAGCACGGGTATGTCAGCTGCCAGATCCTTGAGCTGCGGCGCCCCCATCGCCCGCCGGAACCCGGCCCAGTGTCGCGCCCGGAGGCCCTCCGGCACGATGAGGTCCAGGCTCTGGCCAACCGCTGTCGCCGCGCTGTGCCCGAACAGCACCTCAGCACCTGGACTCCACCACGTGATTGTCCCGTTCGCATCCGCTACGACGATGGCGTGCTCGGTCACACAACCTATCCTGCCCTGCGGCTCCTGCCCTGCTGGCAGCTCGTGCTGGAAAGCTCGCTTCCTGAACTCGCGACCAGCTCGCCGGCGATCAGCGGCGCTCGGCTTCCTCTTCCGCGTGGATCCGGTCCAGGCACACCGCGATACAGACCATCAGGGCATCGTTCTCGCCCTCGGCGACGTCCACGCCGTAGGTGTCCCGGACGCGGAACCAGGCGCGCGAGACCCTCCCCACTACTTGATGCCCATCGCGGATCTCAAAGTCCTTGCCGATGATGTTGCCGACGGCTTCCAGGCGTCCGCCATCGGCCAGCTCGATCGTCGCGCGGTGATGCAAGGGCGAGAACACGGACTTGTGCACAGTGGCCACGACCTGACCGTCGTGCTCAATCTCCATGGCGTCGGTGAACGTCACCAGCTTGTGCTTGATCGAGGCGAGCGTGCGTCCGGACGCGTCCTGCAGGTCAAGGGTGTGCCGCAGTGACAGCACCTTGGCGTTGACGAAGAACACCTGGTTGCCGTCCGCATCGGTCACCCAGAAGTCGTCCTTGATGTGGAAAAGCCGCTCACGGACCAGATAGCGCATAACCGGAAGGCTATGCCAGCCGCGCGCTAGCGGGCCACCCGCCGATGGCTGCTGACGATCTGCGCTCCAGGCCACGCAGCATCTAGCCGGGCAAGGCGAGGTGCTCCGGGATGTCCGCGCGGCCGATATCGTCGCCTCGCTGGAGTCGCTGCTTCCCGATGTTGACCGAGCAGTCCTGACCGGGGAGTTCGGCGAGGACAGGGCCGCAGGGTTCCGCGAGGCGCTGGCCACAGGCATCGACGGCTGGCTGGATGACGACCTCGCGTTTACCAGGCCGTGGGGGTTCAGCCTGGAGGAGATCAAAGTGCCCACCATGATCTGGCAAGGCAGCGCTGATCTCATGGTGCCATTCGCGCACGGCGAGTGGCTCGCTTCCCGGCTGCCGGCTGCGGCGACCCATCTGGAGCAAGGCGAGGGTCACCTGTCTGTCGGCCTCGGCAAGCTCGACACCATGCTCGACGAGCTTGTCGCCGCGGCTGGCTAGGAGTGCAGCGAACTAGGAGTGCAGCACGTCGGTGTGATGGCAGAAGTGCACCGCGCCCGGGTCGGCCGAGCGAATCCGGCCGAGTGACTGCCGGTACGCGGTGACGTCGCTCGCCTGGCCGTCAGGCAGGTCGTCGCTGAGCGGATCGAGGTACTGCGCCGGCTGGTAGGCCGCGTCGCCGATCAGTACCTCCGTCCCGGCGGCCGTGTCCACCAGCACCGACTGGTGGCCGGCCGTATGGCCCGGCGTGGTGATCAGCCGCAGCCCCGGCAGTACATCCGCGTCGCCGTCGAGCAGCTCGAACCGGGCATTCATGAAGTCGAACCAGTTCGCTAGCTGAGGCGACTCGCGCCTGGCCCGGTCCAGCTCGGCTCGCTGCACCCAGAACTGCGCGTGCTTGAACACCGCGTTCTGCCCGCAGTGGTCGAAGTGCAGATGCGTGTTGATCACCAGCGCGATGTCGCCGGGCGTCATGCCAATCTCGTCCAGGGCATCGGCAACTGAGCGGTTGACCACCCGCCAGTCGCTGAGCACCTGCTGCGGGCCGCCCACGCCAGTATCGATGAGCGCTGCTCCGCCTGGGAAGGCGACGACGAATCCGTGCACTGGCCAGTCGAGCCCGTCAACGCCTCGCAGTTTGGCGAGGTGCAGGCGCGTGATCTCCAGCGGCATAGCTCACATCCTCCACGCACCGACCCGTCGGCGCGTGCTGAGTATGTCAGCGCGAGCTGCGTATGTCAGCGCTGGCGTACCGATGTCTTCCACCAGCCCGCCGGGTCGACACCCCACTGCCCGGTAACGGCCATCGCGACCACGGCCAGCCCGGCCGCCAGCAGCACATAGGGCGTCATGGTGTGCACGAGGAACTTGTCCACCGCCTTGATCGTCAGCCCGGGCGCCACCGACGGCACGCCCGGTATGTTGGCCACCGTGCCTGCGGCCAGGCGCACCAGCACGACCCAGTCCAGCCATGATGCCGGGTACAGCACCAGTACGCAGATGATCATCGCGTCGTACCAGGGCAGCTGGTAGGGCCAGACGATCAGCCAGGCGAGGCTAAGCAGCAGCGCAGGCTGGATAGCAGGCCTGAGCCGGTCCCCTGGCGGCATCCGCCACAACAGCAGGATCGCCAGCGCCACGACGAGCAGCCCGGCGATCAGGCCGAGGTGCGCCTTGTAAGCGGTCCAGTGCGCGAGCCGCCAGAAGACATCCTCGGTCAGCTTGTCCTGCCGGTTGAACAGAGCCTTGAGAGCAGGCTCCCCGCCGAAGGCATAGGACGGGCCGAGGACGGCAATGGCGCCGGCCCCGGCGAGCACCAGGGAGCCGAAGGACCTGCGGAGCACCCATGCCAGCGCGATGCCGAACAGTGCGTAATCGATCTTCACGGCAGCGGCGATGCCGATCAGCACGCCCGCGGCCAGCAGCCGGGGCACGTCCGGCAGCCGGTCGTCGTGGCGGCCGAGCACGAGCAGCCCGAGCAGGCCGGCCGCGGCCGCGACGACGTCCAGGTGACCGGCCGCGATGAGGTCCCACAACAGCAGCGGGTTCGCCGTCCAGAGCAGGTGGGCGCGCATCCGGGCAGCCGGCCGGTTCCGGAGCACCCGGTCAGCCGCGACCGCGACAACGCCGAACGAGATCGCGTTCCACAGTTTCAGCCAGAAGACGATCCTGGCCACTGAGGTGCCGCCAAGCTTCGCAGCCGCGAACTGCTCCAGCGTCGCCAGCGGGCCATAAAGGCTGACCTGGTGCAGCCATCGGTAGGGCACCGAGACACCGAAGGCCGGCTCGTGCACCCGCAGGTAGTAGGGCGGCACAAGGTACGGATTGTGGCCAAGGAGCAAGATCCGGCCGTAGGAGGCGTAGTCCAGGGCATCGGTCGAGCCAGCCGGCGGCAGCACGGCCAGGATCACCACCGCAACGCCAGCACCGACAAGGATCGGCCGCAGCGGCAGCCGGGCGCCGCGCCGCACCGCGAGCAGGCCAGCCGAGACACCGGCCAGCGCCAGCATGGCCGCCACCCACAGGCTGGCGACCACCAGCGTCGCGGACATACCGACCGGCAGTTCGACAGGCGGCCCGGTGGCGGGCATCGGGACCTTCGGATACATCCAGTCCTGGCGCACCAGCGACGCCGCGATCATGATCAGCGTGGCGCTGGTAAGACCGCCGAGGCAGAGCCAGGTGAGCGCCAGATGTCCCGGACGGAAGGCTGGCGCAGGCGGCCCACTGCGGCGCGTGCGGACGACGCCGATATCGGGGACCGTCGTGGCCGGAACGTTCAGGCGGGCTGATTCGGTCATTGGCCCCTCGACGCGCGGACTCGGGACAAATGGGTAGATCGCGCGCCACGCCCGGTAGCGCCGTCGGCATCTCCCGCTGCCCTGAACTCAGGGCCGACAGCAGGGATACCCCGTGGCAACAGGCGCAAAGAACCGCTGGTCTGACCGCCAGACCCGTCGGCAGCGAGGCGTCAGGCCAGGCTGGGCGGGTCGCAGGAGCCCCGCCCGGCGGCCAGGCCGACGAACACCCAGACGCGCTCGCGGCCAGGCGAGACCTGACACGTCCGCCCGTCGAATCGGATCAGGACCGGGCCAGGGCCGCTCGCCCGCCCATAGGCGGCGTAAGCATCGTCGGCCTGGGCGCCGCTGTGCAGCGAGCTGAGGTAGTCAAGTGATCCAGTACCAGACGAACTGCCGCCTTGCCAGCTGCCCTCCGCCCAGAACCACCACTCCTGCTCCAGCTCGGCTCCGTCGCCGTTGCCGTCGACGATCGCGAAACCGAAGTCGCCAGCGCTGGCGACGGCGAGCACCCGGGCATAGCGAGGATGCCAGCCGCCGCGGGCGAGGACTTCCTGCTCGGTGAGCTCCGCGTGCGCGGGCACCACGCGCCGCTACCCCTGGTAGAAGCCGGCGATCGCGGTCAGCGCCTCGTCCAGGATGGCCAGACCATCCTTGGCCTCGGCGCCAGAGATCGTGCATGGCGGCACCACGTGCAGCCGGTTGTAGTTCATGAACGGCAGCAGGCCGCGCGAGCGGCACTCGGCCATCAGCGTGTTCATCGCCTCCGACGACCCGCCGTAGGGCGCCAGCATGTCCCGGGTCTCCCGGTTCGACACCAGGTCCAGCGCCCAGAACACCGCCGTGCCGCGGACCTCCCCGATCACCGGGTGGCGTCCGGCCAGCTCGCGGAGCCCCGGTCCGAGCACCTGCTCGCCGACGCGGACGGCGTTCCCGATAATGTCTTCGGCTTTCATGGCGTCAATCGTCGCGACGATCGACGCCATTGCCAGCGGATGCCCAGAATAGGTCAGGCCGCCCGGGAACACCCGGTCATCAAAGGTCGCCGCGATCGGGCCGGAGATGAGCACGCCGCCGGCCGGGACGTAGCCGGAGTTCGCGCCCTTGGCGAAGGTGATGAGGTCAGGCACGACCTCGTGATCGGCGAAGGCGAACCACCGGCCGGCCCGGCCGAAGCCGCACATCACCTCGTCGGCGATGTAGACGATGCCGTAGCGGTCGCAGAGCTCACGGACCCCGGCCAGGTAGCCGGGCGGCGGGATAAGCACGCCCGCGGTGCCGACGATCGACTCCAGCAGCACCGCCGCGATCGTCTCCGGCCCCTCGAACCGGATGACCTGCTCCAAGTGCTGCAGCGCACGCTGCGCCTCCTCCGCCTCCGAGGTAGCCCAGAACGCCGACCGGTACAGGTACGGCCCGAAGAAGTGCACGTGCCCGACCGCGAACTCGTTCGGCCAGCGCCGCGGGTCACCCGTCGAGGTGATCGCCGCACCGGTGTTCCCGTGGTAGGAGCGGTAGAAGCTAAGCACCTTGGTGCGGCCGGTGTGCAGGCGGGCCATCCGGATCGCGTTCTCGTTCGCGTCCGCGCCGCCGTTGGTGAAGAACACCTTCTCGAACCCATCGGGAGCGAGCTCGGTCAGGCGGGTAGCCGCCTCCCCGCGCATATCGTTGGCGTGCTGCGGCGCGATCGTAGCCAGCCGTGCCGCCTGCGCCGCGATCGCCGCGGTCACCTTCGGGTGCTGATGGCCGATGTTGGTGTTCACGAGCTGGCTGGAGAAGTCCAGGTACCGGTGCCCGTCGTAGTCCCAGAAATAGGAGCCTTCGGCCCCCGCGATCGCCATCGGCTGGAGCGCGCCCTGGGCCGACCAGGAGTGGAACACGTGCGCCCGGTCCATGGCTAGCACCTGCGCGCCGCGCTGCGGATCTGGTGTGTACTGCGTCATCGGTGCTCCCGCGGTGCTCGTCCGGTCCGCCCTGGCCAGGCCGGCAGTCCACGCTACCTGACCTGCGGGTCAGCGCAGGGCCGGGATGATCCTCTCACCGTAAGCGGCCATGGTCTGATCCGGCTGGTCGTGCATCAGGTAGATGGCGAACTGGTCAGCGCCGATCTCGGCCAGCTCGGCCAGGCGGTCCGCGTGCGCACTCGCCGGGCCGGTCAGGCAGAACCGGTCCACGATCTCGTCGGGCACGAAGCCGGTGGCCGGGTTACCGGCCCGGCCATGGTGTGCGTAGTCGTAGCCCTGCCGTCCAGCGATGTAATCAGTCAGCGCATGCGGCACCGGGCCGTCCTGGCCATAGCGGGCGACCAGGTCGGCGACGTGGTTGCCGACCATGCCGCCGAACCAGCGCAGCTGGTCGCGCTGGTGCACGAGGTCGTCGCCGACGTAGGCGGGCGCGGCCACGCACAGGGTGAGTGCCGCCGGATCCCGCCCGGCCGCGGCGGCTGCCTCCCGGACCGCGCCGAAGGTCCACCGGGCGATCTCCGGGTCGGCGGTCTGCAGGATGAAGCCGTCGGCCTCCTGACCGGCGAGCGCCAGCGCGCGCGGCCCGTAGCCTGCCATCCAGATCTCCAGCCGTCCGTCGCGGATCCAGGGGATCTGCAGGTGCGTCCCGTCCACGTCGATCGCGCGGCCCTGCGCCAGCTCCCGGATCACCCGCATCGCGGCGCGCAGCGTCGCCAGGCTCGCGGGCGGCTTGCCAAGCACCCGGCGGGCGGAATCCCCGCGCCCGATACCGCAGACGGTGCGGTTGCCGAACATGTCGTTGAGCGTGGCGAACAGCGAAGCCGTCACCGTCGGATCCCTGGTCACCGGGTTCGTCACCATCGGCCCGACGGTCAGCGCGGACGTGGCGGCCAGGATCTGGGCGTAGATGACGAACGGCTCCTGCCAAAGCACATGCGAGTCGAACGTCCAGCCGAAGCCGAAGCCCAGGTGCTCGGCCTGGCGCATCCGCTGCACCACGGCGCTCGCCGGCGGGTCGGTCTGCAAGACCAGGCCGAAGTCCATGCTGCCCCCTTTCCAGCTCCGGCCGCTGCCTAGCTCAGGTACTGGCAGCTGCCGCGGGACACGAACTGGCCGTGCCCGGCCACGCCGTGGTACTCGCCGGCCTCCAGCACGATCTGGCCGCGGGACAGCACCGTGTCGACCCGGCCGCTGATCGTCATGCCCTCGTAGGCGGAGTAGTCAACGTTCATGTGATGGCTGACCGCCGACAGCACCTGGCTGGCGGCCGGGTCGTAGATGACGATGTCGGCATCCGAGCCCGGCGCGAGCACGCCCTTGCGCGGGTATAGCCCGAACATCCGGGCCGGCGTGGTGGCGGTGACCTCCACCCAGCGCGACAGCGAGATCTCGCCCGTAGCGACGCCCTGGTAGACCAGGTCCATCCGGTGCTCCACGCCCGGAATCCCGTTGGGAATCTTGGAGAAGTCGCCGCGGCCCAGGTCCTTCTGGCCGGCAAAGCAGAACGGGCAGTGGTCGGTCGACACCACCGAAAGGTCGTCGGCGCGCAGCCCGCGCCACAGGGCGTCGCGGTGCTCGGGCTCGCGCAGCGGCGGCGACGCCACGTACTTGGCCCCCTCGAAATCCGGCCTGGCCAGGTCGTCCAGCGTCAGGTACAGGTACTGCGGGCAGGTCTCGGCGTACACCTGCTGCCCGGCATCCCGGGCCTCTGCAACCGCGGCCAGCGCCTGCATCGCGGACAGGTGCACGATGTACAGCGGCGCGCCGGTCACCGCCGACAGCGCGATCGCCCGGCTGGTCGCCTCGGCTTCCAGCTCCGGCGGCCGGGTCAGGCCGTGCTGCACCGGCTCGGTCCGCCCGGCCGCGATGGCCTGCGCGACGAGCTGGTCGATGGCGATGCCGTTCTCCGCGTGCATCATGGTGAGCGCGCCGATCCGGGCCGCCTGCTGCATCGCGAGCAGGATCTCCCCGTCGGTCGCGTAGAACACGCCGGGGTAGGCCATGAAGAGCTTGAAGCTGGTTACGCCCGCATCCGCGCAGGCTGCCATCTCCTTGAGCGTGGTGTCGTTGACGTCCGACACGATCATGTGGAAGCCGTAGTCCACCGCACACTTGCCGGCGGCCTTGGCGTGCCAGGTGTCCAGGGCGGCGAGCAGGCTGCCGCCCTTCGGCTGCACCGCGAAATCGACGATCGTGGTGGTGCCGCCCCACGCTGCGGCACGCGTCCCGGTCTCGAATGTGTCGGCGGAGAAGGTGCCGCCGAACGGCATCTCCATGTGCGTGTGCACGTCCACGCCGCCCGGCAGCACGTACTTGCCGCTCGCGTCAATGACCTTGTCAATACCGGGGAACGAGCCCAGCCCGCCGCCCGGCGTCTCGCCTCCGGGCGATGCTGCCGTACCGGTAACGACCGCGCCGGGGGCTAGCAGCGCGGCGATCCGCTTGCCGTCGACCAGCACGTCGGCGGGCGCCGCGCCGTCGGCCGTCACCACGATGCCGCCGCTGATCAGGATGCTCATGGCTGGATCAGCGCCCCGTAGGCGTCCGGCCGCCGGTCCCGGTAGAACGCCCACAGGTCGCGGACCTCCTGGAGGCGATCGAAGTCCAGGTCGCGGACGAGGACCTCGTCGTCGGTGTCGGAGGCGGACGCGCCGACGAGCTGGCCGCGCGGGTCGACGAAGTAGGACTGGCCGTAGAAGTCGTTGTCACCGAGCGGCTCGATGCCGACGCGGTTGATAGCGCCGATGAAGTACTCGTTCGCCACCGCAGCGGCTGGCTGCTCGAGCTGCCAGAGATAGGCGGACAGGCCGCGGCTGGTAGCCGACGGGTTGAAGACGATCTTCGCGCCGGCCAGGCCGAGGGCGCGCCAGCCTTCCGGGAAGTGCCGGTCATAGCAGATGTAGACGCCGATCCGGCCGACCGCGGTGTCGAACACCGGGTAGCCGAGGTTGCCCGGCCGGAAGTAGAACTTCTCCCAGAACCCCTTGACCTGCGGCAGGTGAGTCTTGCGGTACTTGCCGAGATAGCTGCCGTCGGCGTCGATGACGGCGGCGGTGTTGTAGTAGACGCCCGGTTGCTCTTCCTCGTACATCGGCACCACGAGCACGACTTTGTGCCGGGCCGCCACCTCGCGCATCAGCTCGGTGGTCGGACCGCCGGGGACCTGTTCGGTGAACGAGTAGTAGTCCGCGTCCTGCACCTGGCAGAAGTACGGTCCGTAGAACAGCTCCTGCAGGCAGATGACCTGCGCGCCAGCGGATGCGGCCCGGCCGATGGCCCGCACCGCCGCGCCGGTCATGGATTCCTTGTCACCGGTCCAGTGCTGCTGCACCAGGCCGGCGCGCACAATGTTGGCCACCTGGGTCCTCCTCGGGGTTGTAGCTGACTAGTTCCCGCCGGACGAACGCCCAATCGCTGCCGTTGCCCCGCGGCCATTGGTGACTGCCTAATCCTGTCGGTCGTGGCGGGCGCGGAACAGCCGGGCGAGCCGGTCCCGCGGCAGCGCCGGGCTGCGGTGGCCGTCGCGGCCGGTCATCTCGTCATTCGCCACCAGGGCGTTTAGCACGGCTTCCTCGGTCGCCTGGACCACGGCGGTGTAGAACGGGTCCAGGTAACCCCACGGGATGAACCGCAGGGTGTCGTAGCCGCTGCCGCCCGGCCGCGTCATCGCGGCCGGCCCCGGGGTGATCGCGGTGGGGTTGCCGGTGGAGAACGCCAGGAACAGGTCGCCGGAGAAGTGCGAGCCGGCCGTGCCTGTCCTGGCCAGCCCGGCGGTCACGCGGCGCGCCAGCGCCGTGCACTGGTGCGGCAACAGCGGCGCGTCGGTGCCGACCACGGCGATCACGGAGCCAGCCCCGGCCGGCTGCGCGACCGATCCGGCCATCGGGTTGTCATCGGCCAGCAGTTCGCCGGCATTGACGCCGGCCAGCGTGAGTTCACGCCGGGTGCCGAAGTTGGCTTGCACGAAGACGCCAACAGTGAAGCTGTCGGTGCCGTAGCCGACGAGGCGCGACGCGGTTCCCGATCCGCCCTTGAACTGGTAACAGCTCATGCCGGTGCCGCCGCCGACCGAGCCTTCCTCCACTGGCCCCGTCGCCGCAGCCTCCAGCGCTTCGATGACCGTCTGCTCGGTGACGTGGTGGCCGTTGACGTCGTTCAGGTAGCCGTCCCAGGTCTCCGCTGCGACGGGCAGCAGCCAGGCCTCGGCGAGCGCGGGATGGCGGCGGGCGGTCCAGGCGACGATGCCCGCGTGCGCGATCCCGACGGCGTGCGTGTTGGTGATGGCCAGCGGTCCGGAGAACGTGCCGGACTCCCCGATCCACGTCACTCCAGTCATCTCCCCGTTGCCGTTCTGCGCGAAGAATCCGGCAATCACGGGGTCACCGGCGCCCGCCTGGCCGCGCGGGTGGATCGCGGTGACGCCCGTGCGTACCGAGGCGCCGCTGATCAGCGTGACGTAGCCGACCTCGACGCCTGGCACGTCCGTGATGGCGTTCCAGGGCCCGGGGTTGCCCGGCAGCGGAATGCCCGCCGCCCGGGCGCGCGGCTTGCCGGACGGGGTGGCAGCGTGCGCAGCGGGCAGCGGATTCACGGCCGGTGGCGTTACCGGTTGACGGGGAAGCCGAGGTTGACGCCGCCGTGGCTCGGGTCCAGCCAGCGCGAAGTGACGGCCTTGCCGCGGGTGTAGAAATGGACGCCCTCGGTGCCGTGCACGTGTGTGTCGCCAAACAGCGACGACTTCCAGCCGCCGAAGGAGTAGAACGCCATCGGCACCGGGATCGGCACGTTCACCCCGACCATGCCGACCTCGACCTCATGGGTGAACCGCCGCGCCGCGCCGCCGTCATTGGTGAAGATGGCGGTGCCGTTGCCGTAACGGTTGTCGTTGATGATCCCGACCGCGTCGGCGTAGCTGGGCGCGCGGACCACCGAGAGCACCGGGCCGAAGATCTCATCCTGGTAGCAGCCCATCAGCGGGGTCACGTGGTCCAGCACGGTCGGGCCGAGCCAGAATCCCTCGCCCGCCGCGCCGGTGACCGGGTGCTCCCGGCCGTCGACCGCCAGCGTCGCGCCGTCGGCCACGCCCGAGTCCAGGTAGGACGCCACCTTGTCCCGGTGCTCCCGGGTGACCAGCGGGCCCATCTCCGAGGTGTCCAGGTCCCCCGGCCCGACCTTCAGGGCGGCGATCCGCTCGGAGATCTTCGCGATCAGCTCGTCGCCGACCGGGTCGACCGCCACCACGACGGAGATCGCCATGCACCGCTCCCCCGCCGACCCGAAGCCCGCGTTCACCGCCGCGTCCGCGGCCAGGTCCAGGTCCGCGTCCGGCAGCACCACCATGTGGTTCTTCGCCCCGCCCAGAGCCTGCACCCGCTTCCCCGCCGCCGTGGCGGTCTGGTGGATGTAGCGGGCGACCGGCGTCGATCCGACGAAGCTCACGGCGCGCACGTCCGGGTGGGCCAGGATCGCATCCACGGCCGGCTTCACCCCGTGCACGACGTTGAACGCGCCGTCCGGCAGCCCGGCCTGCGCCAGCAACTCGGCCAGCAGCAGCGACGCCGACGGGTCCTTCTCCGACGGCTTCAGCACGAAGGTGTTACCGCAGGCCAGCGCTATCGGGAACATCCACATCGGCACCATAGCCGGGAAATTGAACGGCGTGATCCCAGCCACCACTCCCACCGGCTGGCGGATCGAGTACGCATCCACCCCGGTCGACACGTTCTCCGAGTATCCGCCCTTGAGGAGATGCGGGATCCCGCACGCGAAGTCCACCACCTCCAGGCCCCGGGCTACCTCGCCGGCCGCGTCCGACGCGACCTTCCCGTGCTCGGCAGTGATCAGCCCGGCCAGCTCTCCCGCCCGCGCCCGCACCAGCTCGCGGAACCCGAACATCACCTGCGCCCGCCGTACCAGCGACGTGTCCCGCCACGAGGGCCAGACCGCGGCCGCAGCCGCCACGGCCGCATCCACCTCGGCCGGTCCCGCGTAATCGACTGTGCCGGACACGTGCCCGGTCGCAGGGTTGTAGATATCCCCCCGGACCGCCGCCTCGCCTGTCCACGGCTTCCCGCCGATCCAGTGGGTCCGCTGCACGCCCCCGTGCTGGGAACTGCCGTGCTGCAAACTGCCGTGGCCCATGACGCTGCCTGCCTTCCGCCCTGTCATCTTCTGGCCCCAGTGTGTCGCCAGGCCGCTGTCGTGCCAAGTCCAGTGGCCCGGCCCACGCCGACTCGGTAATCTGGCCACGAGCCGCGACTGGCGCTTGGGGTGGATCACCACCAGGGAGCGGCTCCGTCGCTTCGACGTCAGCCGCGCGCCTGGGTGCTGATCATCGTGACCAGGAGGTTCACATGCCAGAGCACCCCACCCCGGCGCAGCAAACCCCGGCGCAGCAAACCCCAGCGCAGCAAACCCCAGCGCAGCAAACCCAAGCCGCCGCCAGCCCCGCGGCATCCGCCGCCTGGACCGCCGCCCTGTCCGTCATCGAGGCGGTCGAGCCGACGGTGGCCGGGGCAATCCGGTCCGAGCTCGCCGACCAGCGGGAGTCGCTGAAGCTGATCGCCAGCGAGAACTACGCCTCTCCGGCCGTGCTGCTGGCGATGGGCAACTGGCTGAGCGACAAGTACGCCGAGGGCACCATCGGCCGCCGGATGTATGCGGGCTGCCGGAACGTGGACACCGTCGAGCAAGCGGCCGCCGACCACGCCCGGGCGCTATTTGGCGCCGATCATGCCTACGTCCAGCCACACTCCGGCATCGACGCCAACCTGGTCGCATTCTGGGCAGTGCTGGCGCAGCGGGTCGAAGCGCCCGCCCTCACCACCGCCGCGGCCGCGAGCGTGGATGACCTGGACGAGGCGGCCTGGGCCGCGCTGCGGCGGGCCCTCGGCGATCAGCGGATGATCGGCATGTCCCTGGATGCTGGCGGCCATCTCACCCACGGGTTCCGGCGCAACATCTCCGGAAAGATGTTCGATCAGCGCAGCTATGGCACGGATCCGGCCACCGGCCTGCTCGACTACGCGGCGGTCGCTGAGCTGGCCCAGTCCTTCCGCCCGCTGATCATCATCGCCGGTTACTCGGCCTATCCGCGACTGATCAACTTCGCGACGATGCGAGAGATCGCGGACGAGGTCGGCGCCGTGCTCATGGTCGACATGGCGCATTTCGCCGGGCTGGTGGCCGGCGGGGCGCTGACCGGGGACTTCGATCCGGTACCGCACGCGCAGATCGTCACCTCGACCACGCACAAGTCACTGCGCGGTCCGCGTGGCGGCCTGGTGCTCTGCACGGCTGACCTCGCCGAGCACGTGGACCGCGGCTGTCCACTGGTTCTCGGCGGTCCGCTGCCCAATGTGATGGCAGCCAAGGCGGTCGCACTCGCCGAGGCTCGCCGGCCCGAGTTCGGGGACTATGCCCGGCGGATCCTGGCCAATGCTCATGCGCTGGCGGACGGCCTGCTGCGCCGCGGCACGGCGCTGGTCACCGGCGGCACCGACAACCACCTGGTCCTGATCGACACCACCGGCTACGGCCTGACCGGGCGGCAGGCCGAGTCTGCCCTGCTCGACTCCGGCATCGTCACCAACCGCAACAGCATTCCAGCGGACCCGAACGGGCCCTGGTACACCTCCGGCATCCGGCTCGGCACGCCTGCCCTCACTACCCGCGGAGCCGGCCCCGCCGAGATGGACGAGATCGCCGACATGATCGTCACGGTGCTTCGTGCCACCAGCCCGGCGGCAGCGGCCAGCGGCCGGTCGAAGGCCCGGTACGGCCTGGACGCCAGAGTCGCCGACACGGTGCGGCAGCGAGCGCGCGACCTCCTGGCGGCGCATCCGCTCTATCCCGAGGTCATGCTCGGCTGACCGGCGTCCAGCCGGCGGTGTGGGGCTGCGATCCGAGGGGTACCTCAGGGTCGTCTCGGGCGGTCTGGCGTCGAGCGCCAGCGTCAAGGGGATCACACAGTCTGGCCGGCGCTCTCTCAAGCCGGCGCAGCGCCATACCTCGGGGGGTACACATGACGATGACGGCCCAGCGTCCGGCGGCCGGTTCCGGGCGCGAGACTTTGACGATGAGCGTCGGGGAGTTCCTGCTTCGCCGGCTTCAGGAGGCGGGCATCGGCCACTTGTTCGGTGTCCCCGGCGACTTCAACCTCGAGCTGCTGCAGCAGAACGACGACGCCGGCTACCTGAAATGGGTCGGCACGTGCAGCGAGCTGAACGCGGCGTGCGCGGCGGACGGCTACGCGCGGCTGACCGGGATGGGCGTGCTGACCGTGACCAACGCGGTCGGCGCGATGGGCGCGATCAACGGCATCGCCGGCGCTTACGCCGAGCACGTACCGGTGATCCTCATCGCCGGGTCGACCCCGCTGCGGTCGATCGAGCGTGGCCTCGGCATGCATCACACCATGGGCGACGGGACATGGGACCGCTTCCTCGGCGCCTTCGCGCACGTCACAGCGGCGCAGGCCAGACTGACCCCCGCCAGCGCGGTGACGGAGATCGACCGACTGATCCGCACCGCCTGGCGGGAGAAGCTGCCGGTGTATCTGGAGCTGCCGTCCGACATCGCCTACCTCGAGATCGAGGTGCCAGCCGCGCCGCTCGCGCTCGGCGACCCGCCCAGCGATCCCGAGCGGCTGCGGTCGTGTATCGGCGCGATCGCGAGTCAGCTATCGGCCGCCAAGGCACCGGCCATCTTGGTGGACGAGGACGTCGAACGATACGGCGTCGCCACCGAGGTCATGGGCCTAGCCGAGAAACTGCAGATCCCGGTTGCGGTGACCGCGCCGGCCAAGGCCGTGATCGACGAGACGTTCCCGTACTACGCCGGCATCTACAACGGCAAGGCCAGCGCGCCGCAAACCCGTGACGCCATCGAGTCGAGCGACTGCCTGCTGTCCATTGGCTACCGGCCGATCGACGACACCTCCGGCGCCTTCAGCGCGACGCTGCCCGCGAACACGATCAGCGCCCGCGGGCATTCCGTCGATGTCGGCGAGGAGAACTACCAGGCGGTGACGCTCAAGGAGGTCCTGCACGGGGTGTTCGAGGCCGTCCCGCAGATCACCAGCCGTGCCATCAGTCACTTCGCCCCCGCGATGCCCGCGGGCGTGCATGCCGACGGCTCCGCCAAGCTCACCCAGGCCGCCTACTGGGAAGCGATCCAGGGCTACCTCCGGCAGGGAGACGTGCTGCTGACGGACAACGGGACGTCCTATGCCATCTTCGGTTTCAAGCTGCCGCCGAAGTGCACGGTCGTCGCGTCGATCATCTGGGGCGCGATCGGCTATAGCGTCGGCGCCTTGCTGGGCACGCTGATGGCTGCCCCGCAGCGTCGGCACCTGCTGTTCATCGGCGACGGGTCATTCCAGGAGACCGCCCAGGAACTGTCGACCATGCTGCGGCATGACTGCAAGCCAGTGATTTTCCTGATCAACAACGGCGGATACACCATCGAGCGCGGCTACATGGGCAAGACAGCCGACTACAACGACATCGCCACCTGGGCGTACGCCGAGCTGCCGAAGGTATTCCGGCCGGACACTACGGCCCGGTCGTACGTGGTCAAAACGATGGCCGACCTGGAAGAGGCACTGAGCGCGCCCAACGACAGCCTGATCTTTATCGAAGCGGTCATGGATCCCTACGACGCTCCTGCCGCGGTCATCCACAGCAGTAACACCGGGGCTGAGCTCGACTATGGGCCGCGCGGACCGCAGCACCGCGGCAACGCGCAGCTCCGGCCGACCAGCTAGACCTATCGCTGGGCAGTCACCGGCCCCGCACCGCTCAAGCGGTGCGGGGCCGTTCCCACGTCGTCGCGCTAGCACTTTTGGGGTGATTGAGCCGGAGTGCTGCGGGTAGCGGCTGGCGCTTAACGGGTCGTGGTCCGAGCGCTGCACGCGTGCCGAGAGCGGCAGCGGACCCGTGGACTCCAGTCACGACGACGAGGGAAAGGCATGGTTGCAACCTTCCTCCTGGCGGGGATCATCGCTGCTCCGCTGGGCTCAGCCGGGCTGTTCGTACCGATGCGGAAGCCGTCTCGCGCGGCCGGACTCTGGCCGAGCACCCGGCGGCTGACGCTGGCCCTGGTCTGGACCGGCGTTTTGGCCGCGGTGGTGGCGGCAGCGCTCCAGCTCCTCGGCATGTCCGAGCACAAGCTGCTGCTGGCGGTGGCCGGACTGGTGTTCGCGAGCCTGATCTGGCTCCCGGTCACCCGGCGGTGGAATGCCCGCGCTCACCTGTGCTGGGCATCCAACCTGTTCCTGTTCGTGGTGTACCTGATCTTCGCGTTCGAGTGGACGTTCGCCAGCCACCTGGGCACGGCCAGCACGGTCGGCGGCATCGTGCTGTGGGCATTCGAGGTCTTCGCCGGCCTGCTGGCCTGCGCCTACCTGTGGGAGATCTGCGACGCGCTCGGCACCGAGCACTGGCGCCGGCGCGTGACCGCGCAGGTACAGCTGCCGGCCGCGGACGGCGAGCTGCCGTTCGTGAGCCTGCATGTCCCCGCACACAACGAGCCGCCTGACATGGTGATCGAAACCCTCCAGGGCCTTGTGCAGCTCGACTACCCAAGGTATGAGGTCATCCTGATCGACGACAACACCGACGATGAACGGTTGTGGCGGCCGGTCGAGGCATGGTGCGCCGAGCACGGCGTGAAGTTCGCCCACCTGGAGAACTGGCCAGGTTACAAGTCCGGTGCGCTGAACTATGCGCTGCGCGAGCTGACCGACGAGCGCGCCGAGCTCATCGGGGTGGTGGACTCCGACTATCAGCTTGACCGCGGCTTCCTGCGCCGCTGCGCCCCGGCGTTCGCCGATCGGTGGGTCGGCTTTATCCAGTCCCCGCAGGACTACCGGGGCTGGTCCCGGTCGCCGTACTACCGGCGGCTGTACTACTCCTACGCGTACTTCTTCGCGGTCTCGCAGCCGTCGCGCAACGAGCGCGACGGCGCCATCTTCGCCGGCACCATGGGACTGATCCGCCGCGTGGCGCTGGACCAGCTTGGCGGCTGGGACGAGTGGTGCATCACCGAGGACGCCGAACTGTCGCTGCGGCTGCTGCGGGCCGGCTGGCACGGCCTGCACGTGGACCAGTCGTGGGGCAAGGGCGTCATGCCGCTGACCTTCGAGGCACTGAAAGGCCAGCGCTACCGGTGGTGTTTCGGCGGCATCCAGATCCTGCGGATGCACTGGCGCGCATTGTTGCCGGGGCGCAACACCACGAAAAACCGGCTGTCCATGGCGCAGCGCTGGTCCTACCTGGCTGGCGGCATCCAGTGGTATGGCGACCTGCTCAGCCTCGTTTTCTTCGTATTCCTGCTGGTCGGCGTTGCCAACTTGTCGATGGGCGGCGGGGAGCTGTTCCGTAAGCTGACACCGTTCCTGGTGGCGACGGTTCCGGTGCTGGTGGGAATGGGGCTGGCGCGCGCCGTCGCGCTGCTGCGGCGAGGCACGGGCGCGTCCTGGCGGGACGCACTCGGCGCGTTCTTCATCTGGCAGTCCACGTCCATCGTGGTGGCACGGGCATCGCTCGCCGGGCTGTTCTCGCGCAAGGCCGCGTTCCTGCGGACCCCGAAAACCAGTGAGCAGGCCAGCTGGTGGGAAGCCCTGCGCGCGAACTGGGCCGAGACCTTGCTCGCCCTGCTGGGCCTTGCCGCCATCATCACCGCGCTGACCAAGGCGAACCAGCTCAGCGGTCCGCTGCTGGCGGCACTGCTGGTGTTCCCGACGCTCGGCCTCGCCGCCGCGCCGTTCAACAGCCTCGCTGCTCAGCGGGCGGCGCTGCCGCCAGAGCTTGGCGAACGTCGGCGCACCGAATACCGCCGGGCCAGGCAGACCTTCACCGTGGGCGCAGCCACTGGTGGCGCCGTCGCAGTGTTCGGTGTCGCGATCGCGGCGGTGGTCACGCTGCTTGCCCCCGGGCCGCACCCAGCGCATACCCCGGGGCTGCTCGGACCGAACCAAGGACATGCAGCTCATCACGGCACGGGCACGTCGCGCAGCCCGGCGCCGAGCCGACCATCCACTGGCCGGAGCGGAACTAGTCAGCCAGGCGGCTCCGGGTCCACGGCACCCGCGCCGTCGTCGGCACCTGCGTCGGGATCGGCCACGCCCAGCCCGACCGGGAGCACGTCCCCAACTGGCTCGCCGTCGCCGTCCGCGTCGCCGTCCCCGTCGAGTACCGCCTCTTCCACCACGGGGAGGACATCGTCGCCATGATGACATCGGCCAGGAAGCTTCTCACCGCGGTCGCGCGGCGAAGCCGCACCGTCGCCAGCGCCGCTCGCGGCAGCAGCAGCAGCGCTCCCGGCCGCCGCATGGCCGCCCGCCTGGCTGCGGCCGGCCTCAGCACTGGACTCGTCGCCGCGGCCGGCTGTGGCGCCCCGGCGGCGCACTCACCGCAGCAGGCGCCCGCCAAGTTCCTGGCCGGCTATGCGCGGCCGGATGGCCGGGTGGTGCGCCTCGACCAGGGCGGCGACACGGTGAGCGAGGGCCAGGCCTACGGCATGCTGATCGCAGAATCGACCGGAAATAGTGCCGCTGCCGCCCGGATCTGGACCTGGACGCGCGATCACCTGCAACTCGGTGATGGCCTCTTCGCCTGGCATGCCAACGCGGCGGGCAGGGTCATTGGGCAGCAGCCAGCCAGCGATGCCGACCTGCTGATCGCCTGGGCGCTGTTGCGGTATCACGGACCGCAGGCCGCCTCCTGGCACCGGGCCGGCCGCCGGGTAGCCGCGGCGATCATCGCTCATGAGGTGACGAGTGGCCCGGGCGGTGTGCCGGTCCTGGCCGCAGGGCCATGGGCAACAGGCAAGCCGGCGAGCCTGGATCCCAGCTACTGGTCGCTCACTGCGTTCCAGCAACTGGCGCGTCTCACCGGCGACCAGATTTGGCAGCGGATGGCTGCCGGCGCGGTCAGCCTGACGCGTGAGCTCACCCGTGACGGCAAGGCGCTGCCGCCCGACTGGGCCGAGCTCACCGCGGCCGGAGCGCTGCGACCAGAACCAGCCCCGGACGGCAGCCAGCCGCAGACCCAGTACGGTCCGGACGCTCAGCGGACCGTGGTCTGGTTCGCGGCCTCTTGCGACCCGCAGGCCAGGACACTGGCCGCACGCTGGTGGCCGCTACTGCGCTCCGGAGATCACGGCCAGGCCCTGGCGCTGACTCCCAGCGGTTCGGTGCTGAACGCGGCGCCGCAGCCGCTGGCCCTCGTCGCGTCGGCAGCCGCTGCGAAGGCAGCAGGCGACGGATCGGCCGAGCAAAAACTGCTTCAGCGGGCGAAAGCCGGGCAGCAAGCACATCCGACCTACTACGGCGGGGCCTGGAGCGTGCTCGGGCCGGTCCTGCTCGGCGGCAGCACGCTCGCTACCTGCTGACGTCCTACCTGCTGACGTCGGCTCCAGGCGGCAGCGCGGCGTCCGCTGCCGCTGAGACATCCGCCGCGGTCCGCCGGGCCACCGCTTGCGCCGTCTTTGCTACCTGCCTCCAGTGCGTCCGTTCGTGCCGCGCCAGGCGGTGCAGGTACGAATGCACGGTGAGGTCCCGCGGACTGCCCCCCTTCACCACCGTGGCACTTGCCGACCAGCTCTCGCTCGGCAGCCGTGCCAGCAGGGCGAGCAGCCGATCACGCTGCTCGCCGAAGGCAGCCAGCGACGGGGCAAACTTGAGCTCGCGATAGTCCGTTCGCCTGATCCAGGTTCTCGGGTTCACGGCCCGGATGGTCGGGTGATCGTTCTCGACGATCGTCTCGACTGCCGCGCCCCACACGTCCGCGCAGGAGCGCAGATGAGCAAGTATCTCGGTCGCCGACCATTCGCCCGGCTCCGGCGCGGCGTGCAACTCGGCCTCGTCCAGGCCGGCCGTCAGCTGGCCTAGCCGACCAGGTGTCTCTCGCAGGATCGCGAGAATCTGCTCCATCGCTAACAGCTGGCGTGCCGTCACGAGGGTCCTCCGATCAGTTGCTCAGGTGCGGGCGGTTAGCCGGCGAGGACGCGGCGCAACGTGGTCGCGAACTGGTCAGCTTCGCTCTTGCCGCCCGGTCCGGTAGCGCGGAATCCGGTGTGGCCGCCGGGGAAGACGACGGGGGTGGTCCCGAGCCGTGCGGCAACTGCCGTAGCTCCCCGGCCAGGAAGGGCATCGCCAGACTCCGCTCCGATCGCGACCACGATGCGGGTAGGGGCGGCTAGCAAGGCAGTGAAGTCGAGCCGGTAAGCGGGGCACGAAGGCATGTTCAGGCACAGCAACGCGTCCTCCCGCGTGCCGTCGTCGACGGTCGGCAATCCGAAGGTCGCCGGATCGGGAGCTGGCTGGTCGGCGAATCCAGCCGGAATCGGCCCGAGCAGGGAGACGAGCGCGATGAACTTCGCCATGCCCGGGCCGTAGCCCTCCCGCAGATAGGTCTGCTTGATGGCGTCGCAGGCGGCGAGCACCGCCGCCCGGTCTGGCAATTCCTGAGCTGCTGGCGGCTCATGCGCCACCATGATTCGGACCTGGTCAGGATGCCTGGCGACGAGGGCAAGCGCATTCATGGCGCCACCGCTGGTAGCGAAGACGTCCACCGGATCGCGGCTCACCTGCGTGATCAGCTGGTGCAGATCCGCGACGTGCTCCTCGACCGAGGTCTGCGGCGCGCCGTCGGTTCGCTTGCTGCGTCCCGCGCCCCGCGGATCATGCGTCACCACCGTGCGGTCGGTGAAATGGCCAGCCAGGGCGGTGAACGCAGCGGCTTCGATGGGCGATCCGAAGAGCAGCAGCGTCGGCTCGCCGCTGGCCCGATGGCTCCGGACGTCGTAGTGCAGCACTGCGCCCGGCATGTTCAGGGTGTGGGTGGTCGGCTCGGTCACGACCGGCTCCCTTCAACGGGTGCTGGCGTCATGCCCCACCTATCGCCAGCCGGCTGCGTGTCAATCTGCATCCCCCATTGTCAGCACGTACCGTCGGCGCTTGCATCACGGCTTCAGCAGCAGTTGCTCTCGCTCGGCGACTATCCCGGTCAGCCGCTGGCCGACCGCGCTGACCTGATCGCTGAGGCGGCTCTGCAACGCCCGAACTTGCTCCTCCGACCGGCTCACGGTGTCCTGTGCGTCCCGGATCTGCTGGCCGACGGCCAGGTCGGTGAAGATGTTGTTGAAGAAGATGTCAGCGAACTTGAAGCCCTGGCTGATCTCGAGCCGCGGTGCCGTCGCCTCATAGCCGCCAAGCTCAGCCAGGTCGGAGCGCAGCGCCGCCAGCCGCTGATCGGCCGCGCGCGCGGCTTGCGCGGCCTGGTCGATCCGGTCGTGCTTGATCGCGTTGGCGACCATGCCATGGTCGAGGTAGGTGTCGAAGGTCGACCAGTTCGCGGCGGTACCCAGGCGCTGCTGAACATCGGCCAGCGCATCGACGGCGGCGCTGGCGTCATTGCTGGCTCGGCGCAGCTCGTCGAGCTCCGCAGACCTCCTGCCGCGTTCCGCTGCCAGGGCCAGCAGCCGCGCACCGCGCTGGTCGGCAGTCTGGGTCAGGTATCGCTCCTTCGCAGCGAGCGCATCCGCGTAAGCCTCCGGTGCGCCGGCTAGCTGGGCCAGCCGCTGCCTGAGTCTGGCCAGGTCGGCGCCCGCGGCGTCCAGCCGCTGCTGCGCCTCCGCGACCCGGTAACGCGCCGCCTCTGCTTGCGCTTTCTCCCGGGCGAGGTCGTCCTCGCGGGCACCGTGCAGCGCCGCGAGCACGCGCGTCAGCGACAAGTGCTCCAGCCGCTCGACGTCCTTCGTCTCACCCGCATAGTTCTGGCGGGCTGCCTCGAGGTCCGAAGTGCACGATTGCTCGCGCGCGCCCAACTGCGTTTCCTGCTGGCCGCAGAGCTCATACTCGCGGGCGGCGTGGGCGGCAGCAGTCAGCTGGCTCTCCATATCGTCTGACATGGACGCATTACAGCATGGATCGACGCGATTTGCTGGTGCGCGGTAGCTGACGCCTGTGAGTCATCGCTGCTTGCCCGCCCGGAACAGGGACACCGCGTTGTCGACCCGGCGCTCCCGAGTTTCGGCGCTCTTGGCGGCGTTGATGTTGTCAATGTGGTAGCGCCGCATGCTTCCCGACAGCTTCGCGAAGAACGCCTCGGCGGCCGGTTCCGCGGACAGCGCGGCCGCGAGGTCGTCGGGCACGGTGGCCACGCGCGGCCCGTCGGCGAGAGTGAGGACGACGTGGATCGGGTCACCGGCAGCCAGGCCCGTGACCTTGCGAATTGCGGCGCTGATGCTGATCAGGTGCCTGCCGCCCATCACGCCGACGGTGTTCTGGTACTCATAGCCATTGACGTTCACCACGACGGCCGGACGGCGGCCGGCACCCAGCCGCTCGACCATCTCGTCCGGGACCACGATGCCGGTGTTGTTGCCGGCCGCCGTCACCGTCGTGTCGAACGAAACGCTCACAGTCATCGTTGTGCTCCCGCCAGTGTCGGCCGGTCAGATCAGAACTAGACTGTTCAGTACTAGCATGGCGGTCCTGGACTGTCTAGTACTGCGGCGCCGAGGAGGTTCAATGCCAGGCAGATCCCCGGCAGACGGACCGGCACCGGTACCGACGCGCCAGCAACCGGTCCCGGATGCCGCCGCGCGGGCTGCCCGGGGCAGCGCGGAGACCGGGCGGACGGCCAGCAAGCGCCGGGACATCATCGCGGCCGCGACGACGCTCTTCCTCCGCGACGGCTACCGCAACACGAGCATGGACCAGGTCGCGGCCGACGCGGCCGTCTCGAAGCAGACCGTCTACAAGCAGTTCGCTGACAAAGAACAGCTGTTCCGCGACATTGTTCTCGGCGTGACCGGCAATTCAGCCGCAATCATCGCGGACATGACCTCGGTGCTGCGCCGGACCGAGGCTGGCTCACCCGCGGAACTGCAGGCCGTACTGACCGACCTCGCCCGCCGGTATATCGATGGCGTGCTCCAGCCGCATGTCCTCGCTCTCCGGCGGCTGATCATCGCCGAAGCCGAACGGTTCCCCGACCTGGCAACCGCCTATTTCGAGCAGGCGCCTGCCCGCGCCATCGAGGTCATTGCCGAGGCCCTGCGCACCTACATCGACCACGGTCTCATCGTGACCGACGACCCCCTCCTCGCTGCCGCTCACTACGCCTACCTCGTCCTGGCTATACCGCAGGACAGGGCGCAGTTCTATCCGAACGAGCGGCTGCCAGCGCCCGAGCGCGACCGGCTAGCCGATGAGGCGGTCCGCATCTTTCTCGCCGCCTATGCGCCCAGCAAGAGTTCCGCGGGAACGCGGAGCTCGTCCAGCGCGTAGCGGCCCGCGAGCGCTGGCGCGTCGGCTGCCCCGCAGACCGCGGCGACGTCGTCGAGCAGCGCGTCGTAGTCCGGCCCGGTCTCACCCTGATACGAGGCCGTCATCCGGCCCCACTCATCCCAGGGCAGCATTTCCACCTTGTTCAGCGCGGCCAGGTCCCTGATCGCGTTGCCGCGGATCTCGCCGGGACCGAAGTTCTCGGTGCCGGGCACCCCGTACCGGGACGCATCGAGGTCACCGGCCCGGTAGGCGGCCCAGGCCTCGCCTCCGGTCAGGAACTCGCCGGGGCGGAGGTCTGCCGGGCACTCGACAAAGGACGAGCCCAGATGCTGGGTATCGACGCGCACCCAGCGGCTTTTCGCGTCATCCCAGTACTCGGTGATCCAGTGGTCGTACCCGTACCCGGAGCGGAAGTAGGTGCCGAACCCGCAGCGCGCCCGGGCCGCGATCCCGCGGTGGCGCAGCAGCGCGCAGCTCAGCGTCACGAAGTTCCGGCAAGTGCCGACCGCACGCCGCGCCGGCTCGCGCCGTACATCCAGCGGCGAATCCGCCAGCTTGAGCACGGCCAGGGCGATGGACCGGGCCGGGCGAAGCTGCTGCTCCGCGAGGCGCGCAGCCGGCAGGCCAAGGGGCTCGGCCTGGAATGGATGAACGATCAGGCCGGTCGTGATGCGGCAGATCTCGACCGGGTCCGCCGGCACGGCCGTCAGCACGACAGCGGCGAGATCGCCAAGATCGGTCAGCGGTCCGGGCACGGAGTAATCAATGACTGCGGGGGTGCCGATGGTTGCGGCCATGCCGCTGACACTAGCGGCGAGGAGCTGCCGTTGGTTTGTCACATCGCCGAGTTTCAGCCTTGCCCCAGGGGCGGAGTCAAGCTCTGACGGCGCACGGCCGCGCGCAGCGGCTGGTGCGGCGCCCGGGCCGTTGCCGGTCCGGTCGAGAAGTCCTGAGGTAACGTTGTGACTACTGCGGGCGGTCTGGCGCGCGCGCCATCAGCCGAGGGGATTCCCGATGCCACTAGCCCCGGCTACCACTGCGTTGAGTCCACGATGCGGTCCGCCTATGAGAACGGCTACCAGGTGATCACGCTCACCGATTGCACGGCCGCCACCTCGGTGCCCGAGCACGAGACCGCGATCACTTACGACTACCCGATGTTCTCCAAGCCGATGACCGCGGCCGAAGTGATCGCGGAGATCGGTTAACCCGGCTAGGGCCGGCCGAGCAGACGGTCGATCTCCGCGGCCGTCGGCATGGCCGTGCGTGCTCCCGCACGCGTCACGGCCAGCGCCGCCGCCGCGATTGCCCGGCGCACACTGGCCCGCAGATCGGCCCCGCCCGCGAGAGCGGCGGCCAGCACCCCGGTCAGGGTGTCGCCTGCCCCGGTGGTGTCGCATACCTCCACCGGGTGGGCAGGGAACTGCTCGCTCGTCCCGTCCGGCCCGGCCAGCAGCGCGCCATCCTTGCCGAGGGTCACCACCACGGCCCCGCCGATGTGCCGTGCCAGCGCAACAGCTGCTGCCGCCGCAGTGCCGGCGTCCCGGCCCGCGGCCAGTGCCGCGAGCTCGGCGGCGTTCGGCGTGCAGATTGCTCCCGTCAGCAGGTCATCGCGGTCGGCTGCGGCCGGCGCGGGATTGACCAGAAGGCGGGCACCGGTCGCGCGAGCCGCTGCGGCCGCCGCGCGAAGCGCTCGGGCAGGCAGCTCGTAAGACAGCACCACCACGTCCCGCGGCGCGATGCCGATGGCGCGCAGAGCGGTCGTGACCTGGCCTGCGTCCAGGGCAGCATTCGCGCCGGACGCGACCGCGATCTGGTTCTCGCCGCTGCCGCCGTCATCCACCAGCACGAAGGCGTGCCCGGTGGGGGCGTCGAGCTCTGCCACGTGGCTGATCCCGACGCCATCGGCGGACAGGGCGACCAGCGAGTCCGCACCGTCGGCGGCGCCGACCGCACCGACGAGCTGCACGGCAGCACCGGCCCGGGCCGCTGCCACCGCCTGGTTCGCGCCCTTGCCGCCGTGCTGCCGGCTCAGCACCCCGCCTAGCACTGTCTCGCCCGGCTCGGGCAGGTGCGGCACCCGCATGATGAGGTCGACGTTGATCGAGCCGACAATGATGACGCGCCCGGGCCGGTCGCTGGATTCGCTCACGAGGCGCCACTATAGGAGGGTTCTCGGGGGGCTGCCGAGCTGGAAGGGAAGCATGGCATCCAAGATCATCCTTGATTGTGATCCCGGCGTCGACGACGCGCTCGCCATCGTGTTCGCCGTGGGCAGCCCGGAGATCGAGCTCCTCGGGGTTACGACGGTGGCCGGCAACGTCGGCCTGGACAAGACCACCGGCAACGCGCTTCGCCTGCGCGAGTTCCTCGGCGCCGGCTGGCCGGTCACGGCCGGCAGCGCCGTGCCGCTGCTGCGCCCGCCGATGCACGGCGAAGACGTCCATGGCGCCAGCGGGCTGGGTCGTGCGGTACTGCCGCCCGCGCAGGCCGGGCCGCAGACCGGGCACGGCGTTGACTTCATCATCGACATGGTGCTCTCGGCGCCCGGCGAGATCACACTGGTCGCCACCGGCCCGCTCACGAATGTGGCGCTCGCACTGCGCCGGGAACCGCGGTTGCCCAGTCTTGTCCGCGACTTCGTCATCATGGGCGGTTCGAGTGCGCGTGGCAATGTGACGCCTGCCGCCGAGTTCAACATCGCGGTCGACCCGGACGCGGCCGCGATCGTGTTCTCGGCCGGCTGGACAGTGACCATGATTGGCCTCGATGTAACCCTGCAGGCCCGCGCCAATCAGGCGATCCGGGACCGGCTGGCCACACTCGGGCGGCTCGCCGCCGATCTGCTGTTGCCGTGCCTGGCCGGATATACCGACGGCGCACTGGCCGAGGGCGCCCTGGCTGAGGGCACGGTGGCCGAAGCGGCGGCGCCCGGGCGCGCCGACCCGGCGGTGCACGATGTGTGCGCGGTGGCACACGTGGCCAGAGCCGGCCTGCTCGGCTGCGACGCCGCCCGCGTCGAGGTCGAGACCATGGGACGCTGGACCACCGGGATGACGGTCACCGACTTCCGCGCGCCGGTGGCGACCCGCAATGCGCTGGTCGCCACCACGATCGACGTACCCGCCTTCTGGGACACGGTGTTCGATGCGTACAGCCATGTCGCCCGGAATCTTCGATGACGCAGCTTGGCATCGTCTGGTGGGAGGTCCTGGAGGAGATCCTGCAGCGGGCCGAGCAGCTGGGCGGAACGGTGGAGCGGGCCCGCACCGAACTCGGCGGTGACGATCGCTGGTTCGCCATCGTGGCGGATCCGGGAGGCGTGTCCTTCGGCCTGTGGACGGAAAATCCGCTAGCCGGCCGAGCCGGGTAGCAACTGCTCGATCAGGAGCGCCTGGAGCCACTGGCCATACCGCTCCGATGCCCAGCCACGGTCAGCGACCAGCAGCCGGTAGAGCTCCGGTGACATCAATGCGTGGATGATGTCCGCCGCATCACGCTCCCGCAGGCCCGGGCGCAGCGCCCCGGCACGGCTCAGCGCCCGGGCGATCTGTCCCTGGCCCGCGTCGCGCTGACGCGAGTAGCCGGCCAGCAGGGCGGCAGCGTCCGGGTCCGAGCCCGCAGCGCTGACGAGGATCCGGTAGATGGCCGTTGACCGGGCGTTGATCTGCACGTTCATGCGAGCGAACCCGGCTAGCTTCCGACGGGGATCGGGCTCGGCGAAGATGTCGGCAACCTCCGGTCGATCCTGGACCGCCATGGCTTCGTCGTCGCCTGCGATGGAGGCATCGAGCAAGGCGGTCAGAATCCCCAGCTTCGAGGAGAACAGCCGGTACACGGTGGCCGCAGGCACGTCGGATCGCTCGCTGATGGCCTCCATCGTCGCCGCGGCGTAGCCGCGCTCGAGGAACAGCTCCCTGGCCGCCCCGACAACGGCTCGCCTGGCAAGTCGCGTGCGCGCCTGGCCGCTGCGTCGGCCGTCCTGGCCGGGCCGATTGACGGTTGCTGCCACAGCCGTGATATTACTACTCTTATATTGAGAGTCATACTATCAATATGGGAGGCACGCGGAGATGAAGGCAGCCGACCCTCCAGCCGCACCATCAGCCCTGCCCGCAGCGGCCGCGCGAGCAGCGGGTGAGCCGCTTGGCCGCCTCGCTGCCTGGTGTTATGACCACCGGCGCCGCGTCGTGGCCGGCTGGGTGCTCGCCGTCATCGCGGTACTCGCGGTCGCTAGTGCGGTCGGCAGCCGCCTCGACAACGACTTCGCGCTACCCGGCTCGCCGTCCCAGCAGGCAGCAAACCTGCTGGCCAGCAGGTTCCCTGCGGAGCGAGGCGACAGCGCGGACGTGGTCTTGAGCTCCCCGGCCCCGCTCACCAGCGCTGTCAACGCGGCCTCCATCAGCCGGCTGACGGCCGCCCTCCGGCCGCTCGGCCACGTCGCAGGCGTGCAGAGCCCGCTCGCCGCGGCCGACCGTGACCAGCTGTCAGCAAGCCGCACGATCGGCTTCGTTGTGGTCCGATTCGACGCCCCTGCCGCCAACCTGCCTGCGGCGGCTGTCCAGCGAGTCATCGACACCGCGCGGGGCATGGCTCGACCCGGGCTGAGCGTGGCCCTCGGTGGCGCGCCCATCGAGCAGGTCGTGTCCGGCGCTCCCGGCACCGCCGAGCTGATCGGCCTGCTGGCGGCCGTGCTCGTGATGCTGCTCGCCTTCGGCTCGGTGGTCGCGATGGGCCTGCCGATACTGACAGCGATACTGGGCGTCGGCATCGGCTTCGGCATCCTCGAGGCGCTCAGCCACCTGCTCACCGTGCCGACGTTCGGCCCGGACATGATGGTCATGATCGGCCTCGGCGTGGGCATCGACTACGCCCTCTTCGTGGTCACGCGCCACCGGCAGGGCCTGGCCGATGGGCTCGCGCCACGACAGGCGACCGTCGTGGCTCTGGTCACCGCCGGGCGGGCGGCGGCATTCGCCGGCTCGACCGTGGTGATCTCGCTCCTCGGCTTGTTCGCGGTCGGTCTCGGCTTCATGGACGGGCTCGCGCTCGCCACGATCGTCGCCGTCGCTCTCGTCTTGCTGGCGGCGCTTACGCTGCTGCCCGCGATCTTCGGCTTCGCCGGCGACGCCATCGACCGCCTGCACATCCCCGGGCTCCGCGCCAGGCAGGCACAGGCGCGGCAGCCAGGCTGCTGGGACCGCTGGAGCCGGACAGTTCAGCGTCGCCCGGGCACCTGCGCCGCGATCGCGCTCGCGATCCTCGCGCTGCTCGCGGTACCTCTGTTCTCGATGCGGCAGGCGTTCAGCGATGCCGGGAACGATCCCGCCTCGCTGACCACCAGGCAGGCCTACGACCTGCTGGCCAAGGGCTTCGGGCCTGGTTTCAACGGACCGCTCGTCGTGGCGGCGCAGTTCCACGGACCGCGCGCCGCCGCGACCGTCGGTCATCTTGACGGGGCGCTCGGGCTCGCTCCTGGCGTCGCGTCGGTGGTCCCGCCAGTGTTCAACGCCAGCCGTGACGCGGCCGTCATCGTCGTCTACCCCGCATCCGCTCCGCAGTCGGCGCAGACCGCCTCGCTCGTGCACCGGCTGCGCGCGCAGGTGATCCCGCGAACCACCGCTGGCGGCAGCGTGACTGCCTACGTCGGCGGCGAGACCGCGGCGGGCGTCGATACGTCTGCCTATCTGTCGGCGCGGCTGCCGGGGGTGATCGCGATCGTGGTGCTGCTGGCCTTCGTGCTGCTGGTCGTCGTGTTCCGGTCGGTACTGATCCCGCTGAAGGCAGCCGCCATGAACCTGCTCTCAGTCGGCGCGGGCTACGGCGTGATCGTCGGCGTCTTCCAGTGGGGCTGGCTGGGCGGCCTGGGCACGGCGACCCGGCCGGGACCGATCGACCCGTGGATCCCGCTGATGCTCTTCACCATCGTTTTTGGCCTGTCCATGGACTACGAGGTGTTCTTGCTCTCCCGGATGAGAGAAGAGTGGCTGCGCACCGGCAACAACGCTGCGGCGGTCGCTCGCGGGCTGGCCAGCAGCGCGCGCGTGATTACCGCCGCGGCCGCGATCATGGTCTGCGTCTTCGGCTCGTTCGTGGTCGGCGACCCGGTGCGAATCCTCGACGTCTTCGGCCTCGGCCTGGCCGTGGCGGTGCTGGTGGACGCCACGGTGATCAGGATGGTGCTGGTACCGGCGGTGATGCAACTGCTCGGCCGGGCCAACTGGTGGCTGCCTGGCTGGCTGGACCGCATCACGCCGGGCGTTGGCCTCGAGCCGGGCTCCGGCGAGCGACCGCCATCGCGGCGGCAGAACGTCATGGAGCGCGCATCATGAGCCGGCTAGACACAACTGGGGTCCTTGGGCGGCCAGCCATTGCGGCCATCAGCCTGGCCTGGGGAGCCGCCCTCGGCGGGACATTCGGCTGTCTCGTCCCGTACCTGCTGGGCTACTGGGAGGTGCACGGGCACGTTCCCTACTGGACGGTCGCGCAGGTAGCCGGCGGGGTGTTCATCGCCGTCGGCCTGGCACCCATCGCCGGCTCCTTTGTGGCTTTTGCCCGGGCGAACGGCACGCCGGTGCCGGTCGCGTCGCCCCCGCACCTGGTGGTCGCGGGGTTCTACCGATACGTGCGCAACCCGATCTACGTGGGCTTTCTGGTGGTGCTGGCGGGCCAGGCGCTGATTTTCGCGTCGCGGGGCCTGGCCGAGTACGCAGCCATCGCATGGTGCATTGGGGCGCTCGCGGTCCGCTGCTACGAGGAGCCCACGCTGGCGCGCAAGTTCGGCCCTGAATACGCCGCCTACCGACGGGCAGTCCGGGCGTGGATCCCGCGCCTGCATCCCTGGACGCCGGGCTAACAGGCTGCCACCGGCCAGCCGGGTGAGCGGCCGGCCGCGCGGCGGCCAGGTCCTGGTCAGCAGCCGTCCGATGGTGCCCAGGGCTGCGCGCCGTACTGTGCGTACAGCTGGTTGAAGGCCTGCTGCTGCAGCGCGATCGACGCCTGTCCAGCGGTGCCCGAGTAGCCGAGCGAGGCCCAGGTTGACGGCAGGATCCCGTACAGCCCGTCAGGATCGGTCGGGGTGTCGCCACTCTCCCGCCAGGCCACGCACTGCTCGAAGGCGGAGCCATGCAGGACCGAGTCCATGGTGCCGGTAGCGGCTGGCTGGGGCGTGGGCTGCGTCACGCTGACCTGGTGCGACTGGGTCGCGTCATCGGCCTGCCCGGCAGGCTGTGACGCCGTGGCCTGCTTGGCGTCCGCCTGCGGCGTCCTGGTGGCGCTCGCGTGGCCTGCCGTACGGCTCACGGCGCCGCGGGGTGCCGCCTTGGCAGCTGCTGCGTGTGAGACAGGCGCGGAATGCGTGGCAGCCACGGCCGATACTGCCACGCCGGCGGCCGCAACCGGCAGCAGAGCGGCCGCCGTGAGCTTGCGGGCGTTCGAGAGTTCCCGGATATGCGTAATCTTGCCGAGATTCGGGAGCTTGCTGAGATAGGTGAGATTCGGCAGCTTATTGCGGTCTATGAGCGAGTGGGCGCGTGTGAGCTTGCTCAGATCGATGCGGGGCATGTTCGTACAACCCCCGCCGGGCAACCTGGCCATCCAGGCAACTCGAACTATGAGAGACCTCACGGTTCGGCGGATCCGGGAATAGGCAGGTCAGCCGGACATCGCCAGCTCAGGCTTGGCGGCTCAGGCTTGCCAGCGACTCCGGCCTCCCGGCGTCCCAGGCCTGGCAGCGGCCCAGCCGCCGGGGCTCAGGCTTGCCGACGGCTGAGCGCGACGCTGACCAGCGCGCAGCAGATACCTACCGCGAAGATCGCGGTGCCGAAGACGAACACCTGCGGTGGGATGCCAATGCGGGTGGCGCCGTACACCCAGACCGGGAACGGCACGCTGGCTCCCCCGACGAAGTTCGAGGTGACGAAGTCGTCGATGGACAGCGCGAACGACATCAGCGCCCCGGCCAGTACGCCCGGCAGGATCAGCGGGAACGTGACCGTCCAGAACGTCACCCACGATCCAGCACCAAGGTCCCTGGCAGCTTCTTCCAGCGCGGTGTCGAAGCCAGACATCCGGGCCCGGACAGTGACGACCACGTACGCGATGCAGAACGCGACGTGCGCGAGCACGAGGGTGAGGAAACCGCGAGCGAAGTTCAGCGTCACGAACAACCCGAGCAGCGACGCCCCGATCACGATCTCCGGCGCCGCGATATTCAGGAAGATGACCTGGTCCAGGAGCCCGCGGCCGCGGAAGCGCGGCGGCCGGTATCGCACCATGGCGAGGGCGAGCAGGGTGCCAATCGCAGTAGCCAGCACAGCGCTGGTCACCGCCAGCCGGATGGACAGCCAGAACGACGAGCTGAGCTGGGGCACGTTGTTCCACTGCCGGTAATACTGCGTGGTGAAGCCGTTCCAGCCGAAGCTCACCTGCTGCAAGCCGGGGCCGGTCTTGTTGAAGCTGTAGACGATCATCACCACGATCGGGAACACCAGGTAGGCGATGATCAGCCACGAGTAGGCCGGCAGCAGGAACCGCCGCCGTCGCCGGCGTGGCCGGGGGCCGCGGGCACCGGCCGCGGCCAGCGGCGCCTGGTCGCCAGTCCTATCTGCGAGCACGCCGCTGGTCACAGGTACTCCTCGATGGTCCGCGAGCCCAGCAGCCGGGCGTAAGCAAAGATCCCGATCAGGGCCACGGCCAGCAGCACGGCAGATAGCGCCGAGCCGCCGGCATAGTCCAGGTTGGTGAGGAAGGCGTTCTGGATCACGGTGCCGATCATCGTGTCGCTGGTGCCGCCCAGGATTTGCTGATTCACATAATCGCCAAGCGCAGGCACGAACGTGAGCAAGAACGCGGCGAAGAGGCCAGGGATTGTCAGCGGCAGGATCACGTGCCCGAACGCCGCCCGCCTGGACGCGTACAGGTCGTAGGCGGCGTCTAGCACCCGCCGGTCGATCCGCTCGATCGCCACGTACAGCGGCAGCGCGGTGAAGGGCAGGTAGTTGTAGGCCAGGCCCGCCACCACCGCGTACCCGGTGGCCAGCACGTGGAAGTTCTGCGGCAGCAGGTGGGCGTGCTTGAGCGGGCCGAGGATGATGCCCTGGTCGGACAGGATGAACTCCCAGACCACGGTCCGGATCACGAAGGAGACGAAGAACGGCACCAGCAGCATGAGCAAGAAGAAGTTCTTGAGCCGGCGGCCGTAGAACGCGATCCAGTACGCGATCGGGAACGAGATGACCAGGTCAATCGCCGTCGCCGCGCCGGCATACTCGAAACTCTTGATCAGCTGCGGGTGATACAGGCTGAGCTGCTGGCCGAACTCGGACCAGTGCCACGTCATCACGCATGCCCCGGTCGCCTCGTTACAGCTTTGCAGCGACAGCGACAGCATGATGACGAGCGGGACCAGGAACAGCGCGATCAGCCACAGCCCGCCGGGCAGACTCAGCAGGTACGGGGCGAGCGCCCGGCTGAGCCTGGCCCGCACGCTTACGAGCCTTCGGTGATCGGCTCGAACAGGTTGTTCCACGCCGTCAGTTCTTCCTGGCTCTTGTACTGGTAGTAGCTGCGGGACTCCTTGACGAACTGCGCCGTCGGGAACACCAGCGGCGAGTCAGCAGTCGCCGAGGTGGGCAGCCCGATCTCCGGTGCCATCTGCTTCAGCGCCGTCTTGGCCCAGCCGGTCGGATCCAGCAGCACCTGCTTGGCGTCCGGGACCGGGCACACGTAGTCGTTGTAGTACTCGACCACTGCCTCGATTTGCGGCTGGTAGAAGAAGTCCATCAGCGTCATCGCGTCGCGGGGGTTCTCGGCGCCGACCGGAATGCACATGTTGTCGGTCCAGAACATGCCGCCCTGCTCCGGCACCAGGAGCTTGAGGTCGCGGTACTTGCTGCTGACATCGGCCTGGAAGATGTCCCCCGACCAGGCTTGGGAGACGATGATGTCCCCATTCTTGAGGGCATCGATATAGCTCTGGTCGTAGTAATTGCGAACGATTCCCTCGCTCTTCTGCTTTTTAAGGAACGTCGCCGCCTTGTGCCAGTCCGACTCGGTCGACGTCGCCGGCTCTACGTCGGTGGCCAGCAGGCCGATACTGCCGAGCTCCTGGGGATCGCTCATCATGCCGACCTTGCCGGCATACTTCTTGTCGAACAGGATGCCGACGCTGTTGCCCGGATCCGGGATCGCCGACGAGTTATAGCCGATCGCCGTCCAGCCCGACTGCCAGGCCATCGTGAACTTGTTGCCGGGGTCCCACGACGGGTTCTTGACCAGCGGTCCGGCGTACTTGTCGAAGTTCGGCATCGCCGAGTGGTCCAGCGGCGTCAGCCAGCCGTTGTCGATCAGGTAGCCGAGCGGCGGGCTGCTGTTGGTCATCACGATGATGTCGTAGCCGATGTACTGCTTGGCCTGCAGCGACGGCCTGATCTTGGCGTAGAACGGCAGGTTGTCGCTGATGGGCTCGGTGTAGTTGACCTTGATCCCGGTCGTCGCGGTGAAGTCTTCCAGGGTCAGGTGCTTACCGTTGTCGACATCGATGTAGTACGGCCAGTTGGCGAAGTTCACCGTATGGTGCAGCTTCTGCTTGGCCCACCACGACGCGGAACCGACGCCGCCAGCCGGAGCCGACGACGACCCAGCCGTTGGCGTCCCCTTGACGCCACAGGCGGCCAGGAAGGCGGACAGGCCGAGGGCGCCTGCCCCGGCGCCCGCGCTGCTGAGCAGCTGCCTGCGGGACATACGCGCGCTGGTGATGCCGCGCAAGATTGACGGGTCCACCGCCGGGCGGGACTCGCGATCGGCCATAACAGTGCTCCTACCTGATCAAATACGAGTGCTCGGGTTCCCAGCACAGCCACACCTGCTCGCCCCGTGACGGTATTTTGCCGGCCGACGCCGAGTTCTGCTGGAACACGACAATGTCGGCACCGCCGCTGGTGAGCACGGTGAAGCTGGTAGCAGTGCCGAGGTAGACGACCTCGGTCACGGTGCCGCGCAAGGCGCAGCCGGAACTGCCGCGCTGCGCGGAGAGGGTGATCTTCTCGGGCCGGACGGTGAGCTCAAGCTGGCTTCCGCCCGGCAATTCCAGGGCGCGCAGTGGCACCACGATCCGCTCGCCCTCGCCCGCCTCGATCACGCCTGCCCCGCCCGAGGTGGCGGTCAGCGTGCCGGTCAGCAGGTTGGACGTGCCGATGAAGCCGGCCACGAATCTCGTCTGCGGGTGCTCGTAGATCTCCTCGGGCGTGCCAAGCTGCTCGATCAGGCCGTCATTCATGACTGCGATGCGGTCAGACATCGTCAGCGCCTCGCCCTGGTCGTGCGTCACGTAGACGAACGTGATGCCGACCTCGCGCTGAATGCGCTTCAGCTCGACCTGCATCGCCTGGCGCAGCTTGAGGTCGAGCGCGCCGAGCGGCTCATCGAGCAGCAGCGCCGCCGGATGGTTGACCAGCGCCCGGGCAAGAGCCACCCGCTGCTGCTGGCCGCCGGACAGCTCGCGCGGCCGCCGCTTCTCCCGGCCTGCCAGGTCGACGATGTCGAGCATCTCGCCGACCCGCCGCGCGATCTCGGGCTTGGCCACGCTCTTGCGGCGCAGCCCGAACGCGACATTTTCCTGCACGGTCATGTGCGGGAACAGGGCATAGGACTGGAACACCATGTTCACGTCGCGCTTGTTGGGCGCGATGCTGGTGACGTCGCGGCCGGCCAGCCGCACCACGCCCCGGGTCGGCTCCTCGAAACCGGCGACCATCCGCATCGTGGTGGTCTTGCCGCACCCGGAGGGACCCAGCATGGAGAAGAACTCGCCCGGGCGGATGGCCAGGTCGATGTCGCGCACGGCGACGACGGTCTCGCCCGCTGAGTGGAAGTCTTTGGCGATGCCGACCAGTTCGATCGCTGGTACGGCGGAGTCCGCGAGGCCCGGAGAGGGCACAGCGGGCTGCCCGTCGGTCATCGTCAGCTGCGTGCTCCTCCCGGACACTCCGGCCTGCGTCGTCGGCCGGTGATGTGGTGACCGATTTTCGCAGAGCGAACAACCCGGATCAACTGAATCGGTCGTTAATTTCGCGTAACGCCACTAATCCAGCTAACGATCCTGCAACGACACGGAGACCTGCCAGGCAGATCAGGCCGTCATATTGCTCATCACGTGCTTAATCCGGGTGTAGTCGTCGAATCCGTAGCCGGAGAGGTCCTTGCCATAGCCGGAATGCTTAAAGCCGCCGTGCGGCATTTCGGACACGAACGGTATGTGCGTGTTGATCCACACGGCGCCGAAATCCAGCTGGCGGGCGGCGCGCATGGCACGGCCGTGGTCGCGGGTCCAGACGCTGGCAGCCAGGCCGTACTTCACCCCATTGGCCCACCGCAGTGCCTCGTCCTCGGTGGTGAACTGCTGCACGGTGATGACCGGGCCGAAGATCTCGTCCTGGATCATCTCGTCGTCCTGCCGCAGGCCGGTCACCACGGTCGGCGCGAAGCAGAAGCCGCGCTCACCGACTCGGCTGCCGCCGGCCGCAATCGTGGCGTGCTCGGGCATCCGCCGCAGGAAGCCCTGCACGCGCGCCAGTTGCGCCGGGTTGTTCAGCGGCCCGTAGAACGCCTCGGGCACGTCCAGGCCGCCCGTGGTGAGCTGGCCGGCCCGCGCCACTAGTGCCTCCGTCAGGTCGCCGCTCACCCCCGGGGCGGCCAGCACCCGCGTCGCGGCGGTGCAGTCCTGCCCGGCGTTGTAATAGCCAGCCTCGGTGATCAGCCGCGCGGCGAGTTCGATGTCCGCGTCGTCGAACACCACCACGGGAGCCTTGCCGCCGAGCTCCAGGTGCACTCGCTTCAGCCCGGCGGCCGCCGCGGTAGCGACCTCGATGCCGGCCCTTACCGACCCGGTGATGGAGACCATCTGCGGGATGTCATGCGCGACCAGGGCCCGGCCGGTGTCCCGGTCGCCGCAGATCACGTTCAGTACGCCGGGCGGCAGGAACTCGGCGGCGATCTCGGCGAGTAGCAGGGTGGATACCGGCGTGGTGTCGGATGGCTTGAGCACAACGGTGTTCCCGGCCGCGATGGCGGGCGCGATCTTCCAGACTGCCATCATCATCGGGTAGTTCCACGGCGTGACCTGCGCGCAGACGCCGACCGGCTCGCGCCGGATCAGCGAGGTATGGCCGGCCAGGTACTCCGCCGCCGCCCTGCCGTCCAGGATCCGAGCCGCGCCAGCGAAGAACCGCAGCTCGTCGGCCAGCGGCGGGACCTCGTCTGTCCTGGTCAGCGTGACCGGCTTGCCGGTGTTCCGGGACTCCGCCTCGACTAGCTCCTCCGCCCTGGCCTCAATGGCGTTGGCAAACCGCAGCAGCGCCAGGCTGCGCTCGGCGGGCGTGGTGTCCCGCCAGGTCTCGAACGCCCGCGCTGCAGCCCGCAGCGCGGCGTCGACGTCGCCCGGGCCTGATACCGGGGCCTGCAGGTAGGCGTCGCCGGTGCTCGGGTCGACCACCTCACTGGTGCGCCCGTCCAGGGACGGCTGCTGCTTCCCGTCGATGAAGTTGGCGAGCACTTGCTGACCTGCTGCCGTCACGGCCGGCCTCCAGCTGAGCTGATCACTGCACGCCTGACGACCTTGACAGAGAAATGTCGCAAGCGCGATTGAATCAGTATTATATCTGCCCGACGCCCACTGAATCAGTTGACACTGTACGATTGGGTGCGACTGTCGGTGGCGAGGGAGGCACGTGACCGAGAACGGCAGGGTCGTGCTTGACGCACTGTCCAAGCGCATCATCGAGCAGCTCCAGCAGGATGGCAGAAGGTCCTATGCCGCCATCGGCAAGGCGGTCGGCCTGTCTGAGGCCGCGGTCCGGCAGCGCGTCCAGCGGCTCGTCGACGCTGGTGCCATGCAGATCGTGGCGGTCACTGACCCACTGAGCCTGGGCTTCCCGCGGCAGACCATGATCGGCATCCGCGCCAGCGGAGACCTGCAGCGGGTCGCTGACCAGCTCTCGGGTATGGCTGAGATCGACTATGTGGTGATCACAGCCGGATCCTTCGACCTGCTGATCGAGGTGGTCTGTGAGAACGACGACCAGCTGCTGGAGATCCTCGGCCGCGTCCGGTCCGTCCCGACGGTCACCACCACCGAGACCTTCGTCTACCTGAAACTCTGCAAGCAGACCTATAGCTGGGGGACCAGATGAGCACGCCGCACCACACGGACGACAGCACGCATCTGCAGGAGGCGGCCAAGCGCAACCTCTGGCTGCACTTCACGCGGATGTCCAGCTACGCCGACGGCGACGTTCCGGTCATCGTGCGCGGGTCCGGCCAGTACGTCTACGACCAGCACGGCAAGCGGTACCTGGACGGCCTGGCTGGCCTCTTCGTCAGCCAGATCGGCCATGGCCGGGCCGAGGTCGCCGAGGCAGGTGCCCGCCAGGGCAGCGAGCTCGCCTACTTTCCACTCTGGTCCTATGCGCACCCGCGGGCCATTGAGCTGGCCGAGCGGCTCGCCGCCCTCGCGCCCGGCGACCTGAACCGGGTGTTCTTCACCACCAGCGGCTCGGAAGCGGTCGAGTCGGCGTGGAAGCTGGCCAAGCAGTACTTCAAGGCAATCGGCGAGCCGGCCAGGTACAAGGTGCTGAGCCGCGACATCGCCTACCACGGCACCTCGATGGGCGCCCTGGCGATTACCGGTCTGCCAGGCATCAAGGAACCATTCGAGCCGCTGCCGGCCGGCGGCGTTCGGGTACCGAATACGAACTTCTACCGTGCGCCGGAGTTTGTGGCCGACGACGCGAGAGCGTTCGGCCAGTGGGCCGCCGACGAAATCGAGCGCGCCATCCTGCGCGAGGGGCCGTCCTCGGTCGCGGCGGTCTACCTGGAGCCGGTGCAGAACTCGGGCGGCTGCTTCCCCCCGCCGCCCGGCTATTTCCAGCGCGTCCGGCAGATCTGTGACAAGTACGGCGTGCTGCTCGTGTCCGACGAGGTCATCTGCGCGTTCGGCCGGCTCGGCTACTACTTCGGCTCAGAGCGTTACGGCTACCAGCCCGACATCATCACCTTCGCCAAGGGCGTGACCTCGGGTTACTCGCCTCTTGGGGGCATGCTGGTACGCGACGCGCTGATGGAGCCCTTCAATCAGGGAGCCAGCACGTTCCTGCACGGCGTGACCTTTGCCGGCCATCCGGTCTCATGCGCAGTCGCTCTCGCCAACCTCGATGTGTTCGAGAAGGAGGACCTGCTCGGCCACGTGCGGGCCAACGAGGGCGCGTTCCGCGCCACGCTCGAAAAACTGGGCGACCTGCCGATCGTTGGGGACGTTCGCGGCGACGGCTACTTCTACGGCATCGAGCTGGTGAAGGACAAGGCCACCCGCGAGACCTTCGATGACGACGAGTCCGAGCGGCTGCTGCGCGGGTTCTTGTCACACGCCCTGTTCGACGCCGGCCTCATCTGCCGGGCCGACGACCGCGGCGACCCGGTCATCCAGCTGTCCCCGCCCCTGACCTGCACGCAGGAGCACTTCGACGAGATGGAGCAGATCCTGCGCAGCGTGCTCAGTGAGGCTTGGACGAAAATCTGAGTTTTCTCCCCCATATTTCGCCTGGGCTCAGGAAGTTATCGAGTTGTGACGCCAGGAGCATAACCAAACGGCGCCCTCAGCGTGTCTAAGAAGTGAGGGGCCGGGCGGTGAGCAGGGGCGATCGCCGGGCGAGTGCTAACGGGAGGCAGCGATGTTGGGTGACGGAAAGTGGTCGGAGCTGGACAGCGAGAACGAGCGGCTGATCCGGGTGCAGGAACGGTCATCGTCACACCAGGCATCGTCGCCGGAAGCCCTGCCGTTGGCCGGGCTGACCAGCCAGGGCGAGCGGACAGCTGCCAGTCCGCTTCCGGGGCTGGCCAGCCCGGGACGACCGAAGGCTGGCTTGCGCCTGGTGGCGAGCGCCGCCTAGGCCCTGACTGAGCCGCCTCACCGGGCATCGACCGTGCCTGGCGAGCTGCATGCTCCTTAGAAGCGGCGCGACGGACGACGGTCCGGGCGTTGCGCATCGGGCAGTCGCTCCGGCCGCAGGCCGAAGAACATGCCGAACATCACCGCCAGGTCGAGTATCGCGATCAGGCCGCCGATGTACGGGCCAGGCCCGCCGAGCCAGGCCAGGTACCCGCAAAACGACAAGACGATGATCAGCGCGCCCAGCGCCCGCGGCCGGCCGGCCTGCGCCAGCCGCTCCGGCACCTCATAGGGCGCGCGGTCGACGTAGTTCGCGGTGGCGGCCTTGTCCTTGGCGATCCTGAGCCAGAGCTCGTAGAGCTCAGGTGCCTGCTCGCGGAGCGCGATGACCTGGTCCGCTGGCGGCATCTCGACCGGCTGCTGGCCCTGACCATCGCCGACCTTGGTGCCGATCCGGTTGACTACGGCGTCAGCGATTCCGTCTGCGCTGGTCGCCTTCGGCTGCCCGGCTTGGCCCGCCTGTCCGGCCTGCGCGGCTTGTCCGGGCTGGCCTGGCTGGGCTGATTGGTTCGCACGGCCAATGTCAGTCATCTGAGTAACGACTCGCCGCTGTCGCCGCGGGGTTGCCCGACTGCCTCATGGTGCGCTGCGGCGATCATCTGCATCGCCTCTCGCACCGGGTCCGGCCGGTTCCCCGGCCGTTGACCCGGGGGTAGTACCGGGCGCATCGCCCGGTAGACGGTAGTGCCGGTCACGTCAAAGATCGCGGCAATCCCGGTCGTGATGGAGAGGATCCGGCGAGCTGACCTGTCCGTCGGCATGCCAAAGATGGTGCCCGGCCTCGCATCGGCCAAAACTAGACCAGTACATAAGGTGCTAAACACGACAGAATGCTCTCGATCGTTTCGTCTTTCAGCGGCTGGGGTGCTGCCTCCGCAGCGGAAAACTCGGCTCGATGCGGACGCCGGCTGGCGCTCGGTCGGCGGGCCGCACGCCAGCGCCCTAGACTTACGGCTTTCCAGGTATCTGTATCTCCAGCTCCCACGACAAAGAGGCGCCCTGCCATGCGCTGGTCCCAGCTGCACATTCCTACCCTGCGAGAGGATCCCGCGGACGCCGACGCGGCTAGCCACCGGCTGCTGCTGCGCGGCGGGTTCATCCGCCAGCTGATGGCCGGGCACTATTCGATGCTGCCGCTCGGGATGCGGGTGCGGGCCAAGGTGATCGCGATCATCCGGGCCGAGATGAATGCGATCGGCGCCCAGGAGTTCTTGCTGCCGTGCATGCACCCGGCCGAGATCTGGGCACGCAGCGGCCGCCTGGGCCAAGTCGATGTCATGTTCCGCCTGCAGGACCGCAAGGGCGCGGATCTGGTGCTTGGCTTCACGCACGAAGAGATCTTCACCACCGTCGCCCAGGAGTTTGCCTCCTACCGCGAGTTGCCGCAGTTCTGGTATCAGTTCCAGACCAAGTTCCGGGACGAGGCCCGGCCGAAGAGCGGGCTGTTGCGGGTGCGCGAGTTCACCATGAAGGACTCCTACAGCTTCGACACAACCGAGGCCGGTCTCGACAAGTCCTTCGATGCACACCGGGCCGCCTACGAGCGGATCTTCGCCCGGCTCGGTATCCCGGCCTTCGCCGTCGAGGCGTCGAACGGCACCATGGGCGGGACCGACTCGCTGGAGTTCATGTGTCCGTCGGCGGTTGGCGAGGACCTGGTCGCGACCTGCCCGCAGTGCGGCTATGCCGCCAACCTGGAGAAGGCAACCTCGGCCCTGCCGCTGGTCACTGACGAGCCTGGCCCGGATGCGCCGGCCCGCCTGGACACGCCAGGCGTCCGTACCATCGAAGACCTGGCGGTCCAGTACAACCTTGCGGCCGACCGGCAGATCAAGACCCTCGTCCAGGCGATCGACGGCAAGCTGGCGCTGGTGCTGCTGCGCGGCGACCACCCGCTGCAGGAGCAGAAGCTGATTGACGCCACCGGCACGACCGATGTCAGGGCCGCACAGCCAGAGGAGATCAGGGCCGCGCTCGGCGCACTGCCCGGCAGCCTCGGCGCGGTCGGCGTCGCCGACCTGCCGGTCATTGCCGACCTTGCCCTGCAGGGCCGGCGCGACATGGCCACTGGTGCTAACACCGACGGTGTGCACCTGACGGGCGTCGACGTGGACCGGGATATCACGGTCACGACCTGGGCAGACCTGCGGGAGGTCGCGGCCAGCGAGCCGTGCCCGCGCTGCGGCGCTCCGCTTGAACTGGTCCAGGCGATCGAGGTCGGCCACATCTTTAAGCTCGGCCGCAAGTTCACCACTGCGTTCGGCGTCACCGTGCTCGGGCCCGACGGCAGCAAAATCACGCCGATCATGGGGAGCTACGGGATCGGAGTCGAGCGAGCCATCGCCGCCATCGCCGAGGTGCACCACGACGACGTCGGCCTGAAGTGGCCAGTCAGCGTGGCGCCTGCCGAGGTAACCGTGATCCTGGTCTCGGTGAAGGACACCGAAGCAGCCAAAGCGGCCGAGTCGATTTACGGCAGCCTGCTGTCGGCAGGCACCGACGTGGTGATCGACGACCGCGACGAGCGGCCTGGCGTGAAGTTCAAGGACGCCGAGCTGACCGGCATCCCGGTCCGGATCAGCGTGGGCAGCCGTGACCTCGCCGACGGCATGGTGGAGATCGTCAGCAGGGCCACTGGCGACCGCGAGCGCGTGCCCGTCGAGCGGGCCGCCGCCCGCGCCCGCGACCTGCTCTCCCGCGAGGCAGCGGCGAGCTAGCCTGGCGGCAGCGCCTTGCCCTGCAGGGCCGGCAATAACCGGCAGGTCGGCGACGCCGACCGCACCACGTTGTCGTGCTCGGCGACGTACGAGCCGGCGTTGACCGCCAGCTCGCATAGGTCCGCCGCCAGGGAGCTGAAGATCGCCACTGCCGGGCCGCCGCCGATCTGCACGTCAGCGGCGCCAGCCGGGATCACCGACAGCGTCTCGCCATGCGCCTCGGCAACGGCTCGGCCGCCCAGACCCTGTCCCCCGCCCTGGCCAGCGCCGTCCACCGTGATCCGGGCCCGGGCGTCCGCTTCCGGCAGCAGGAGCATCCACTCGTCGGGCTGCGTTCGCTGCAGCCGGACGCCGGAGCTACCCGATTCGAGGTAGGCGACCACGAAGTTCTGGCCGCGCGCGTGCCAGTGGCGCGTGCCGTCGCCGTCCGCCCGCGTCGGCGGCACCTGGTGGAACACGACGTAGTCGGCCGGGTAGTTTGCCATGTGGTGTTCCCTTGATCACCTCGCCAAGCAAGCGATTGCTTGCTCTAGCTCTCAGCCAGCACCCGGCCCTAGTGTTACGTCAAGATGCCAACGGTGTTAACCGGAACAAGCCCGGCATGAGCAAGACCGTCAGACTCGCGGGAGAGTGAATGAAGACTAAGGCAGCAATCATGCGCGGCGTTGGCAAGGACTGGGACGTCGTTGAACTGGAACTCGATCCGCCCAAGAACGGCGAGGTCCTGATCCGCTTCGTGGCTTCTGGCCTCTGCCACTCCGACGAGCATCTGCGCACCGGCGACCTTCTGCCCCGGTTCCCGATCGTCGGCGGGCACGAGGGCGCTGGGGTGGTCGAAGCGGTCGGCGAAGGGGTTAGGCAGCTCAAGCCCGGTGATCACATCATCTGCTCGTTCCTGCCCGTCTGCGGGCACTGCCGCTGGTGCTCGACCGGGCACTCCAACCTGTGCGACCTCGGCGCGACGATCCTGGACGGCTACCAGCTGGACGGCACCGCCCGGTTCCACACCGCCGACGGTGAGGACCTCGGCGGGATGTGCATGCTCGGCACGTTCTCGGAGTACGCGGTGGTGTCCGAGTACTCCGTCGTCAAGGTCGATGACGACGTGCCGCTGGACAAGGTGGCGCTGATCGGCTGCGGCGTGCCGACCGGCTGGGGCTCTGCGGTGCACGCGGCGGCCGTCGAGCCCGGCGACACAATCGTGATCTACGGCATCGGCGGCATCGGGATCAACTCCGTCCAGGGCGCCGCGCTGGCCGGCGCGCGTAATGTCGTCGCCGTCGACCCGGTCGCACTCAAGCGGGAGACCGCTGAGCAGCTCGGTGCCACGCACAGTTACGCCACCGCCGGCGAGGCCGCACTGTCTATCCACGGCCTGACGCGCGGCGTGATGGCCGACAAGGCGATAGTGACCGCTGGCGTCGTCACCAGCGAGCTGATCACCGACGCTTTCAACACGATCCGCAATGGCGGCACCGTGGTGGTCACCGGCCTCGGCAACCTGACCGATAACAACATCCAGCTCAACAGCTCGATGCTGACGCTGATGGAGAAGCGGATCCAGGGCAGCCTGTTCGGTTCCGGTGACCCGTTCCACGACATCCCGCGGATGGTCGAGCTTTACCAGGCCGGCGACCTGAAGCTGGACGAGATCATCACCACGACCTATACGCTCGACCAGATCAACCAGGGCTACCAGGACATGCTGGACGGCAAGAACATCAGGGGCGTCATCCTGTATGACGCTGCGTGATCAACGCGGAGCTCCTGCTTCGCCGGCGATCTCCAGCAGCACAGGGCCGCTGCGGCCCGGGCCGGTGACCGGCAGCCCGCCAGTCATCGGCCTCGGCCGTGAGCGCGAAGTCCTCACCGTAGCGCTGCAGGCCGCCCGGCATGTGGTGCTGGAGGGCCCGCCAGGTACCGGCAAGTCCACGCTGCTGCGCGCGATCGCGCGTGAGCTGCGCCAGGCTGTGGTGTTCGTTGAGGGAAACGGCGAGCTCACGCCAGCTCGGCTCATCGGACAGTACGACCCGGCCCAGGTGCTGGCGGACGGGTACACGCCGGCCGCGTTCACGGACGGGCCGTTGCTCCAGGCAATGCGGAGCGGGGCCCTGCTCTACCTGGAGGAGTTCAACCGGATTCCCGAGGAGACGCTCAACGTCCTGATCACGGTCCTGACCGAGGGTGAGATCGCGGTGCCGAGGCTTGGCCTGGTCCGCGCGGACGACCAGTTCCGCCTGATCGCGGCGATGAACCCGTTCGACGCCATCGGCACCGCCCGGGTGAGCCAGGCCATCGCCGACCGCATCTGCCGGGTCGTGCTCGGCTACCAGGACGCGGCCGCCGAGCGCACCATCGTCTCGGCCGTCACCGGCCGGTCAGGTCCGCTGGTGGATTTCGGTGTAACTCTCACCCGGGCCACCCGCGAGCATCGCGACGTGCGCATGGGTGCCTCCGTCCGCGGCGCGATCGACCTGGTGCTGCTGCTCGACGGGCTGGCCCGCCGGCGCGGTGAGGAGCCGATGTCGCGGCACACCGCGAAGGACGCGGCCTACGCAGCGCTGTCTGGCCGCATCCGGATCGCAGACGGCTGCGACCGCAGCCCCGAGTCCGTGCTGGATGAGATTCTCGGCGAGTTGTGGCCCGAGCACGCAGCTGCGCCGTCCGGCCCGGACAGCGCAGCGGCGGACCAAGCCAGCGAAGCGGAAGACGCCGGCGAGGAAGACGCCGGGCCGGACGCGGCCGCACATCAGCCAGCCGGGAGCCAGCCTGGCCAGGACGGCTCACCGGATGGCCGGGGAAAAGCATCGGGCCCGCATCCTGACGCGGGCCGTCCCGCCCCCGCCGCCTCGCGGTCGAGCCTGCGCCGGGACCGGCGGCAGGGCCCGGCGCGGCGCACCGTCAGCCGGGCGGAGCTGGCCAGCAGGCATGCTGCGTTCGCCGACGTCTCGCCCGCGGCAGGAGCCCTGGACACCCAGGCACTGACGGAACTGCTGGCCGCCGACCCGGACGCGGCCGCAGCGCTGCTGGCCGATCTGAGCCAGGCGGCCGACGCTCGGCTGCGCGCTGTCGCCCGGGCACTGGCCGCCAGGATCTTCATCCAGCTTGGCGCGACCGGGCGGCAGCCGTCCCGCGGACCTCGCCGGATTCGCTCGGTGCGCGGCGGCGAGGGCGACATCGACCTGGACGCGACCCTGGACCGGCTGGCCGGGCAATGGCCGCCCGCCGCGCCGGACCTCATCACGCGGTCCTGGCAGGCGCACCGGCGGTCGGTCTGCCTGCTCGTAGACGCCAGTGGCTCGATGTCCGGCCTGGCGCTCGCGCTGGCCGCGATGGCGACCGCCGGCGTCCTGCTCGCCGCCGACCGGCGGCTCGACACTGGCGCGCTCGCGTTTGCCGGCGAGGTGACGCTGCTACAGCGGCCCGGCGAGCGCAAGCCGGCCGACCAGGTTGTCGGCCAGCTCCTCGGGCTGCGCGGGCACGGCCTCACCGACGTGGCCGCGGCGCTGCGGGCCGCTGCCGCCGAGCTGGCCGGCGGGGCGGGCGGACACCGCGGCGTGATCCTGCTCTCCGACTGCATGACCACGGCGGGCGCCGACCCGGCCGCCTCACTCGGCGGCATCGACCGGCTCGATGTGCTCTGCCCGATACCCGCAGGGCGCGAGGCCGATCCGGCTTCGCTGGCGGCTGCCGAGCGACTGGCCCGCCTCGGTGGCGGCATCAGCCAGTCCGTCCGCGGCCTCGCCGAAATGCCCGCCGCGCTGACCCGGCTGCTCACCGAGAGCTAGCGCGCCACGGACGAGTCAGCCCGCCGCTGCGGCCACGCGCGAGCGCGGTACCAGGCGCTCAACTTCCAGGAAGCTGTGGAGTGCAACTGGCGTGCCGGGCGCCAGCGATCCATACGACACGGCGGATGGAACCCGGGAGGCTGTGCACGTGGATCTCGACAACAACCTCATCCGATTCGGTTCCTCGGCAAGCGCACCTGACCGCCGGGTGCCGCCAGGGCGTCAGCAGCGCTCCAGAGTCAATAGCGTCGCGGGCTTGACAGGTACGGGCGCGTCCGGGTCTGCAGCGACCGCCCGCTCGAGGCGGCGGAAGCCGGTGTCAAGTTCGTCGGGCGTGAGTTACGCGAAGGTTGACAAGGTGCGCAGCCGCAGCCGTTCGAGCATGTCGCGCCGCGTCCCGGCGGACGGCTCGGTGACAGCGCCGAAGCTCGCGACCCGCCAGCCGATCGCGGTGAAAGTGGCGATGACTTCGTGCAGCGGCTGGTAAATCGCGGCGTCGACATCGTGCCCGCGCGGAAAGTATTCCAGCCACCACAGCGTCGTAGTCAATCTGCCGCATCGTCTTCCCAGTTGAACACACGGGCGCTCGCGCCGATACCGGATCAGCAGCCGCCAGCACCATCCAGGTGGGACGTGTCGTTGTAGCCGCGGACGATCCACCGATCGGCGGTGATGACGAGCCGGGAGATCGACGTGTTTTCGGCGCCGCTGAACGCGAACGGCCGCGAGCGGCTGGCCAGCGCCATCGCCTGGCCGATGATGCCGCCGTGGGTGAAGACTGCGACGCGCTGGCCAGGATGGGCGGCCGCGATTTTCAGGATTGCCACGCGGACGCGGGCCGCCAGCGCCTCGGCTGACTCGGCGCCAGGTATTGCGTCCCATCGTTCCTCGGCCGCCATCTGCAGCGCGATCGGGTGGCCGGTCGCCACCATCTTGCGAAACAGGCCGCCTTCCCATTCGCCGAGGAACACCTCGCGCAGGTCGGGCTCGACTCCGATGGAAAGGCCCAGGCGCTCGGCCAACGGCGCGGCCGTCTGCGCGGTGCGCTGCAGCGGCGTCGCGTAGATCGCCTCGATGGCCTGATCGGCCAGGCGAGCGCAAACCAGGCGCGCCTGCTTGTGCCCGAGGGCGGACAGGGGCGGGTCACCTTGCCCGCCGACCAGCGCGAACGGCTGACCGTCGAGGTACGCCTCGGACTGGCCATGCCGCACCAGCAGCAAGTCCAGGGCGCCCGCGGGCGGCTGGTACCGCTCCTGGCGGAACGCTTCGGCCGCCGGCGCTGCCTGCTGCTGCACCGCCTGCTGCTGCATCGCCTGCCGCTGCACCGCCTGCTCCGGTGCCGCCTGTCGCTCAGTCACAAGCCCGAAGCGTACTGGGGCGTGACTCGCGCGGAATCGGCCGGGCCAGAGCCGGCCCGACCGATAGGCGATTTTTATGGCGATATTCGGTGTCGCTATAGCGCGTGATAATCCACTCAAATTACTAATGCTCTTTGTATCCGTAGATAGTCAGCATTAGCCTGTACATCGCTTATCGTGCTATTAGCCAAGCCATTGCACGCTGCTGCACAATAACTTTCATGCCGACCCCTCCCGGCCAGACTGGCCACACAAGTACCGCAATAATACGAACCCGGCGAATCGCGCTGCCTGACGGCAGGTGGCAGCACACGAGTGAACTCGAGATCATCTGCGTCGACTGCGGCGACGACCCAGCGCTCGACTACCGGAAGGTCTCACCGCTGTTGCGGCGCATCCGCGGACCGTATGCGAGCATGGAGCGCGCCAGGGCCGCGCTGGAACGGCACTGTGGCCGCGATACCTGGCGCGCGCGAAATGTCTGGTGAGTGCTTCCGGCGACCGGCAGGAGACGCGGTGAGCGTCGGCGCCTTATCGCGCTTGGGGCAGCCGGAACGACGACTTCCTGGCCCCTGCCGACGATGGCGGCGGCACCACCGGGCCGATGTCCCCATCCGGCGCCTCGTCTAGATCGACGATCACGGGCGCGTGGTCGCTCGGACCGGTGCCCTTGCGTGCCTGCCGGTCTACCCAGGCTGCCTGAACTCGCGCGGCCACCGGGCCGCTGGCGAGCACCAGGTCGATGCGCATGCCGAGATCCTGGTGGAACATGCCGGCCCGGTAGTCCCAGTAACTGAAGATCCGGCGGTCGGGCCAGTGGTCCCTGACCACATCGTGCAGCCCGGCCGCCTGCAGGCTCGCCAGCGCCGCCCGTTCCGGCTTGGTGACGTGCGTCTGGCCAACGTAGGCCGCTGGGTCGAAGACGTCATTGTCGGTCGGCGCGATATTCATGTCGCCGCAGACGATCGCCTCGTGCGGTCCGTCGCGGACCACTTTCTCCAGCGCCGCCAGCCAGGCCAGCTTGTACCGGTAGTGATCGGAGTCCGGTTCACGGCCGTTCGGCACATACACCGAGTGCAGCCTGATGCCACCGCAGGTCGCTGACACCGCGCGCGCCTCTGGCTCGGGGAAGCCGGGGCCGCCTGGCAGTCCCCTGATCACGTCCTCCAGGCCGACCCGGGACAGGATCGCTACGCCATTCCAGCGTGGCTCCCCGTGTACGGCCACTTGGTAGCCCCGGCTGGCCAGGTCCGAGCCGAGCAGCTCAGTGAAGGCATCGTCCGCCAGCTTGGTCTCCTGCAGGCAGGCGACGTCCGGCTTGCGCTCGTCCAGCCAGGGCAGCAGCCGCGGCACCCGCTGCTTGACCGAGTTCACATTCCAGGTAGCGACCCGCACCCGGCCTACAGTAGTCCGCGCGGCCGACACCGCCGGCCGCTACACCGCCGACCGCTACGACCGCTGACCGCTACCGGGCGGGCCCCGCCGCGAAGGCGAACGCTAGCAGCGAGTTCGCTGTGTAGTCGGCAGCCGGCTCCACCGACGGCCAGGACACCACGTTGTCCTCATACCTGGCCGCCTTGGTGTTGAACGGCGCGTAGTGGCCAGCCGCACAGGCCCGCATCCCGTCCACGGTGCCGAGCCCGACGAAATTGCCCGGGGCGCTCGGACCGTCGGTGACCGCGCCGAGCTGGATGTTGCCGGTGCCGGTCAGCGACCCGGCCAGGTTGGCGATCTCGCTTTGCATGCAGTGCGGGAACGTCGTGCCCGCGCCGACCACGAACGACGTGCCCCACCCGTTGCCGCCGAGTGCGAAGTTGAGCTGCTGCTGGGCGAACGCCTGGTAGGCAGCGGACCCGCCGTACCGCTGGTACAGAGCGTTGGTGATGTACAGGCCGAACGCGTGCGGCGTGGCGTCGCTGGCACCCAGCTGCGTGCCGAGCTCGAACGGGTCACCGGCAGCCGCGCTCTCGCCGAGCCTGAGCTGCGCCGCCATGTCGGCAAGCAGCGCGTGCGGGGCGATAACGGGCGGCAGGTGCGTCCGCGCCGCGCCGTGCATCGCCTGCAGCAGCTCGGCCTCGCCGATAGCGCCGTTGTCATACAGGTTGAGCGTGTCTCCGCCGGCTGGGTGGCCCTGCGCGATATAGGCACGGGCCCACCGGCCGGCCACCGTAAGGTCGGCTTCCAGCCGGGTTCGCGGCTGCCGTAGCGCCTCGTCGGCCAGGGTGATCTCGGCCGCGCCCCAGAGCATGTCACTCTTCCATTCGGTGCCCGGGTAGAAGTCGTTCGGGTAGACGGTGACGATGTTGCCGACGTTCGTGGTCTTGGCCATCGCGTAGATGCCGCGGGCCAGCGCCAGCAGGTGACTCGCCTCCGCCGGGTCGCTGCGGGCGTCGAGCTGGGCGGCCAGTGCGAAGTCAGCGGCGAACCGCCCGGCGAACTCCGGACTGAATTTCTGGCCCGGCGGCGCGGCGCGGAACACCGGCCGGTACTTGACGTAATGCGCGCTCGGGCCCGGGTTCCCGCCCTTCGACACGTTCATGCGGTCCTCGGCCTGCGGCAGGAACCAGAAGTTGTAGTCGCCCTGGATCGTGTTGCTCGCGTTGCCGGTGCCGATGCCGACCTGAATGTAGAGGAGCTTACTGGCCGGGTGCCACAGCTTCTCCAGCCACTGGAGGCCGAAGTCAGCTTCCGGCAGCAACGTCGGGTACCGGCCGGGGAAGTCCCGGGCCGCCAGCAGCATGAGTCCGTCGGCGTAGCTGGCGGTGTAGGCGAACTTCTCATACCCGCCGCCGGCGTCGAACCAGCCGCCGGCCACGTTCACCGGGCCGCCGACCTTGTGCAGCGTGCCGAGCAGGTTGTCGTTCTGGTCATACTTCGGCGCCGCGTACACGCTGGCGCGCCGGTCGGTCAGGTTGGCCGGCTCGCGGCTGAGCACCGAGTTCTTGACGTCAGCGCCGTCACGCTCGGAGGTGAAGTAGCGGACCGCGTTGAGCACCAGCTGCTGATACTCCGACGAGCCGGAGCCAATCGTGAAGGACGGCGACTGTCCGCTCTCCCCCGCTGCCGACGCCGTGATCCGGTAGGTGCCGGCGCGCCGCAGCCCGGAGAACTTCAGCTCGTACACCGCGCCGTAGCCCGCGTTCCAGCTGCCCGCATCCACGCGCGAGCGGCCGTGGAAAACCACGCCGTGGCTGCCACGCACCGTGAACTCGACGCTGGCGACGTTGGCAGGCAGCATCGCGTAGGCGACCTTGGTGCCGGTCACCGGGTAACCGACCTGGTTCACCCGCACCTCGATTGGCTGCGCCGCGGCTGCAGCGCTCGTGCGCGCGAGCGCGGGGCCGGCTGCCCCGCCCATGCTCGCCACCCCGACCGCCGTGCCGATGACCGCCACACCGCGCATGATCCTGGCTCGCATCATCGGCCTCCCGAATGGAACAGCGCTTTAGTTAGGAAAGGCTACAAACCAATACCCGTCAATCTCAAGGGGGAACGGCCCTAAATCCCAATCCGCCGTTCCGGCATCCGTCAGCGCCACGCCGGTGCCAGCGGCAGCGGGCGGTCGCCCCACGCGGCGCACACTGCCGCCAGGGCCCGTGCCGAGAACTCGCCGAGGACGCTGTCCTGGCCGGCCGACGCGGCCACGCGGAGGCGGTGCTGCACCAGTTCCCGCGCTCCGGGCCGCAGTGCCCCGCCCGGACCGAGCACGGTGTCCGCATGCGCGGCGTCCAGGAACCACGCGGTGGTCATCAGCGCCCAGGCGACCGTGGCATCCGCAACTGCCGCGTCGAGGCTGGCAGACACCTCCGCTGACACCCTCGGGTCGATCACCGCTCGCCACTGAGCCAGCGCCGCGGCCGCGGCCGGGGCTGGCAGGCGCCAGGCGCACCAGCAGGACGGCCACGGCACGCTCAGGTAGGCGGCGTCCCAGGCGACGTGCCGGAACTGCGCCCCCTCGAAGTCGAGCAGCACCGGTCCGCCGGGGCCATCGACCTCGTTGTCGGGGCACGTGTCGCCGGGCGTCAGCGCTCCGGGACCGGATTGGCTGGCAGGATCTGCGGCGAGCCGGTCCGCGATCGCCGACAGCCCGGCCAGGACTTCCGGACCGGCCTTGACGCCCAGCGACGCGAGCCCATCGCGGAGCCCGGTGAACGTCTCGGCGATCACCTTGGCCGATCCCGGGTGAGTCACCGCGTGTTTCCAGCTCACCGCCCTGGCCAGCCCGAACCGGTGCCGGAAGCGGTCCGGCGGCTCCGGCCGGGTCGAGTCCGCGCCCTGCACGGCCAGCCGGGCCAGGAAGGCGCCGCCAAGGCCCAGCGTGCCGGCCTGCAGCCGCGCAAGCGCCGCCGCCCATCGCGTCACGGCCTGCGCCGCAGCGTCCGGGTCCTCGCCCATCAGCAGGTCAGCGACGGACGGCCCCTCGCCCGCATCCGCTATCAGCACGAGCGGCGGATGGTCGCTGACGGCGAGCAGTCGCGGCACACCGCCAACGCCGGCCTCCGTGAGCACCTCGAGCGCGGCGCGTTCGCGCGGGGACACCTGCTTGGCGATCACGCTGACCGGTCCAGCCGCGGTCGCCAGCGCCAGCCGGACCACCGATCCGCCCGGCCGAGCACGCAGCGCACTCGACCCGGTCAGCCTCGACTCGCTGCCAAACACGGACCGGGCGGACACCAGCGCAGCCTGGGTAACGTCGCGCACGCCAGCGACGTCTCTCGCCCTGCCGGTCATGGTAGTGAAGCTACAGCGGTCAGGGCCGCTGTAACTCCACTACCACGGCGGCCGCGCCCAAGCTCAGCGCTCCGGCGCGGCCGGAGGCTCACCCAGGAAGTCCTCGATCGGCTTGACGCCGGCTGTGCCCTTCCGCAGCCGCCACACCAGCGCGCACACGTACCACAGCAGCGCGAGCGCCGCGCCGTAGAGGACGACCTTGTCCGAGGAATGGAAAGGCGCAGGAACCGCGAGCACGAAGATGAGCAGTCCGCTGTAGAGGAGCACGAAGATGATGACCGGCCACGCCCACCGGCCGAGGGAGAACACGCCAGGGATCGAGTCCAGCGCGCGCCGCCGGCGGGCGTACCCGGCCGTGATCAGGAAGTAGATGATGTACGGAATGATCGACGTCGCGCCCACCAGCGTGGCGTAGGCGCTGGCCTGCAGATAGCCGTACCAGGTCACGGCCAGGTCGACGACGGCGAACACCAGCAGCGCGACGATGGGCGTCTGCGTGGCCGCGTTGACCCTCCGCAGCCAGCGGGAGAATGGCAGCATGTTGTCGCGCGCCATCGAGTACGCTAGCCGCGCCTGGGCACCAGCGCCGACCACCAAGATCGCGAACATCGAGAAGACGACGAACGCGACGAAGACCTTGACCAGCCACGATGGCAGCCAGTACGACGCGATCGCGAGCAACGGCAGCGGCGCCGACTCGACGCTCTTCAGATTCGGAATCGCGATCGTGAAGCCGATAAGCGCGATCATGCCGAGGACCGCCGAGGCGGCCACCGACCAGATCACGCCCCGCGGCACGCTGCGGCGCGGGCTGACCGCGTCCTCCGACATATCGGCAGCAAGCTCGAACCCCACCAGTGTGAAGGCACCGATCAGGCCAGCCAGGGCGAACGCGTAGATGGTCGGGTTGTGATGCACCGAGGTCGTGTTGCCGAGGATCGCCGCGCCGTAGGGCGCGGGCTTGGTGTGCAGCCCCCACAGCACCAGCAGCAGCACGCCGAACACGACTGTGCCAATGATCTCGGTGAACACGGCGACATTGTTGACCCGGGCCGCGACCTGGATGCTGATGATGTTGATGATCACCGGCAGGACCATGAGGATGAGCGCGACCGCGAGCACCAGCCGGGCGCTTGGGTTGCTCACGTTGAACTCGCTGAGCAGCAGCGGTGAGGCGACGCCGAGCATGATGGCGCCGCCGCCGACCGTCATGTACAGGAGGCCGGCGAAACCGACGAACCAGCCGTAGGTCGGGTTCACCAGCCGCGCACTCCACTGGTAGGCATAGCCCGCCAGCGGGATCCGGGTGCCAAGCTCGGCCACCACGAGCGCGATCATCAGGTTGCCGACGCCGACGATCGGCCAGGTCCAGATTGACGCCGGTCCCCAGTACGAGAGGCCGAACGCGTAGTTCAGGAAAATGCCGGTGGTGATCGAAATGATCGAGAAGGCGATGGCGAACATCGAGAAGAAACGCAGCGACCGGCGCAGCTCAGGCCGGTAGCCGGCCCGCTCGACGATCGCCGCTTCGGTGTCGGCGGCTTCCGCCGCGGCAACTGCGGCGCCTGCCTGGATCCCTGCGTGGTCTTCGGCACTCATGGCGTTGCTCCTGTCGTGGGTCGCGGCTAGCGAGCGCGGGCGACGGCGGCCAGCGCCGCGTCAGTGGCGGCGAGCGCCTGCGCCAGATCGGCGTCAGTCAGTGCCGCGGAGATGAACCAGTTGTGGCGGGGGTGGAGATACAGGCCGTGCTGCAGTGCAGTCGCGGCGAAGAGGCCGGCCAGCCGGTACCCCTGGTCTGCGGCGAAACTCAGGTATGGCATGGCGGCCGGGCCGGTGTAGCTGATCCGCAGGCCATGGGCGGCGGCCTGGTCGCAGATCCCGGCCCGCAGGGCGGCACCGCTCTGGTCCATTGCCTGGATCGCGCCCTCGGCACGCAGTGCGCCGATAGTGGCGACCGCCGCCGCCATCGCCACGGCCGAGAACCAGAACGAGCCGGTCACGAAGACGCTGGCGGCGCCGTCGCGGAACCTCTCGCTGCCAAGCACGGCCGCCAGGGGATGCCCGTTGGCGATGGCCTTGCTCCACGCGGACAGGTCCGGCTGCACGCCGATCGGCTCCCAGCTCGAGCCGAGGTGCAGCCGGAAGCCGCAGCGGACATCGTCCAGGATGAGGGCAGCCCCGGTTCGGTCACACAACTCCCGCAGCCCGCGGGCGAACGCTGCGTCAGCCAGCTCCTGGTCGTAGCCCGCGTCGTGCCGGAACGGGCTGACGATGATCGCGGCCGGCGCCGGGCCCGACTCGACTGCTGCCTGCACCGACGCCAGGTCGTTGAATGTGTAATAGCCGATGTTGGCCCGGTCCTCGGTGGTGACCCCGGCGAGCCGGGGCGTGCACCAGGGCGCCGCGCCGTGGTAGGCGCCGGTGGCCGCGAGGATGCGGGTGCGGCCGGTCTGCGCCCGGGCGATCGTGCAGCACATGGTGGTGGCGTCCGTGCCGTTCTTGGCCAGCATCGCCCAGTCGGCGTGCTGAACGGTGGCGACCAGCAGCTCGGCCAGGTCGACCATGACCTCACCGGGCCCGTTCTGGCAGTCGCCGAGTGCGGCCTGCGCCCGCGCGGCCTCCTCAACCTTGGGGTGCTGGTGGCCCAGCACGATCGGGCCATAGCTGCACATCAGGTCGACGTACTCGTTGCCGTCCACGTCCCAGATCCGGGCGCCGCGGCCAGAGCGCAGGAACTGCGGATACGCGGGCGGCAGCGGGCCAGCCGACTGGTGTCCGTACATGCCGCCGGGAATGACGGCCAGCGCCCGGCGGCGCAGCTCGGAATCGGCGGCGCGCGGCCGACCGTCACCAAGCGGAGCGGGCGTGAGCTGGTCGGTCATGTGCTACTCCTTGGTCTGGCCGAGGGTCAGGCGGCTGGTGATGCGGCCTGCTGTGTCGGGTGCGACCGGCCGCAGCAGGTCGAGCGCCTCGCCGACGCCGCCGCGCAGACTTGCATCCGAGCCGAGGGCAGTGGCGACCAGGGAGCCGCAGGCCACCCCGAGCCACGCCGCATCGACCCGCTCGCAGCCGAGCAGCAGGCCGGCCATCAGGCCGGCAGTGAAGCCGTCGCCGCAGCCGGTCGTATCCACCACGGGGACGTCGATCGCTGGCAGGTGCACAAGCTCACCGTCGCCGCCGGTCAGCAGGCAGCCGTCGGCGCCAAGCGTGACCGCGACGCCGCCGGCGCCAAGCGACAGCACGTCGGTGATGGCCTCCGGCAGGGCGGGCCGCCCGGTCAGTGCCAGCAGCTGATCGCTGTTCGGGCAGAACCAGTCAGCCAGACCCAGGGCGCCGGCGATCCGGGCCAGGTCCTGCTGGCTGCCAGGATGCAGTACGTCGACCACCACGAGTGCGCCGCCCGCGCGCGCCGCGGCGGCGATCGCTGTCACGTCGTCGGGCGACAGGCCCGTTAGCGCGTCCGGTCCGCCGAGCAGCACCGCATCGCAGGCGGCGACCGCGCGGAGGTCGATGTCGGCCAGCTCCAGCAGCCGGCTCGCGCCTGGCACGTGCAGCGCGGGCCGCTCGCCATTGGCCCGGATTGGGAGGATCGTGGCCGACGTCTGGGCGGCCTCCTTGCGGGCGAGGGCGCTCGGGTCGGCGCCTTCCCGGCGGAGCGCGGCGACGAGGATGTCGGCCAGCAGGTCGGTGCCGATGGCGCCGTAGCACGTCACCGTCGCGCCCAGCCTGGCCAGGTCGACAGCCGTGCCCGCGGCGGTGCCTGCCGCGGTCGCCCGGATCTCCTGCAGCCGGGCACTGCCCTGGCCGGCCGGGATCTCCGCAACAGGGCGGCCGAGCACGTCCAGGATGTGCACGCCGACCGCGGCGACCCGGCCTAAGCCAGGCGCGGCCGTCGTCACTGCTGCCTCCGCTGGCCGTAGCGGCGCCGCTGGCTCTCCGCCGCGACCGCGGCAAGCTCGGCCTCGGACAGGATTCGCGGCTCACCGTAGCCGAGCGACCGCCGGTAGACCCTGGCCAGCCACTCGAGCAGGACAGCCCGGTCGTAGGCGTCGGTCAGGGTGGTGCCGTAGCAGATCGCACCGTGGTTCTGCAGGATCGCCGCCCGCCTCCCCGCCAGTGCATCGGCAGCGGCCTGCGCGAGCCCATCCGAGCCAAACCTCGTATAGCCGGCCACGCGGACCGGACCGCCGAGGGCCGTGATCGCGTAGTGGATGGCCGGCAGCTCAGCGCGGCTCGCGGACAGCGCGATGACCTCGGCTGAGTGCGTATGCACGATCGCGCCGGCCTGGCAGCGCGCGTAGATCGCCAGGTGCATGGGCAACTCGGAGGAGGGCGTCTCTGGCGCCTGCACCTCCTCGCCCGCCAGCGTGACGACACACATGTCTCGCGCCGTCATGTCGTGGTATTGCACGCCCGACGGCGTGATCACCACCAGGTCCCCCACACGCACGCTCATGTTCCCGGCGGCCCCGACGGCGAGGCCGTCGTGCGTCAGGCGCCCGCAGTACTGCAGGAGCTGTTCGCGAGCTGTTTGCAGCTCCGCTTCGGCGTGCATTAGAAAGGGATGTTAGACGGACGTCCGACAAAAAAACAGACGCTACGGCCGGGTAAGGCGGAGCGCTTTCGATCGGAGCAACGATGCCGAAGATCGTCGACTGGGACGAGCGCCGGGACCAGATCCTCTCGGCGACCTGGAAGGTGATCGCCAGAGACGGCATTGCCGGCGCGACGATCCGTGCCATCGCCAGGGAAGCAGGCTGCTCGCGTGGCATCCTTGGGCACTACTTCGACGACAAGGCCGACATCCTCGGGGCGGCGCTGCTGCTCTCGCACCGGCGCGTTGGCGCTCGGATGACCGCGGCGGCCGACGGACTGGCCGGCCTGGCCGCGCTGCGGGCCGTCATGCTGCAAGCCCTGCCGCTGGACGAGCGACGTGATCTCGAAGCGCAGATTGAGATCAGCTTCTGGGGCCGGGCGCTCGGTAATGCAGCGCTCAGCGAGTTGCAGCACTCGGAGTTCGAGCGCCTGTGCCGCCGGCTGAGCGGCCACCTGCAGGAAGCCGCCGACAGCGGCGAGCTGCGCGAGGACTGCGACCTCGACCTTGCCACGCATGAGCTGGTCGTGCTGATCGATGGCCTGTCGGCGCAGCGGGTGCTTTATCCAGGCCGAGTCACGCCGCAGCGCCAGACGGAAATGCTCGACCGGCTGCTGGCAAGCTTCCAGCCCGTGGCCACCGCCGCAGCCAGCGCGTAGCATGCCGAGCCCGCGGCCGGGGCTCGCGGCAGTAGGCGCGTAGCACCGCAGTAGCCGTCGACGGGTGGAAAACCACTATCGCTTGGCATTCTCAGCGCTATTTGCTGAGGATGCCAAGCGATAGGCGAATTGCTGAGAATGCCAACCGCTGGTTTGCCAGGGCGGCCGAGATCTGCCCCAAGGACGCCAGTTAGCGTGAGCGGGTGGCCAGCCGCGCTGAGCGCTCCATGTCCTTTGGCGCCGTCGCCGCCGAGTACGACCGGCTGCGGCCAGCCGCGCCGCCGGAGGCCGTGGACTGGCTGCTGCCCACCGCGCCGGACGTTGTGGTCGACCTCGGCGCCGGCACCGGTCTGCTGTCCCGCGCTGTCGCGCCGAAGGCACGGCACGTCATTGCCATCGAGCCGGACGAGCGAATGCGTGCCTTCTTGCGGCAGCGCTCACCCGGTGTCGAGGTCCTGGCGGGACGCGGCGAACAGATCCCGCTGCCAGCCGCGAGCGTGGACGCGGTGCTGGTGGCGTCTGCCTGGCACTGGATGGAGCGGGACAAGGCGGCGCCGGAAATTGCCAGAGTCTTGCGCGATCGCGGCCGGTTTGGCGTGATCTGGAATAGCCGCGACCAGTCGACAACCTGGCTGCGCTCGGACACCTGGTTCGCCGGAGTAGCCAGCGAGGAAGGAGCTGGTGGCGGCCGCGGCCCCGCGGACCGCGCCGCCGCGCTCGAGTGGCTTACCCACCTCGCCGAGGGACCGGGCACAGGCGGATTCGAGAATTTCGAGACGCAGACGTTCCGGTTCAGCCGGATGATGTCGATCCCGGACATCGCCGACATGCTGACCACGTACAGCCGCGTGATCACCGCCAGCGTCGAGGCAAGGGCTGCTGGCCGGGCGCGGGCCATCGCGGCGCTGACCGAGCAGTACCCGGACGCCGGCGAGATCGAAGTCGCGATGCTCTGCCGCTGCTGGCGAGCCGACCGCGCGCCACGCGGCTAGTTCTGCAGCGGCAGCATCTCGGCGACGAACTGGCCGACGAACTGCTCGATCGGGACCCGGCCGGTCGCCGGTCGCACGACGAACTTGCTGAGGCCGACGGCGACGTACTCCTCGATCATCCGCCGGGCATCGGCCCAGCTTGCCGGCGCCAGCGAGGCGGGATCGACGCCCGGCCGGCGGCTCTCGACGGCACGCGCCAGCTCTGGCAAGATCGCCCCCTCGCTGACTGCCAGGCTGATACCGAAGTGGTCTTCCTCGATCTGCCGCCCGGCTGCCGCAGCGGCCGCCTGGATCTCCTCGCGTGCGGCACCGGCCTCGGCGGGAGTAAGGAAGCTGCCGAGCCACCCGTCACCAAACCGGCCAACCCGGCGCAGCCCGGCCGGCGCGCTGCCGCCAAGCCAGATGTCCAGCGGCTTGGCCGGCGCCGGCCCGACGAGCGCGGACTCCACCGTGAAGAACTGCCCGGCGTAGGAAACCTGTCCGCCCGCTAGGAGCAGCCTCAGCAGTTCCAGCGACTCATCGAAGACCGCGGCCCGGTGCCCCGCTACCGGGAACGCCGCCGCCTCGGGCCGCCGAGCCGGCCGGAGGCCGAACACGGGCAGCACGCGGCCGGGCGCAAGCGCCGCCAGCGAGGCAAGTTCCTTGGCAACCAGCACCGGATGACGACCCGGCAGCACCGCAACCCCCGTGCCAACCTTGAGCCGGGTCGTCCTGGCCAGCGCGTAGGTCATGCCGATGAGCGGCTCCACCAGGTCGCCGTAGACAACCTCGCTGAGCCACAGCGAGTCGATGCCCGCCGACTCCAGCAGGTCCGCCGTCCCGGCGAGGCCGCCGGGCGTGGCGGCCGGGCCGAGGCTGATGCCGATCCTGACTTTCATGGCCCCATCCGATCACGCGTTGGGTACGCAGACCGGACCTGCTCCGGCCGTGCAGCAAAGGACAACCGAGATCGTGGCGGCGGCGTTCCCCGACACGACCGACTACTTGCGGAACCAGGTGGCGGTCAGTGGGGACGCTCTCATAAAATATCTTGATGTCGAGATAAAACTGTCCGAGGAGAGTGCACCTGTGATCCACCATGTCCAGCTAGCCTGCCCGCCCGGTTCCGAGGACATCTCGCGCGCGTTCTACGGCGGAGTCCTCGGCCTCGACGAGATCGCCAAGCCTCCGGTGCTGGCGAAGAGGGGCGGCTGCTGGTTCCGCGGTCACGGATTCGAGCTGCATCTCGGGGTCGAGGCGGACTTCCGGCCGGCGCGCAAGGCGCATCCCGCCCTCTTGGTGAGCGGAATCGAGGAGTGGGCGGAGCGGCTGAGCGCAGCCGGATACGCGGCCCGGTTCGACGACGAGTTCCCTGGCATGCACCGCTTCTACACCGACGACCCGCACGGCAACCGGCTGGAGTTCCTCGAGCCGCTGTCCGCCCAGTAGCGCCGCAGCTGGCGCCCGCAGACCTGGGAGCTCGCCCGCGAGACGCGGGGCCTACCACCCGAGGTTGCCGCCGTTCTGGAAGTACCCGCCGGTCGGGCCGTCCGGCCCGATCTGGGCCATCTGAACGATGATCGCGGCGCCCTCCGCCACGGTCTGGGTACCGGTGCCGCCGTTGAGGTCGGTCGCGGTGTAGCCGGGGTCGACGGCGTTGATCCGCAGCCGCGGGAAAGCCTTGGCGTACTGCACCGTCATGGTGTTCACCGCGGTCTTCGACGCTGGGTAGGCAATACCCGGGTAGAAGTGCACGGCCCCGTCGGGGTTGGCCAGGTCGGCCGTCTTCGACAGGCCGCTGCTGAGGTTGACGACCACCGGGGCAGCCGAGCGCTGCAGCAACGGCAGGAACGCATGCAGCATCCGGACGATGCCAAAGACGTTGGTATCAAACAGCGCCCGCATGTGCCCGGCGGTCTCATCGGCCGGACCGATGATGCCGTTGTCCGGCGTCCGGCCCTCGACACCAGCGTTGTTGACCAGGACATCCAGCCCGCCGTCAGTTTCGATGGAGGCAGCTGCCGCTGCGACCGAGGCATCGTCGGTCACGTCCAGGTGGAGGAAACGCGCCCCCAGCCGCTCGGCAGCCTGACGGCCGCGCTCAGGCTCCCGCGCGCCGGCGTAGACGGTGTGCCCGGCGGCCAGCAACTGGCGCGCAGTCTCGTAGCCGAGGCCCTTATTCGCTCCGGTGATCAGTACCCTCGCCATGCGGCGTTCCCCATCTCGTGAGGCGGTTGTGCGGCTGCAGAATGTCAGCGGCGTGCCGCCCTCAGATGATTCCCCCGTTGACGCGGATGCTCTGGCCGTTGATCCAATGGCCATCCGGGCTAGCCAGGAACGACACGACCGGGGCGATGTCGGCTGGCACGCCGAGGCGTTCCAGCGGGACGGCGTTGGCCAGCCGATCCAGTAGCTCCTGATCCTTGCCTGCCAGGAAGAGGTCGGTAGCTGTCGGCCCGGGTGCGATCGCGTTCACGGTCACATCGCGGCCGCGCAGCTCGTGCGCGAGGATGAACGTCATTGCCTCGACCGCGGCCTTGCTAGCTGCGTAGCCCGTGTAAGTCGGCAGGACCCGGCGAAGCACGGAGGACGAGAAGTTGATGATCGCCCCGCCGCCGCGGACACGGCGAGCGGCCTGCTGGTCGACGACGAAGGTGCCCCGGATGTTAGTGCGGAGCATCCGGTCCAGCGCCGCGAGATCGAACTCGGCCAGGGAGGCGAGCAGCATCAGACCCGCGGCGTGGACGACCACGTCGACACCGCCGAAGGCGTCCTGCGTCTGGTCGAACAGCCGCGCGACAGCGGCCTCGTCGGCGACGTCCGCAGCGACAGCAATCGCGTTCACGCCCGTGGCCTGGGCTTCCGCCACGGCCGCATCCGCCTCGGCACGGTTTGACCCGTATCCGACCGCGACTGACAGGCCGTCTGCGGCGAGCCGCTGCACCACGCTGCGACCGATGCCACGGGAGCCGCCGGTTACGATCGCGGCGCGGGGCGCCGCCGTCCTGCTGATCTCCACAGATCCCTCCCGTGTATCCGGCTGGCCGTACCTAGTGACGCGTTCTGGCCGTGGCATTCCCCGGTTGCCGGGTCGTGGAACGACTCATGGCGCCTGGTGGGCATGCTGGGAGGGTGAGCCACTCGCAGCTAGCTGTCGCAGTCGCTCCTGAGCTGCGGTTCTTCCTGCACCGGCGGGCTCGCGCCGCGGATGCAATCGCGGTGGACCGCGACGGCATCTCCTCACTCGGTCATATCGTCGAGTCGCTCGGCGTGCCGCTGACCGAGGTCGGGAGCCTCATCGTGAACGGTGGGCCGGCCACCCCGAGTTACCGGCCCGGGGCTGGCGATGTCGCGCAGGTGCTCCCGATGCCGCGGCCGCAAAAGCTCCCCGTGCCGCGCTTCGTCCTCGATGTCCACCTCGGCACGGTGGCCCGCCGGCTGCGCGTGGTCGGCGTCGACACCGCCTACCCGCACGACCGCGGCGACGAGGCACTGATCGACCAGGCGAACGCGCAGCACCGCGCCCTCCTCACCCAGGACCGCGGCCTGCTCCGCCAGCACCGGCTGTGGCTCGGCGCCTACGTGCGCGGTGCCCGGCCGGACGAGCAGTTCGCCGACGTGCTGGACCGCTTCGCGCCACCGCTGGCGCCGTGGAGTCGGTGCACCGTATGTAACGCGCTTCTTGTGCCTGCGCCCAAGGGCGACGTAGAGCCGTTGCTGCAGCCAGGGACGCGGCGCACGTACCAGGCCTTCGCACAGTGCCCGGGCTGCAGCCAGGTGTACTGGCGCGGTGCCCACGCCGGCCGGCTCGAAGGAATCGTCGAATCCGCCTTTCGCGCAGTCCGCGCAGCCCGCGCCGCCCACCCGGCGGCCAGGCTATGAGCATCCGCGCGGCCCCGTTCGGGTTCCATCAGGTCGTCTTCCTCAGCCACGTCCTCGGTCCGGACGGGCCAGTCTTCCCCGGCGACCCGCCGGTGCGCGTCAGCACCGCGGCGACGATCGACCGGGATGGCTTTTTCCTGCAGCGCTTCGAGGCAGGCGAGCAGGCCGGCACGCACTGGGCCGCGCCGGCGCACTTCGCCACCGGCGGGGCGAGCGCCGGGGAGCTAGACGCGGCCGACTTCTTCTTCCCCGCCGCCGTGCTGGATGTCAGGGCGCTGACGGACGGTAACGCCGACTTCGCCCTCTCGGCCGCCGACATCGCCCGGTGGGAGTCGGCACATGGCCACGTTCCCGAGCATGCGGCCGTGCTCTTGTCCACGGGCTATGACGGTCGATGGCATGATCCTGCTGCCTACCTCGGCAGCGGTCCGGACGGCCGGCTGCACTATCCGGGCTTCGGCGCGGATGCCGCCCGGTTTCTCGTCCAGCGGCGCGGCGTGGGCGCGCTGGGTACCGACACCATGGGCATCGACCCGGGCGCCGACTCATCCTTCGGTGCGAACCGGGTGCTGCTGGGCGGGCACCGCATGCACCTGGAGAACCTCTGTGGCCTCGACCAGCTGCCGGCCACCGGTGCCTGGATCGTGGTCGGCGGCGTGCGGATCGCAGGCGGGTCTGGCTCGCCGGCCACCGTGTTCGGCCTGGTGCCCTAGGCCGGTCCCGGGCTTGGCCAGGTACCCCGGGTGCCAGGCAGGTGCCGCGGCCGCTGGCGCCCTCGCACACGTGTAACCGTCGGCGCCACGTCGGTTGGTGCCCGATTACCCGGAGCGGGTGCGGGTGACCCGGCACCCATCGCAGGCTCAGCGCCGATGCTTCCGCCTAGTCCTTCCACCGGATCGCGGCCAGACGACGCGGCGAGACGTAGCCGTGCTCGGCGAACCAGCGCGCCGAGTCCTCGATCGCCAGCCGGGCCGGCCGGGACTTATGCCCGATCTCGGCCCGCGCCCGGTCGTCATTGAAGATCATCTTTGTGGTCGACATCCGGGCCGCCTCCAGCGGCACCGTCGGCTCCCGCCCGAGCAGCCGCCCTTCAATCAGGTCGGACACGAAACCGGCGGCGAGCGCCAGGCTGTGCGGGATCTCGAGGCCGGGCATGGGCAGGCCCGAGCAGTCGGCGAGCCCCTGCAGAATCTCCCGCATGCTCAGGTTCTCGCCGCCGAGGATGTAACTGCGGCCTGGGCGGCCGTGCTCGAGCGCAGCGAGGTGGCCGCGAGCCAGGTCATCCACGTGACAGACATTCATGGCGGTGTCGACGAAACCCGGGATCCGGCCGTTGAGGAACTCCAGCACGACCTTTCCGGTCGGCGTTGGCGCCCGGTCGCCCGGACCCAGCGGGAACGTCGGCAGCACGATGCTGACGTCCATGCCCTCAGCCGCGGCCCGGAGCACCTCGTGCTCGGCCGCGAGCTTGGTCTGCTTGTACCGGCCGAACAGGTGCGTGATGTCGGGGCACGATGTCTCGTCGGCCAGGCCGCCTTGCCGGGTTTGACCAAGGCCGAGGACACCGACAGTCGAGGTGTAGACCATCCGCTCGCAGCCAGCCGAGCGGAACGCCTCCAGCACGTTGATCGTGCCGCCAACGTTGACCTCTTCGAACACGCGCGGATCACGCGCCCAGAAACGGTAGATCGCGGCCAGATGGAACACGTGCCTGGCGCCAGTGCAGACGGCCTTGAGCCCCGCCGCATCCCGGATATCAACCTCGGCCCGCTCGCACTCGAGGCCGTGCAGGTTTGCAGGATCAGCGCCAGGCTCGACGACGGCCACCACCTGCGCACCCCTGACCTGCAGGGCGCGGGCGACGGCCGACCCGATGAATCCGGTGGCGCCGGTTAAGACGATCCGGTCACCCGGCTCGATCGTCGTGGCCGCCTCGGCTGGATGGCCGGTGCCGTTTGCGCTGCCTTGCCGGCCGCCGACGCCCACTACGGCAGGGACGTCCGCCTGAGCGGGCGCCTCCTCCCCGGTCGGTGCCTCCGCCGCGGCCCTGGCGCGCGCAGGCGCCGACTCACCGTTGCTTGGGGTTGCTGGTGCCGGGACCCCGCCGACGGGCGCCCGGCGAGTGAACCGGCTGCCCAGAGCGCCGCGCACCATGGTCCGGCCGAACTCGTAGGCCAGCCCCGAGCCGCGCTGAGCGTCCGCCATGATGTCGTCGAGCGCCTCGACGAAGTAGTCGACCTCCTCCGGCCCGGCAATGAGCGGTGGCAGCAGCTTCACGATGTTGACGTTGTCCGCCGCGACCTACGTCAGTATCTGGTGCCGGTGGAACAATGGCACGACCACCATCTGCGAGAACATGCCGTTACGCATGCGTTCGACAGCCCGGAACCGGCGCCCGGCGCCCTTGGCTTCCGGCTCGCCGAACTCAATGCCGATCATCAGCCCGATCCCGCGGACATCCTTGATCAGGTCATAGCGCTCGGCCAGCCCGTGGAGCTTGCGCTGCAGGTCCTCGCCGGTGCTCGCAGCCCGGGCCAGGATCTCCTCGTCATCGAAGGCAGCGAGGGTGGCCAGCCCGGCGACCATGGCCAGCTGATTGCGCCCGAAGGTGCTGGAGTGCTTGAGCGCGGCATCCATCGAGTCGTAGACGCTGCCGAAGATCTTCTCGGTTGTCAGCATCGCTCCGACCGGGACGAACCCGCCGGAGAGCGCCTTAGAGATAGTGATGATGTCCGGCTCGAGGCCCCAGTGCTCGTGGCAGAAGAACTTGCCAGTCCGCCCGAGCCCGGTCTGCACCTCGTCGGCAACCAGCAGGGTGCCGTACTTGCGGCAGAGCTCCTGGGCCCCCTGCCAGTACTCCGGCGTGGCGCAGTAGACGCCCTTGCCCTGGATCGGCTCGACGATGAAGGCGGCGACGTCCCGCTCCCGGAGATGCAGCTCAAGGGCCTCCAGGTCGCCGAAGGCGACGGGCACGGTCTGCGGCAGCAGCGCGCCGAAGCCCTTGCGGAACTCGACGCCGCCGTTGAGCGCGAGCACCCCGGTGGTCAGGCCGTGGAACGCGTGCTCGGCGTAGAGGATCTTCGGGCGGCCGGTGTGGTGGCGCGAGAACTTGATCGCAGCCTCCACCGATTCGGCGCCGGAGTTACAGAAGAATGCCCGCCGGATGCCCGGGTGACTCTTGGCGACGAGTTGCTCGGCCAGCAGGCCGGGCAGCAGCGCGCAGTCCATCTGGATCATGTTCGGCAGATCGAGGTCGATCGCCTGGTGCAGGGCCGCCTTGATGGCCGGGTGGCTGCGGCCGAGGGCATAGACGCCGAACCCGGAGAGGAAGTCCAGGTATCGCTGCCCCGCATCGTCGTAGAGGTAACAGCCCTCGCCGCGAACGTAGTTGCGGTCGAACCCGAGGGTCTTGAGCACCCGCGCAAGCTGCCGGTTCATGTACTGCTCGTGGAGCGCGAAGTTCTCACCCGAGCGCTCGGCGAACGTACGGGCGACATCGAAGGGCATGATTCTCCTCGTTATAACCAACACCGCCGGCTGGGCTTTACTGCCGTGCCAGCCACGAGCCGCCCGTCGTGGCCGCCAGGACACCCGCCCGGCCGACTATTGAGCAAAACGCTACGCCGCGCAGCCCCCGGTGGCAGGCAGCGGATGAAGCCGTCGGGGGTGCGGGCACCCGGGCGTGCATTCACCTGCCCAGTACCTTGCCATGTCGATCATCTTGGCGCATTGACAACCCGAATGCCCATCTGGCCTCCCGCCCGACCGGCGCGACGGCAGCAAGACAGCCGGATTCGACATGCTAGCTGTTTAGTTGCGATGAAACGGGCGAATCCCCGTGCACGGCGATTTCGCGGCGATCCGGCGGTGCGCCCGCGAGCGTGCGCCGGGAAGCGAGATCATGATCTGGTGAGAGGACCAATGGCATGCACGTAGTCGGCCTGGTCTTGCACCCGCAGCGGGATTCGGCCGAGGCGGTGGGAGCCATCCTGAGCTGGGCGGCCCGGCGCCGTATCCAGGTGCTCGGTGTCGGGTCGGAGATCGCGCGGCTCAACTGCGCGGCGGTTGCGGTGCCCGCGGCGGAACTAGGCCGACGCTCAGACCTGCTCGTCAGTCTCGGCGGCGACGGCACCATGCTCCGGGCGATGCGCCTGGCAGACCGGCAGCGCGCGCCGGTGCTCGGGGTCAACCTCGGCAAGCTGGGCTTTCTGGCCGAGGTCGACGTACCGGAGCTGTCCAGCGCCCTGTCGGCCGTGGACGCCCAGCAGTTCACCGTCGAGCCGCGGCTTGCCGTCGATGCGGTGATCGGCGACCAGACCTGGACGGCATTTAACGACGTGGCGGCCGTGCGCTTTCCCGGCCAGCCAGTGGCGCAGGTCACAGTGCGGGTGGCCGGGCAGCCGTTCGTGAGCTACGCGGCCGACGCGGTCGTGGTCGCCACGCCGACCGGTTCGACCGCGTACAGCTTCTCGGCCGGCGGCCCGATCGTCAGCCCGGCTGTCGAGGCGCTGCTCGTCACCCCCGCGGCGGCCCACTCCGCCTATAACCGCGGACTGGTCTTGTCGGTGGCCGACAGCCTCGAGCTCGAGCTGCTGCCTAGCAGCGGCGAGCTCGCCGTCGAGGTCGACGGGCAGGTCCAGGCGCAGCTCAAGCCCGGTGACCGGCTGGGCCTGCGCCCCCGGCCCGGCGCCGCGTACGTCGTCCGACTGGGCAAGACGACCTTCTTCGAGCGCGCCCGGCGCAAGCTCAGGCTCAGCGACTCCCCGGAGATCGCCACCTGGCCTTGAGTCGCCCGGCTGAGTCGCTTGACCCTCATGACACCCAAGGTGTCCGAGTCTGCGCCAAGCGTGGCCGAAGTCAAGTTTCGTTATGTTGAAGGCGCTAACCTGAGGCCGGATCAAGGCCCTGCCTGGCGGCGCCAGGTTTACCCGACTGCTAACTGGCATGTCCGCCCCGTAGTAGGAGTCCGTCTATGTCAAATGAGGGTCTGGCGAGCCCTGTTATCGGCGGCGAGGCGGTGGTGTCCGGCACAGTCGGGTTGCCGCAGACTGAGCGATACGTCGGGGCGCTTGCCCGCTGGAGTTCATCGACCTCAGCCGCCGCGATGGCGGTGTACGCGGCAACCCGCGTCATCTCGCTGCTGACTTATGGGCTGCTGCTGCCGCTGCGCCGATTTCGCAATCCCCGCGTTCGCCACGTCTGGCCCTTCCTGAGCCATGGGTGGGACGCCAACTGGTACGCCCGGATCGCGGTGCATGGCTACCAGCAGTCGGACCCGGCCACCTTCCACTTCTACCCTGGCTACCCGGCCGCCATTGCCGCGATTCGCTGGATCCCTGGCCTGGGCGAAGGCGGCGCGGCCATCATCGTGACGTTCATCGCCGGGCTGGCGGCGGCGGCCGGACTGGCCAGGCTGTGTCTGCGGCTGACCGGAGACGCGCGGCCCAGCGTGCTCGCGGTCGCGTTGTGGGCGGTCGCTCCCGCCGCCTTTGTGCTGTCGATGGCGTATTCCGAGGCGCTGACCTGTGCCCTGGCAGTCTGGGCACTCAACGCCGTGGCGGACCGCCGGTGGCTCCTTGGCGGCGTGCTGACCATGCTCGCGGGGACCGTGCATACCTCGGCAGTGGCCTTGGTGGCCGCGGTGGAGGTGGCGGCGCTCATCGCGGTGGTCCAGGCTCTGCGAGGGCCCGGCCGGAAACGGCCGCGAGACTGGCTGCGACCCGCGGCGGCGATGGTCATCTCCCCATTGGGCCTGATCGGATTCTGGTGTTATGTGGCCTTCGTGCTGCACAGTCCTGGTGGCTGGCTGAATGCCGAATCCTCCTCAGGCGGCGGCGTTGACTGGGGGGCAAGCCTGTGGCGCAACTTGTTCATAATCCTGGGCGGGACCAGGACCGGTCCCGACCCCTTCCGCTTGCTGTTCGTGCTGGCCATCCTTGCGGCAATCGGGCTGTCGGCGTGGACCCTGACCGAGCGTATCCCCGCCTACATCAAGGTGTATGTGCTGTGCACGGTGCTGCTGGCCGTGCTGTCGGACTCCTCTTCTCTCAGCTCCAAGATCCGGATTCTGCTGCCCGCCATGCTTATCGGCTTGCCGCTAGCGCGGATCCTCGCGCCAGCGCGGACCTACGTGCTCGTCCCGATGCTCGTCATCCTGGCGGCCGCGTCGGCCTGGCTCACGCTGCTGACGACGATCGCAAACTTTCCGCCGTGAGCCTGGGCAGGCATTGCCTGCAGCGGACCCGGCGAGCTGGTCCTGAGCCCGTCGGTTACCTGCCGCCGTTCCCGCGGATGGCAGGAAAACCGGTCGCGCCGCCGGACCGCGACTGGGCAGGATCGGCGGAGTGACCGCCGAGACGCAGGATTTCTCCGGGCTGCTGGCCCGCTGGGGCATTCCCGCTGGCACGGACCTGACCGCCTGGCACGGGCTGAATAACCAGACGTTCCTGGTCGGCCCTGACCTAGTGCTCCGGATCAGCCAGAACCTGACTGCTGATCAGGTCCGTGCCGAGCACCGTCTGCTGGCCCGGCTCCGGGCCGCCAGCCTGCCATTCGCGGTGCCCGAGCCGACGCCGGCGCTGACCGGCGACACCGTCATCGAGACCGCCGCCGGCCCGGCGACCCTGACCGTCCGCCTGCCCGGGGCGCGGCCGGACCTGACCACTGCGCTCGCACTCGAGCGGTTCGGCCGAGCCGTCGGCCAGCTCAGCCGCGCACTTGCCGGCGTGCCACCCGGGGATGCCCCGCACGACTGGGTTAATAGCCCGCACGTGCACCCGGATGTGCCGGACGTGGCTGAGCTGAGCCACGACCTGGCGGCCGCCGGCCTCAGCGCCGAGCTCACCGGGCTGCTGCTGAACTTCCGCCAGGGAGGGTGGCTCAGCGCGGCCGGCGCCGACGTGCCTGTCCAGGTGGTGCATGGCGACGTGGCCGGGTCGAACATGCTGGCCGACGAGCGCACCGGCGAGATCACCGCGATCCTGGACTTCGAGATTGCCGGCGCTGACCTGCGCATCCAGGATCTTGTGGTCAGCCTGAGGCAGTCGGGCGCGCTGGCGGCGCCGGACTGGCAGAGCGCGGTAGCCGCGCTCGTCTGCGGCTACCGCAGCGCCCAGGAGCTAACCAACGCCGAAGCCGCGGCTGTCCCCGATCTGCTGCTAGCCAGGGCGACGGGCACCGTGGTCTGGCGGGCCGGGCGGTGGCGGCGCGGGCAGTCGGCGCTCGCCGATGTAGCGGACCGGCTGCACGAACTCGCGGCGACCAGAGACTGGCTCGCCGCCCACTGCACCCAGCTGCGCGACCTGCTCCGCCAATCGGCAGGTCTTGGCGCGTGACGGCCCGCCGCAGCACCCTCATGGCCTCCGGACTCGCTAGCGATCGGCCTGGAGTCGGCCAGCGAGCCGGGCAACGAAAGGCCGGTCGGCCGCCGGGGCTGTGCCGGCGCGGCGGTACCCACGTGGTGCGATGCCATACACCGTCTTGAACCGGCGCGAGAAATGCAGCGGATCGGTGAATCCGCAGGCCCGCCCGACCTCGGTCACGCTCAGGTTGCTGCGGCTCAGCAGGGTGCGTGCCTGGTCAAGCCGAACCAGCTCCAGGCCGGTCACCGCCCCGCAGCCGTAATGATCGCGGAACAGCCGGGCGAGGTAGGACGGCGACACAGCGGCGGCGCTGGCGAGTTCGGCCAACCCCACCGGCCGCACCCCGTCACGCCACATCCGCCGCACGTGATCCAGCGCCGCCGCCAGCGGAGCTGGCTCTGGCCGCAGATCGCCTGGCGGCAGCGGACCGCGCACGAACGCTCGGACAGCAGTGGCAAGCACGTCCTCGGTCCTGGCACGCCATCCGGCCGGCTGGTGCGTGCCCAGCCACACCAGGTAGTCCAGGAGCCCGCCGAGCGGCCCGGGCAGCTGGCCGAAACGCACCCGGGGCCAGCCTGCCGGGTCAGCCCGCAGGCCGAAGTGGACGTACGCGTGACGCGTCGGATGGCGGGGGTCCCAGGCGAACTCGCTGACGATGCCCGGCGTCAGCAGCAGCACGTCTGCCGGGGTCAGGCGGCAGTGCTCAGCCGAGCCGATGCAGCGCCAGCTCGCACTGCCCGACAGCAGCCAGACCAGCTCGAAGTCGGGCAGCCGCATCGGGCCGAAGGTGGCCCCTGCCGGGTACTGAGCAACGGCGGGGCCGACGTCCAGGCGGACGGAGGCTAGTTCACTATCCGCCATATCTGGGCGCCTGGCAGCCATGGTCAGCCCGGTCGATGCGGTGCATCCTGCCAGCATGACAGCCCTGACGACAGCCGACCAAGCCCAGGCCGCCCAGTTCGGCACGGACGGATACGCCATCTTGCCGGAGGCCCTGAGCGCCGCCGAGATCGGCGAGCTGCGGGCCGAGGCGCTGGCTATCTGCCGCGGCGAGCGTGGCCACGTCGGCGGCATGCAAGAAGGCCCGCCAGACGAGCCCGACGATGCCGTCATCCGCCGGTACGCGTGCATTCATTTCCCGCACAAGATCTCGCCGCTGATGCGCCAGGCGCTGGCCCACCCCGCCATCGTCGCGGCCCTGACCACCGTCATTGGCCCGGACATCAAGGCCATGCAGTCGATGCTGTTCACCAAGGGGGAAGGAAAGCCGGGCCAGGCCTGGCATCAGGACGAGTACTTCATCCCGACCCGCGACCGATCCCTGACCGCGGCGTGGATCGCGCTGGACGACGCGACCACCAGCAACGGCTGCCTGTGGGTGCTGCCCGGCTCCCACCGGCCCGGCGTGATCTATCCCGACCGCGAGCACGACGACCCGCGTTTCGACTGCTCGATCGAGGCGTACGACTTCCCCTACGCCGATGGCGACGCGGTGGCAGTGGAGGTCGCGGCCGGGTCGGTCGTGCTCTTCAATGGATACCTGCTGCACCGTTCGCTGCCGAACACCGGACGGAGCGGGCTGCGCCGGGCACTGGTGAACCACTACATGAGTGCCCAGTCGCTGCTGCCGTGGACCCAGCCGCCCGACGGCGTCCACATCGCCAAGTGGGACTGCCGCGACGTCGTCCTGGTAGCCGGGCGCGATCCGTACGCCTGGCGCGGCACCGCCGACGTCACCCGGCCTTACATCCGGCCCGGCCGCGACGGCGGCTGCCACCGCTAGAGCACTCGTTACGAACTGAAGTTGGCCCCGGGATCTGTGCCGGTGGTGTGCAGTGAGAAGTCGGTGATGTTGAACGTCTCCGGCAACGGGGAGGACTCGGAGATCTCAACGCCGTAGCCGATGGCGGTAAGCGTGTCGCTCGACTTCATGTAACCGTGCGCAATCAGCCAGTGGAAAACGTCAAGGATGCTGAGGCTGCCTGACTTAACTGGTGTGTCCATGTAGACCGCCACGAAGTCGCTGCCGTCTTTCCACACGTGGTAATTCACGCCGTCGACAGTGAACGGAACCGAGCCGGGCGGTGCGGGATCCTGCCCGTGCTGGTTGTTCCAGATCATGATCTCGTTGTTCCAGTCATCAGTCCACATGTCATATGCGGCATCCCAATGACCGGTGTTCGGAATCGACTCACCAAATGTGCTGTCGATCGAAGTAAAGGAACCGATGCGCGGTGTGAAATCGAAGTTCCACGCGACGCTCGGGTATGTCTTGACGCTTGTCGTGGCAGGCTGACTTGATGTCACGCTGAAGCTCTTAGCCGAGCAGACGTTGATGGTCTGCTGCCCGGCGCTATTACTCCACGCGTTGTTGTTGACGTACAGCCCATCGGGCGCAGTCCACGTGCCTTGCCTGCCGGCCGAGGTAAAGACGGGATTGGCGCACATGCCATCGGTGCCCGTTCCGCCAACACCGGTGTTGACGCCCGCAGGCGTCGTGAACGTGTGCCAGGGTGTCCACCGCGCAGCGACGTGCCGTGCATTGGTGTCGGTGGAGACTCGCCACGTGTACGTGGTCGAGGACGACAGGCCGGTGACGACAACGCTGCGCTCGGTGGTGTCGCCGCTGGCAGCAACGTTGCCGGACGAGTCAACCACCGCGTAGTGGTACTGCGTGACGCCCTTGTGCGCCGTTGTGCTCGGCACCCAATTGAGTTGCGCCTGTGTCTGCTGCACATTGGTCACACCGATTTTGGCCAGTGGCGTGTTGGCCGTGGGCTTTCCAGCGGTATGCGTTGCGGCCCCGGGCCCGGACGAGTCGGCGATCACGACAGCGACAGCGGCACCGCCAATGGCGAGGGCGGCGACTGTGGCAGCAACGATCTTCTTGAGCACAGATCCCCCGTTGCACTTGGCTGGTTCACAGAACTCCAACCTGTGACGCAGCGGTTGACAGCCGCCGCTCGCTCTGCCGACTGAGCTACGGACCAGCGGCCGAGTACGGTTTGTCACCCACAATTTACATTCTGCGCGCTAGCGGCTCGGCTTGCGAGCGCCTGGCCGCCTGTCGGTGCCGACAACGCCGACAGGCAGTCAGGTCAGCAAGACCGCCAGCTCGGTGAGATTAGTCACCGTAAGCTCCGGCGACTCGGCGTCGCGGCGCGCAGGCTTGCGGTTAACCCAGACCGCCGCCCACGAGGTCGACGAGCTCCGGCGAGGCGGCAACGGCTACATCGTGAGCCACGGCGGCATCAGCTTCTGGCGCTCGCTCGCGGGACTCGACCTGATCGACGAGTACGTCGTGACCCTGGTCTCCTACCTGGCGGGAGAGGGCCCCCGGCTGTTCGAGGACGTCGGCAAGTCTCGTTCGCTGGAACTGGTATCCAGCACGGCCTTCAGCAACGGACTCCAGCTCCACTACCGGCGGCACCGCTGATCAGCGGATCGTTCGCGGCTGCTAGTGGAAGTCGCGGCTGCGTGCGGCGGCCACGACTCGCAGCCGTTCCAGCCGGGTGGCCAGCAAGCTGACCGCGCCGTCCAGCCGCTCGACCCGGCCGTGAATGAGCAGCGCGCTCGCCGTCACGCCGACCTTGCGGAACCGGTGCCACACGTCCGGCGGGCAGATGATGTTGGCCATCCCGGTCTCGTCCTCCAGGCTGAGGAATACTACGCCCCGAGCCGTGCCTGGCTGCTGGCGGTGCGTGACCAGGCCACCGACCAGGATGTTGCGGCCGTTCTCGGCCTGGGTCAGCTGCCCCGCAGGCACCGCGCCCCGTTCAGTCAGCAGGCTGCGGATGTGCTCGATCGGGTGCGTGCCGTAGGTTCCGGTGGCCCACAAGTCGGCGAACGTCTCCTCGGCCGCGGTCATCTCCGGCAATGGCGGCGCCGTCATCCCCAGCGTGGTACCGGGCAGCTGGCCAGGCCGGACAGTGGACGCGGCGCCGGCCGCCCACAGTGCCTCCCGCCTGCTCACGCCGAAACAGCCGAACGCGCCGCCGAGTGCCAGCGCCTCGATCGCCGCGGTCGGCAGCGTGGTGCGCCGGGCAAAGTCCTCCAGGTCCGCATACGGCTGCCCCGCCACGACCTGCTCCGCGGCGCGGGTGCCAAGGTTGCGGACTTCGGAGAGACCGAGCCTGATCACCGGCTGGCCCGGCACCGGCAGCCCGCCGGCGGGCGGCTGGGCGGAGCTGGCCGGCTCGTTCCCGGTATGAATGTCTTCTGTTTTTTCCAGGGTCGCCAGCACACCGCTGGCGTTGATGTCGACGCCGCGCACCGTGACGCCATGCCTGCGCACGTCCCCGATCAGGCTGGCAGGCGAGTAGAAACCCATCGGCTGGGCGCGCAGCAGCGCGGCGGTGAACGCGGCCGGGTAATAGCACTTGAGCCAGGCGCTGGCGTAGACCAGGTAGGCGAAGCTGATCGCGTGCGATTCGGGGAAGCCGTAGCTGGAGAACGCCAGGATCTTGACGTAGATGTCCTCCGCGACCTGCGCGGAGATGCCGCGCTCGGCCATTCCGGCGAGCAGGCGGTCGCGCAGTTCCTCGATCCGCTCCGGGGCGCGCTTGGAGCTCATTGCCTGGCGCAGCCGGTCCGCCTCCGAGGGCGTGAAGCCGGCGCAGTCGATGGCTATCTGCATCATCTGCTCCTGGAACAGCGGCACACCGAGCGTCTTGCCGAGCGCATGCTCCATCAGCGGGTGCGGCAGGTCAGGTACCTCGTCCCCGTGCCGGCGGCGCATGTACGGATGCACCGAGCCACCCTGAATCGGGCCCGGCCGGATCAGCGCGACCTCCACCACGAGGTCATAGAACTTCTCCGGGCGCAGCCGCGGCAGCGTCGCCATCTGCGCACGGGATTCGACCTGGAACACCCCGACCGTGTCGGCCTGCTGCAGCATCGCGTAGACGCCCGGGTCCTCCTGCGGGATCGAGGCCAGGGTCCAAGCCGCGCCGTGCGCCTGCTCCACTAGCTCGAAGCAGTCCCGCAGCGCGGTGAGCATGCCGAGGCCGAGCAGGTCAAACTTGACCAGGCCCGCGTAGGCGCAGTCGTCCTTGTCCCACTGCAGCACCGTGCGGCCCGGCATCCGCGCCCACTCCACCGGGCACACCTCCCCCACCGGGCGGTCGCAGATCACCATGCCACCGGAATGGATACCGAGATGCCGCGGCAGCCGCTGCATCCGCCCGGCCAGGTCGACCACCGCATCTGGCACCTCCGCGTCCGGCGGGACCGGCTGCCCGGCGCCGTACTGGCGAGGCCCGACCTGCTTCGACCACTCGTCGAGCTGAGCGGGCTCGTAGCCGAGCGCACGGCCTGCGTCGCGGATAGCCATCCGGGGACGGTAGCTGATCACGTTCGCCACCTGGGCGGCGTTCTGCCTCCCGTACCGCTCGTAGACGTGCTGGATCACCTCCTCGCGGCGGTGATGCTCGATGTCCAGGTCAATGTCCGGCGGGCCGTCGCGGCCCTCGGACAAGAACCGCTCAAACAGCAGGCCGTGCTGCACGGGGTCGACGCTGGTGATGCCGAGGGCGTAGCAGACGGCGGAGTTCGCCGCTGAGCCACGGCCCTGGCACAGGATGCCGTTGCGCTCGCAGAACTCCACGATCTCGTGCACGATCAGGAAGTAACCGGGGAACCCAAGCTGGCTGATCACCATCAGCTCGCGGTCGATCTGCGCCCAGGCGCCCGCGATCCGCTCCGCGCCACGCGGGCCGTAGCGATCCGGTGCCTTGCGGGCGGTCAGCTCGCGCAGCCAGCTTTCCTCGGTGTAGTCGTCGGGGACCGGGCAGTCTGGCAGCCGCGGCGCGATCACGTGGAAGTCGAATGCGCAGTCAGCGGCCAGCTCCGCGGTCCGCTCCAACGCGCCGGGGTAGCGGCGCAGCCGGGCCGCCATCTCCGCGCCAGAACGGATGTAGCCGCCGCCAGCAGCGGCCAGCCAGCCATCCATCTCGTCCAGGCTGTACCGGGCCCGGATGGCGGCCAGCGCTTGCGCCAGCCTCGCATCCTGCGGGCTGGCATGGTGCACGTTGCTGGTGGCGATGGTATCCAGATGAGCAGCGGCCGCGAGGGCGGCCAGCACGTCGTTGCGCTCGTCGTCGGCCGGATCGCCGCCGATAGTCAGCTCGACCTTGACGTTGTCAGCGCCGAAGGCATCCGCCAGCTTCCTCAGTTCCGCGGCGGCAGCCTGCGGGCCCTTGGTGGCCAAGGCGGCAGGGACGGCGCCCTTGCGGCAGCCGGTGAGGATCACCCAGCGGCCGCCGTGCGCGCTGGCGATTGCGTCCTCGTCGTAGCGCAGCAGGCCTTTCTGCCCGCCGGCCAGCTGCGCGGCGCTGATGACGCTGCAAAGCCGCCGGTACCCGTCCGGATCACGGGCAAGCACGAGCAGATGCCGGCCCGCTGGGTCGGGAGAGCCCGCGCGTTCCTGGGCGCCGGTCCTTTCCTTGTCTTTCCGGCCGCCGCGGTAGCCCCGGTCGTCGCGGGTGTCCAGGGCGAGGCTGAGCTCGGCGCCGAAGACGGTGCCGAGCGGCACGCCGCTGTCCCGCAGCCGCGCCGCTTCCTGGGCGAACTGCGGCACCCCGTACATGCCGTCGTGATCGGTGATGGCCAGCGTGGTGAGGCCGCGCGCTGCCGCCTCGTGCACCAGATCGGCTGGGCTCGACGCTCCGTCCAGGAAACTGTAGGAGGAATGGCAGTGCAGCTCGGCCCAGGCAGGCTGCGCCGGCGCGACCGGCAGCTGAGTCACCGGCAACTGTGTCACCGGCAGCTGTGTCACCGGCCGAGGCTGGCCCAGCTCCTCGCCTCGCTCCCCTGGCGGAGGACCGGGGTCTGCGTTCCAGGACAGGAGACGCTCAAGCTCCCGCCATGGCATCGGCGGATTGTCCCAGCCCACACACACTCCCGGCTATCTGGCGATCGGACTCGCTCTCGATAGCCTAGCGATTATCGCTCAGGTAATCGAACTCATATTCGTGTGGAGTTTCACCAGGCTATGTCCGATAGCGTCACCAAACCGGCGGGGACGTCAGCGGCTCTGAGTGCCGATCAGGTGACCGAGCTTGTCTGCCATCCGCGTCCTGGCGCGGGCGCACCGGCTCTTCATGGTCCCCTCGGGGATGTCCACGATCCGGGCGGCCTCATCAACCGGGTAGCCCAGCTCGTCTACAAGCAGCATGGCCACGCGCTGGTCGGGCGGCAGCTGCAGCCAGTACTTCCGGATATCCATTCGGCGCATCAGCTGGCGGTGGCTCTCCTCGGATGAGGCCCGCTCGGGCAGTTCTGCGCACTGAGGGCGTCGGCGGGTGATGTCCACCGAGGCATTAACCACGATCCGGTGCAGCCAGGTGGTGACCCGACAGTCGCCGCGGAAGGTCCCGGCCGTCTGCCAGGCCTTGATCATGGCGTTGTGGAATGCGTCGTCAGCGTCCTGGCCAGCAATCCGGGTGGCTACAGCCCGCAGCTTGTCCTGGTGCCTCCGGTAAAGGTCTTCGAAGGCGTGCTCGTCCCCTTCTGCGTGCTTTCGGAGAAGTTCGCGATCTGTTAGCTGACTCATAGTGACTACTTGTAACAAGACCGTGTCGAACCACTGTTCCCTGGCGCGCGGCTTCGAACCCGCGCCACGCCGGAGCGCTACTCGCGGCGTTTTGTATCGGCGGGCATGCCCGACTCACTCGCTTTTGCGTCGCGGCCACAGCGACTCGTCATCGATTCGGCAGCTGCATGCAGGGGGAAATGCCCAGTTTATGAGCGCAGAAATCGATGAAGAGTCGCGGGTGTCGTCCTTGTCATCCGCTCCGCGCCTGCCTGCTGCTGTGCCTTACTGGGTCAGCTGCAGGATCGCGTTGGACTCGTCGTTGGTCAGCTGAGCCGACGCCGCGGCGATGTTCTCCGCGACGTGGTCAGGCGAGCCTGAGCCCGGAATCGGCAGAATCTGCTTCGACCGCCCCAGCAGCCAGGCGAGTGCGACTTGGCGGGTGCTGAGGTGCTGCCGCGAAGCAGCGCTGAGGACCGGTGGCAGCTGCTCTGCATCCTGGATCGGCGCCCACGGCAGGAACACGATGTCCTCCTGGTCGCACAGATCGACCATGGCCTCCGAGCTGCGGTCGGACAGGTTATAGCGGTTCTGCACCGAGACAACAGGCGTGAGTTGCTGCATCTCGCGAAGCTGTGCCTCGCTAACGTTCGAGACGCCGATGTGGCGGATCTTGCCCTCATCCCGGAGTGCGACCAGCGTGCCGATGGCATCCGCAATCGGCACCCGCGGGTCCGGCCGGTGGTACTGGTACAGCGGGATCTGGTCCAGCTTCAGCCGGCGCAGGCTGCCCTCGCACGCCTCGCGCAGGTGCTCGGGACGACCGTCGGCGTCCCAGCGCCCGGGACCGGGCCGCACCAGGCCGCCCTTGGTCGCGATCACCAGGTCGTCCGGATACGGGTACAGCGTCTCGGCGATGAGTTCCTCGCTCACTGCCGGACCGTAGGAGTCCGCCGTGTCGATGAAATTGACGCCGAGGTCGACAGCCTTGCGGACCGCCGCCTTCGCCTGGTCGCGGTCCCGCGGCGGACCCCAGATCCCGTCGCCGGTGATACGCATCGCACCGAAGCCCATCCGGTTGACCGTCATGTCGCCGCCGATGCTGATCGTCCCTGCTGCGGCCGCACTCGGTTGCTCGCTCACGCGGATCCTCCTCTGCCAGGCGGCCGAGGCGTGGTCAGCCACGCTCGGCGGGTAACGGACGTGGAAGCAGCGGGCCGGAGGCGAATCCCGGGCAGCGCGGGTGCGGGCTGTGCCGCCGCACTTCCGCTTGCTCGCGGCAGCCGACGCGACACCACCATCGGTCGCCATGGCTGCCGGGCATGCCGCCGGATTACCCCAAACAGACCGCCAACACCAACCCTAGATCACGGCCTGGACGTCAGCGTCGCCAGGACCGCTCGGCGGCATCACCCGTACCCGTGGCCATCGGTCCCTGACGCGCTGCCGGGCCAGCCGCGCCATCGAGGTCGCAGGCGTGACCCGGACGGGATTGACCCGCCACACTCCGCAAGCCAGGTCCGACAGCCCGTACGGAGCGCATACCTCGATGCTGTCGTCCGGCATCAGCCGCACCGCAACGCAGGTGGCAGTCTCCGGCCAGGTCGCCACCGCATCGTGCACGCTGGCCAGCGGCGCTACCGGCGGCCCGCCGAAGTAGTCGTGATACCACGTGTGCACGGCGGCCTGGTTGGTCGCTTCCCACGGCAGGTCGGCCAGCGCGCTGAGCGTCTCTTGTGCCGTCAGGTCCCGCTCCTTGCCGAGGTTCAGCGGGTCGAAGTAGGGGACATCGATGTCGCGAACTTCGGCTGGCTGAAAGCCGGCATGCGCGCGCCCCCAGACCACGTCGCGGATGACTCCGGCGCCGATCCACGCATCCGGCAGCCTGCTCACGGCCACCGCTGAAAGTGCCCGCATCAGCCAGCGTTCTTGGCGCAGCAGGGTGCTCAGCCAGGCCGCGGCGCCGGGCTCAAGCCCAGGGCAGACGTGCGGAGCTGTTGCTGGGCTGCCTGACAGCGTGCTGCCTACCACTGGGCTGCCCGGCACCTGGCTGTCCGGCACCGCGCTGTCCGGCACCGCACTGTCCGGCACCGTGCTGCCTGTCACCGCGATTGTCATCGCCGCTGGCTCTCCGTCTCCGCTGTCCTCGCCACGCGCCGCCACGCCACAAAGAGGATGACCATGTGCGCGGCGGGCACTACGGTCGTGCCTATGCAGACCATGCTGACAGTCGGTGCCGACAAAATCTGGGCTGAGGACTCCGGCGGCTCCGGGCCGACGCTCGTGCTGCTGCACGAGGGGATAGGCGACTCCCGCATGTGGGACCCGGTGTGGCCGCAGCTCACCGCCGCGTTCCGCACGATCCGCTACGACGTCCGCGGATACGGCCGGTCGCCGGCCCCGACCGAGAATTACGGGCTGCTGGCAGACTTGCTCGCCGTCCTCGACCACTTCGAGATCGGCAGCGCACATGTCGTCGGCTGCAGCATGGGCGGCGGCACAGCCCTCGACCTGGCGCTCGCCGAGCCGCACCGAGTCCGGTCCCTGGTGCTGCTGTGCCCAGGCATCGGCGGTTATGACTGGCCGGAGGAGCCCGAGGTGGCAGCCGAGTTCGAGGCGCTGCCGCCCGGGGACGAGGACGCGGCCGCCGATCTGATCGTGCGCATGTGGGCCGCCGCCGGTCCCGACCCGCTGGTGACCGAGCTAGCCCGCTCCGCGGCCCGCGCATGGCCGGGCGAGCAGCAATTCCACCAGGAGGACCAGCCGGCCTTTGGCCGACTGGACCAGATTGGCGTGCCGAGCATCATCATGGTCGGCGACAAGGACAGGGCGCCGCTGATTGAAAGTAACGAGCAGGCTGCGAAGCTGATCCCCGGCTGCCGGCTGATCATGATGCCCGGGGTCGATCACTACCCCACGGTGCGCGAGCCGCAGCTGATTGCCGACACGATCCTGGCGTTCTCCAAGGACGCTGGCTAATACCGGTGCCGACGCTGAGCTCGGCCGCGGCCGGCGATACGGGCCGGGACGACGCGAGCCCGCACGGACGCTGGCGAGTCACCTCGGGCCGCCAGGATCCCGACGCGGTGGCGCGGCTGCTCGGGCTGCTGCCGACCTGGTTCGGCATCCCGGAATCCAACGCGGAGTACGTCGAATCGGCTCGCGAGCTGGCGACGTACCTGGCGACGCCCGACACTGATCCTGCCGCCGCGCCGGCCGGCGTGCTCCTGGCTCGCCGGCACTTCCCTGGCGCCGCCGAGATTCACCTGATGGCGGTCGACCCGAGCCTGCATCGCCGCGGGGTAGGCCGGGCGCTGGTGCGTGCGCTTGAGGCGGATCTGACCGCCGACGGGGTTGGGCTGCTCCAGGTGAAGACCCTCGGGCCTAGTCACCCGGATGCCGGGTACAAGCTGACGCGCCAGTTCTACGCGAGCATGGGCTTCCAGCCGCTGGAGGAGATGCGCGACGTGTGGGGCCCGGCGAGCCCGTGCCTGATCATGGTCAAGCTGCTTCAGTCGTAGCTGGCCTCAAGCAGCCAGCAACCCTCCTGCACCACTGCGAGCCAGGCTCGGCCGTCGTCGGTGCTGAGCTGGAACCTGGCCTGGCGCAGTGCGTGGCCCGGATCCCACCACCGCTCGCTGATCGGCCACGGGCCTGCCCAGGACGTGATGGCCCGGGCAGGTGCACCGGGCGCGGCCAGCCAGGCAGGCGCGCCGGACAGCTCGGTCCGCCCGGTGACGGTGACTAGTTCCCGGCGAGAGTCGGTGACCTCGGCAGGCAGCGGCTCCGGGTACACCGTGGCGGGTGCCGGAGCGGGGATCTGCCCCGGCCAGGGCCGGTCGGCCGGACGCGGCGGGGTCCAGCTATCGCCGAACGGCACGAGCACTACCTGCTCGGCCGGCCTGCGCCCGCCAGCCAGCACCGGCCGGGTAACGCGGTCGTGCCCGAGCAGCGCCTGAACCCGGATGGCCGCACGAGCCACCCGGTCACTGGGTACCGAGTCCCCCCACAGCGACAGCTGCCGCCCGGTGGCGCGGACGAGCTGATCCGGGACCAGCCGCAGCAACGTGATCCCGCTGGTACCCGCGTCCGGCCCGGCGTCGCGCAGCGCTGGATCGGCGTCGTCATCTTCCCCACCTGAGCCATCGGCGTGCCGCCGGCTCCCGGACTGCCGCTGCTCGACCTGCCAGCCGTCCAGCTGCCAGCGCACTCGCTCGGCAACGGCCAGCGCCGACAGCAGTCCTTCGTGCCGCCACAGGCGGCTGAACTCCCGGCCATCTACGCAGCGCACCAGCACCTGCACCCGCACGCAGGCAAACCCGGAAGCAGCCAGCCGGTCGTGCATCCGGTCGGCGAGGGCCTTCGCCGCGAACACCACCGGCTCGGACTGCTCGGCGGGCGGGTCGAACTCCATCGCCGCGGACAGATCGATAGCAGGCGGGCGCGGGATCAGCGGACGCGGATCAAGGCCGCGCGCCAGCCGGGAGGCCAGCTCACCCGGTGTCCCGAACCGGCTGGCCGCCTCGGCCGGCGGGAGCGTGGCGAGCTGGCCGAGCGTCTCGATGCCCAGCCTGGGCAGCAAGTCACAGAGCTCAGGCAAGCCCAGCACGCCGACCGGGTGGCCGGACAGGAACTCCGGTGTCTGCCCGGGTGGCACCAGCACGCCGGTGGGCCCGGCGCGGGCCGCCAGGCCGGCTGCGAACACGCCGTCAGCGATCCCGGCCTGGCACGCGAAGCCGCCCGCACTGACGGCTTCGGCGAGCCTTCTGGCCAGTTCGGCTTCGCCGCCGAAATACCGGGCCGGGCCCCGCGTTGCGATCGCGCAGACGCCGGGCCGCAGCACCTCGACCTGCGGGCAGAACTCCTCGACGAGGGCTACCACCGGCTCGAATGTCCGCGCCGCTACGCCGTCCTCCGGATCGTCGCCCAGCTCGCCAGCGGACGTGCCTCCGCTTCGCTGTCGCGCGGCAGCTCCGTCAAGCCAGTCGGGGCAGCGCAGCACGAGCACCCGCGGCGGCGCGGGCCGGCCTGTCATCCGCTGCTCGCCAGCTGCCCTGCTGTCACGAGCTGCCCGGCTGTCACGAGTTGTTCCGCGGCGACCTGGTACTCAACTGCCGCTGGATACTCGGCTGCCGGGTATCCGGGCGTGCCAGCTACGGCGTCACGACCAGAGGCACCGCCAGCAAAGGCGGCGTCCGACGTAATCGAGCCGTCTGGTCCCGGCAACCACAGCCAGGCTGAACGGGCCCGTTCCCCGGCTCCTCGCCCAGATGCGACCACCTGAGCCCGGCGCGCCCGCAGGCGCCCGTGCCCAGCTCCGATCCCCGACCATTGCGCGTCGGTCACCGTCAGCCTGGTCCGCGCTCCCGGCCAGTCCGCCGCCACGACGAGCACGCTGCCGTACCGGCGGGCCGCCGCCTCCAGCTTCCGCCGCAGCTGGGCACCCGGTTGCTCTGGCGGGCGCAGCAGCACGATGTCGAATCCGTCGAGCAGGGACGCCACGACCTGCGCCCAGGCCGGCCCGGGATCGGCGACCAGCAGCAGCCGGCCGATATCCAGGCCCGCCTCAGCTGCCGCGCGCACGCCAAGCTCGGGCACCCCGGCGACCGCACACCATGCTCCGTCCGCCGTCGCCCCAGCCGCGAGCGCCAGCGAGAGCAGCCCCCACTCGCCCGACGCCACCACTGACCCGCGCTGCAGCCCGCCGCCAGGCAGCAAGTCCTGCAGCTCCGGCAAGACCGGCAGCATGCCCTCGCCGGCCAGCACATCGTCCCGGTAGCGCACTGGCGGGGACAGCGGGATGACCCGCGCCAGTTCCTCTGCCACCCACCTACTATCGAACATGTATTCGATAGATGTCAAGCGGATACCGGTGGTGGCGAAACCATCTTCAAGGACAGCCACAGCCTAGCCCAGCCGCCCGGCCGACGATTCAGCAACACACTGTCCCGAGCCACTCAACACAGAACCTCGCTCAGCAGCCAACAGGGCGACCCGCGGGACCTAGCGGGCGGCGCGGCGGTGGCGGGAGCGAGCCATCGTGACCACTTCCCGCGCCACTGCCCGGGCAGCGCGGCGGCCATCTCGATCCAGCGCGGCAGCGTTACGCGAGCCGAGGCCGGCCGTCATCGAGCGCGGTACCGCCCGGGCGAGCTGCGCACAGCCGCCCACCAGCGTCCGGCCATCGGAGAGCGCCTCGTCATCTGGCACGATGACGCAGTCGTGCTGCCTGGCAAAGATCTCGGCGTTCACGATCTGGTCGCCGCGGCTGACACTGAGCGGCAGCGGAATCAGCACCGCTGGCTTGCCGAGCGCGCTCAGTTCGGCGAGCGTCGTCGCGCCCGCGCGGCCGATCACGACATCGGCCAGGTCGAGTGCGTCGGTCATGTCCTCGTCGAGGTACTCGAACTGGTGATAGCCGTGCAGCCCGATCAGGCCAGCGTCGAGGTTCCCCGGCCCGCAGACGTGCACGATCTCGTAGTTCGCCAGCAGGGCTTCGACCTGGTTGCGCACCGCGGCGTTGATCCGTACCGAGCCGCTGCTGCCGGCGAAGACCAGCAGCACCGGCCGGTCCCGGGCCAGGCTGTGCCTGACGCGGAAGCGCTCCCCCTTGCCCGTCACAAGGTCGTCACGCACCGGCAGCCCAGTGCAGATTGGCTGAATCCGGCGGCCGGGCACGTGTACCTTCGTCGTCGCGCTGGACACCAGCACCTTGGCCGCGAGCAACGCAAGCATGCGATTGGCCAGCCCGAGCGAATCGTCCGACTCGTGCACAGCGAACGGCACCCGGTTGAGCCACGCGCCGATCGCGACCGGAACGCTCACATACGCGCCCTTGCAGAACAGCACGCCAATCCGCTCGCGGCGCACCGCCAGCGCCGCCGCCACGATGCCGGCGATCACGACGAACGGCAGCAGCAGGTTGCGCCACGAGCGATACCTGCGCAGTCCTGCCGCAGGCAGGGCGACGAAACGGAGCCCGGCCTGCAATGCCAGCCGTTCTTCGATACTGCCCGCGCGGCCGAAGTACACGAGTTCGTGGTTGCCGAGCCGACGCAGCTCCGCAGCCACGGCGAGGGCTGGCACGACGTGTCCCGCGCTGCCACCACCGGTTATGCCCACTTTGACCGGCACTGCGCGATGTTAGCTCATAAGTCCGCGGCCCGGGCAGCCACCTCCCGGAACGGTCAGGCGAGGCCGATCTGGCGAGTCTGCTCGGCCGCGTCCCAGAAGGCGGCGATCTCGGTAGCCTGATCGCCGTCCCACTTGACAGTCTGGCCGAACTCGACATCGAACGCCCTGCCGGTCGGCGGGACGACAGTGCCATCCGGCGCCGTCATCTGCCCGGTGAAGGTGCCGGTCACGCGGGTGACGACGGTGATCCAGTCATCAGCGCCGAACTGGATCGGGTACGGGTCGTTGTGCACGTGGACGTCGGGGAAGATCTGGAAGAACTGCTGCATTGCCGCGGCGTGCGCCGCTCGCCCGTAGAGCGGCTCGGCGTTGCCGGTGACGTAGGCGATCAGGTCGGGATGATGGACCGCGTCCATCCCGGCGATGTCGCGGGCGTTGAACGCGTCATCGCCGTTCTTCATCAGCGCAAGCAGATGCGCAGTCCGGTCCGCGGACCAGGTCGATGCAGTCACGAAGATTCCTTCCACTAGCGGTAGCGCACAGATGACTCGGGTGGCTGCTGACGCGGAGCACGCCCTGGCGCCGACTGGTTCGGCTGAAGTCCACTCCAGCTGTACCCGCCCGGTTGAGCACTCAGACGGCGCCGCTCTCGCCCCTAGCTAAGGAACTGCAGGCTCGACAGAGGTTGGATTCGGTGCCGCCCAGGGCCGCCGCCAGATCGGTCGGAGTCACAGTCCTTGGCGCCGGGCTCACAGCCCTTACTTTCAGCCAAGTCCCCCGAAGATGCCGGGATGTCCTGAAGGGCAATTGTGCGCGTCAGGCTCGTAAGACCTGTCCGGTGCGGGCGGCCGCCCCGCGGTTCAGGTAAGGGGCAAGTCGGCTGGCAATCTCCCGCGTTTCGTCCAGAGACAGTCTCCCGACTTCTCCCCAGTTCGTGCCGCCTTCGTCCAGAGTCCCGGCGACATGGAAGTGGACATGGGCTACGGACTGATGAGCTGGTACTCCGTTGTTCTGCCAGACGGCAATGCCTGGTCGCTGGTACGCCCCGTCGATCGCTGCGGCGGCGCGCTTGACCGCAGCGATCAGCGCAGCTCCTTCGGCGTCCCCAACGTCAAGAATCGTCGGGCAATGCCGAACTGGAATAACCAGGAGGTGGGGAACGCCTCGTTGCTCCCGCGTGACGAACGTCGCGACCACGCTATCTCTCTCAATGATCGTGTACGGCCGATCGCCACGCAGGAAAGCACAGAATGAACAGACATCGTTGCGCGGTAAGTCAATAGCGTAGTTCATTAGAAGCCTTTGGCATGGTGAGGACAAGCGAGCTCGCTAATCCAGCTCACCGGGCATCCTAGTGGTCTGTAAGAGTGCTTGTTTTAGTCTGCGCGCCGGAGGCTGCCGAGGAACCGATGAGAAGTACCATGCGGCATGGCGACTCACTGGACGCTCGGGTGCGACGCAGCTGACCCGCATCGGGCCGCCGCTTTCTGGGCAGCCGCGCTCGGGTATGTAACGGAGCCGGGTTCCAACCCGGACGGCGCATCCATTGTCGACCCGGACGGCCGGGGTCCAGCCATCGGCTTCCTGAGGGTGCCCGAGGCCAAGACGGCCAAGAACAGAATGCACATCGATATCCGGGTGGCGGGCGAGCCGCCATGGGACATGCCGAAGCGCGAGAACCTGATCCGCACGAAGGTGGCCGAGTTGACCGCCGCCGGGGCCGCGGCCGTCCATGAGGAGTCTTACGGTGAGTACCTAGGCCACGTAGTGATGCTCGACCCGGAGGGCAACGAATTCTGCGTCGCCTGACCGACTGGGCCGGCGATCCTGATGAGCGCCTTAGGCGGGGCACTGACGTGGGTGGGCGGCGGCGACCAGGAAACCTGCTTCGCAGCGCTGCCAGGCGGCCAGATCGCCCCGGGCCGAAAACCAGTGGGCCGCCCTCGAAAGTGATCACTAGCCTGGGGAGATGACACCGGACCAGCTCTCCCAGGCGATCCTGACGGCAGCGGCGGCTGCCCTGGACGACCTCGGCGGGGACGCGCGCAGGCTGCCTGCGACGGCGGGGCTGGACCGGCCGCGGAACCCCCAGCATGGCGACTATGCCTCGAACCTCGCATTGCAGTACGCCGGCGCTGCTGGAGTGACGCCGCGCGACCTAGCCACGGCCACCGCTGCACGGCTGGCGGTGGACCCGGCCATCCGCGATGTCCAGGTGGCTGGTCCCGGCTTCCTCAACATCACGCTCTCGGCCGCCGCCATGGGGAGCCTGGCCGGCACCATCGTCGGGCTGGACGAGGCCTACGGCCGCGGCGCCGCGCTGGCTGGCCAGCGGCTGAACCTGGAGTTCGTCTCCGCCAACCCGACCGGACCTGTCACCCTTGCGTCGGCGCGGTGGGCGGCGGTCGGTGACTCGCTCGCCCGCCTGCTCACTGCGCAGGGTGCTGCGGTGACGACCGAGTACTACTTCAACGACGCCGGCACTCAGATCCACAACTTCGCCCGGTCGCTGCTCGCCGCCGCTCGACGCGAGCCGGTGCCCGACAACGGGTACGCCGGCGCCTACATCGCCGACATCGCCGCCGCGATCACTGCCCACGACCCGGGCGCAGCGGGCCGGGCCGATGCGCTCGAGACGTTCCGGGCCGAGGGCGTCGCGCAGATGTTCGACGAGATCCAGACGTCGCTGGCCGAGTTCGGCGTGCACTTCGACGTTTACTTCTCCGAGCGGGACCTGCACGACCGGGGCGAGCTGGCCAGCGCGCTCGCGATGCTCGCCGATCGCGGCTACCTCTACGAGGCGGACGGCGCCACCTGGGTGCGGACGACCGCGTTCGGCGACGACAAGGACCGCGTCGTCCGGCGTAGCGATGGCAGCTACGCCTACTTCGCCGCTGACTGCGCGTACTACCTGGACAAGCGAGCCCGTGGCTTCGACAAGGTCATGATCGTCCTCGGCGCCGATCACCATGGTTACGTTGGCCGGATGCGTGCGGTGGCCGCCTGCTTCGGCGACGATCCGGGCCAGACGCTGGAGATCCTTATCGGACAGTTCGTCCGGCTTCTCTCGGGCGGCCAGGCCGTACGGATGTCCAAGCGGGCCGGGCAGGTGATCACCCTCGGCGACCTTGTCTCCGCGATTGGCGCCGACGCCGCCAGGTACGCACTGGCCCGGTACTCGATGGACTCGGCCATCGACATCGACCTGGACCTGTGGGCCCGTCGCAGCAGTGACAACCCGGTCTTTTACGTGCAGTACGCGCATGCCAGGATCTGCTCGCTGCTGCGCGCCGCGACGACGGCCGGCGTGGCCAAGGGCGACGGTTACGACCCGGCCCTGCTGTCGCACGAGCAGGAGAGCGACGTGCTGCGGCTGCTCGGCGAGTTCCCCGAGGTGGTGGCGAGCGCGGCCGAACTGCGCCAGCCGCACCGGGTCGCCCGGTACCTCGAACAGCTGGCCGGCACCTACCACCGCTTCTACGATGCCCGCCGGGTGCTGCCGCTCGACGGCGAGCCTGGCCCTGGCGTGACCGCGGCGCGCCTCTGGCTGGCCGAGGCCACCGCGATCGTGCTGCGCAACGGCCTGTACCTCCTCGGGGTCACCGCCCCAGCGCGCATGTGAGCAGCCCGTGTTCATGACCTGGTCAAGAAAGCGCACACGGCCCTCTTTCTTTACGTGCTCATGAGCGTGACCAGACCGAGCAGTCGGTAATCGACTGCTAGTTTCGGGCGGGAACGTGCAAGCCCTCGGTCATAGGGCTTTCAGCGCCCGGGTAGCGGGGCATCTATTCATTCCTGAGTCTCAGGGCTGACGTCAGCGACATTTCTCGGAGTGAACTTCAGCATGCGCTTTGGCGTGGACGAAAGCCCCGTGCCGGAAAACTCCAGGCCCGGGAGCGCGGGGCGCGAGCCCGGAGGCCAGCGAACGGCCGCATCGCGCCGACGGCCGGAGCCACGGCTCACGGAGCCCGAACTGCGCAGCCCGAGCGCGGACGAATGGAGCACCGTCGCCGCGGCGGGGATTGGCGGCGCCCTGGCGCTGATGATCGGCGCGTCGCTGACGCGGGCAACCTGGATGAACCCGCCGCTGCCGATGCCCGTGCACGGCCCGCCGTTCGAGCTGACCAGCTGGCACGTGAGCGCGCAGACCGTGACAATCTGGCTCTGGCTCGCGGCGCTTCTTGGCGGCCTCGGCGTAGCCGCCGGGCTCATCGCCGTGCGCCGCGGTGCCCGGCCGCCCGTGCGGCTGCTGCTCGGTACTGCCGCGCTCGCGGTAGCGCTGCTGACCGTGCTGCCGCCGGCCGGCTCGACCGATCTGCTGGACTATGCGGCCTTCGGGCGGATCCAGGTGCTCGGCCACAGCCCGTACGTCATGACGCCGAAACAGCTCATCGCGACGCACGACGCGATCTCCTCGTCCGTGCCCATCATCTGGGAGCATCTCCACTCACCGTATGGGCCTGCCGCCTCCCTTCAGCAGTATGGAGCCGCGCTACTCGGCGGCACCTCCGCCGCAAGAATCACGTTCTGGCTCAAGCTGTGCGACGCGGTTGCATTCGCGCTAATCGCCGTGGTGGCCGATCGCCTGCTCCGCCACGACCAGCCAGCCCGGCTGCGGGCGCACCTACTGTGGACGGTCAATCCGCTGCTGATCTGGCAGCTCATCGCAGCTGGGCACCTTGACGTGCTGGCGGCCGCCGCCGGCCTGCTCGGGTTGCTGGTGGCTGGCGGCTGGCCGGGCGCGCAGCCGGCCCAGGTCCGGCTGGGGCGCGCCGCGGCGGGGGGACTGCTGGTCGGGCTGGCCATCGACGTCAAGATCTCCTACGCTCTGTACGCCCTCGGGCTCGCCTGGGCCTGCTACCAGAGCGCTCCGCGCAACTTGGGGCAGCGCCGGTCACCGGCTCCTGCCGCAGTCGCCGCACTCGGCGTCGCCGCGGTGGTTCTACCCGGGTATGCCTGGTTCGGGTGGCCTGCGATCACTGCGGTGTTTAAGCGGAACAACAATGTCTCTGGCGACAACTTCTACTATCTGTTCTCCTACTCCCACCACCACGGCCTGCTGATCCGGCACGTCGCGGTCGTCGCGACGGTGCTCGTCGTGGCCCTCGCGATTCTGGCGATGCGCTGGCTGCCTGGCCGCCAGCGTGCCAATCCGGCTCTTTTCGCTGCGCTGGTCCTGAGCGTGGCCTGGCTGTTCGTCTGGCAGTACCAGCTCGCGTCCTACGACGCCATGATCGTCTGCCTGCTGATTCTCTACCCGGCCACCGGCCTGGACTGGCTGGTGCTAGCGAGGCTGACGGCCGCGACATTCGCGCTCATGCCCGGCAATCCCTTTACCGAGCACGACCACCTGCAGGGCCGGATCGGCTACTACGCGGTCGTGCTCGGCGCGCCCGTGGTGCTCCTCGCGGCCGTCGTCGGGCTGGTGGCGCTCTGCGTGGCCGAGCGCCGCCGGGTACGGCGGGCACGCCGCGCCGATCCGGACGCGACCGCGACGAGCAGCACGAGCCCGGCCAGCCCGCTCAGCACGTAGAGGTTGCCAGTGACGAGCTCGAAGCCGTGCCAGTGGTACTCCGCATACCAGGACTGATCGCCGAGCTTCTGGTAAGTACCCGGGTTGGTATTGGGCGGCAGCCAGATGAAGCCCATCGAGAAGCCGCCCAGGTCCAGCGGCCGGTGCCAGAGGAACCCTGGCCACGCGCCGAACAGCCCGGCGACGACGACCGCTCCGGCCAGCCACGCCCACCGCAGCCAGGACCGCGCTCGCACCCCGTAGACGGCAAGCAGCGTGACCGCAGGGACGATCCAGACCCAGTGGTGGTCCCAGCTGATCGGCGATACCAGCAGCCCCGTTAGTGCGCACGTCACCAATCCGGCTACCCGGTGCCCGGCCCGGTCGAGCAGCGCCGCCGCCAGCACGCCGACGACCAGCACCACGGCAGCGGTGATCAGCCAGGACGGCTTCCCGGCAGCGATGCTCCCGGTCAGCCGGGTGATGATGCCAGCCAGCGACTGGTTGCCTTCCCAGCCGGCAAACCCGGTCCGGCTCCCCCGGATGAACAGGCTTCGCAGCCACCAGGTCCGTGAGTCGCCGGGCAGCACCAGGAAGCCGATCAGCACCGTGGCGGCGAACGCCCCGGCCGCCACGGCCGCCTCCCGGAACCGCCTGGCCAGCAACAGATACGGGATGAAGATCAGCGGCACCAGCTTGATCCCGGCCGCGAGGCCGACGCCGGCGCCCTTCCACCAGCGCCGGTCGGGCTGGCACAGGTCCCAGAGGATCAAGGCCATCAGCACCAGCTCGATCTGGCCGAGATACAGCGTGCGCTGCACGGGCTCGGTCCACAGCAGCACGCCCGCGATCAGCAAGGTGCCGCCGAGGCGGGCCAGGGCCGGGCGGCAGCGCAGGCCGCCGAGAGTGACCCAGACCGCCGCCACGAGCGCGGCGATGTTCACGCCGATGGACAAGTGCGTGAGTACCGGCCATGGCAGCAGGGTGAGGCCGGTAAACAGCAGGCCCGCGAATGGCGTGTAGGTGAACTTCAGCCCGTGGCCCGGCCACGCATACAGCGGCGCTGCGGCGCGCGGGTTGAAGTCAATCCCATGCCCCAGCACCACCCGGCCGCTGCTGCGGTAGACGTTCAGGTCGACCGGCGACAGCCAGCGAACGGCCGGATGGGTGAACGTGAATGCCAGGTAGCAGCCGAGCGCAACCACGAAGACGGCAATCCCGGCGGCCAGCAGCCAGTTCTGGCGCGAACGCAGCCAGCCTGGGCCGGAAGCAGGCCGGTCCAGGCGGAACCCGGGCAAAGCTGAGCGGGGCCGGCTCGTCCGGGCAGGCTGCGAGCGCACGAATCACGCTAACCCGGCGCGCTCTAGCAGCGATCCCGGCCCGGCCAGCTATGACCGGCGCATGGCGTTGTTATTGGCTGGCCGATACCCGGGCCGACGGCTGGCGCAGGCTGGCCACGACCCTGCCGCCCGCGTAGCACACCGCGCCGCCAATGCCGACGAACACGCCGACCGGCCAGTCCGTCTCATACGACAGCGCGATCGCGGCCCAGACGGTCGCCAGGGCGAGCACCACCGACAGGCCGATCGCGGCGAGCGGGCTCGCCGTGAGCGACCGGGCAGCGGCCGGCGGCCCGATCATCAGGCTGAAGATCAGCAGGGCGCCGACCACCGGCAGTGTCATGCTGGTGGCGATCGCCACGATCACCAGGAACGCCACTTCCATCCAGGTGTTGCGCACGCCCTTGGCCGCGCTGGACTCCGGGGCCACCGAGGACAGCAGCAGCGGCCGGTACAGCACGGCGACGGCAACCACACAGACCACGCCGAGGACCGCGATCGGCAGGATGTCGCCGCGGCTGACGCCCAGCACGTCCCCGAACAGCAGCGCGAACAGCTCGGACGCGTATTCGGTGGTGAAGCTGAGGAACAAGGCGCCGAGCCCGAGCAGCAGCACCAGGACCAGCGCCGTGGCAACGTCGCGCCTGGCCCGGCGGCTCAGCCAGCCGATGCCGAGGGCGCCGACCAGCGCGAAGACCCCGAGGCCAAACAGCGTGTTGATACCGAGCAGGCTCGCCCCGGCCGCGCCGGTGAAGGCACCCTGCGGCACCGCGTCGGCCACGAAAGCCCCGCCGCGCAGCACCACGAAGAATCCGACCACGCCGGCGATCACGGCCACCATGGTCGCGGCCACCCAGGCATTGATCATGAAGGGCAGGAACATGGTCGCTCAGCTCCGCTCGGTCCGGGCCCGGCCGCGGCCGCCGAAGAACTGAGCAGCGACGAAGCCGGCAAAGATCAGCGCGACGACGAAGAAGCTGACCGGCCAGCCGTCGTGGCTCGGCGGCCAGGTGAAGCTGTCGTAGGCCAGCACGACGCCGAGCCAGGTCGCGGCGACCGCGACAACCGCGGCGGTGAGCGTGGCCCGGCCGGGTGTGCTGGTGAGCCGCAAGGCGATCGCCGCCGGGCCGACCAGCAGCGCGGTCGACAGGATGGCACCGACGGTCAGTGCGGCCAGGGAGACGGCGAGCGCGATCGCCAGCAGGCACGCCAGCCCGGCCAGCCGGACCCGGACGCCGCGGACCGCGGCCAGCTCGGCGCTGACCGAGGACAGCAGCAGCGGGCGGAACAGCACGACCACGACTGCCAGGGCTGGCAGGCCAAAGGCCGCGGCGAGCGGGACGACGCCGGTCCCGATCGTGAACATCGAGCCGAACAGGATGCTGATCGCAGCACCGGTAGTGCTCGACGACGTGGTGTCGAAGTACAAGAACAGCGCGGCGAGCCCGAGGCCGGCGCCGCGCACGATGCCGGTGGCAAGGTCGCGGCCGCGTGGCCGCCGGATGCCGATCATGTCCATCACCCCGGCCGCGAGCACGCCCATGCCCGCGAAGCCCCACAGCGGGCTGATGCTCGCCAGGTAGGAGGCGGACCCGCCGGTCACCGACAGGTCAGCGAGCGCGTGGCCGGCGTAGGACTGGCCGCGCAGCACCGCGAACGTGCCGACGACGCCGCACACCAGCGCGGACAGGCCGCCGACCAGCAGGGCCAGGTGCACCGGCGAGCTGGCGAAGAATCCGGGCGCGAACAGCACGCGCAGCACCGTGCTCACCCAGGCCGCCGCTGGACCGGCCACCGCTCCGACGACCTCATGGCTCGATGACGGCCGGCGCATGGTCGGCGTGGCCGGCCGCGGCAGCGGTCTCGTCCCCGGCCAGCACCTCAAAGCCCTCGCCCGCGTGGGCGATCACCAGCACCCGGCCGTGCACGTTGAGCACGTCGACGTGGTGGCCGTACAGAGCGCTCAGCACGTCCTCGCGGATCACCTCGTCGGTCGTGCCACTGGCGGCGCGGCCGCCCGCCAGGTAGACGATGCGATCCATGGCCGGGAGCAGCGGGTTCATCTCGTGCGCGGAGATCAGCACCGAGACCTGCTGCTCCCTGGTGATCCGCGCTAGCAGCGCAATGATCTCCTGGGCGCTGCGGATGTCCAGGTTGGCGAGCGGCTCGTCCAGCAGCAGCAGGCGGGGCTTGCTGACCAGTGCGTGCGCGATCATTACCCGCTGCTGTTCCCCGCCCGACAGGTTGCCGACGCGCTCGTTAGCGAACCGGCTCGCGTCGACGGCGGCGAGCATCCCGTCGACCGCCTCCCGCTTGCGTCGCGACGGCAGCGGGAGGCCAAGGCGGTTACCGTCCAGGCCGAGCGCCACCAGATCGCGTGCGCGAACCGGCATGTCGGCGTCCAGCTGGATCTTTTGGGGAACGTAGCCGACCATGCCGCGGCCGTGCGCACCGGCGCGGCCGGCGATGCGGATGGCCCCGCTGGTCGCCTGCTGTAGTCCGAGGATGAGCCGCAGCAACGTGGTCTTGCCCGCGCCGTTGGACCCGATCAGGCCGACAAATTCGCCGGCGCCGATGGAGAACCGCACGTCGGTCAGAATCTGCCGGCCGCCGAGCGTGACGCCCGCCCCATCGACTTCCAGCACCGAAGCGCCGGGAGCGCCGGGTGCGCCATCACCTGATACTGCCGCTGGGTTCCTGCTGGCCACCTTCACCGCCATCACAGCTTCTGCGTCGAGACCTTGTCGGCCACCGCCTTGTGCAAGGCGTTGACCTCAGCGAGCATCCAGGACTGGTAGGTGAAGCCGGGGGTCGGCATGGTCTCGTACACGCCTACTACCGGAATACCGTAACGGTGCGCAAGAGCCAGGAATGTCACGGTCAGCGAGTCAGTGACCTGCTGGTTGTAGAGGAAGACCTTGACCTTGTGCTCGCGGAACAGGTTCTCCTGCTGGGAGACGTACTGCGCCGACGGGTCGACCCCGTTCATGATGTCGGCCTGCAGGCCGAATGGCGTCACGATGTCGGCACCCGCGGCTTGCAGCATGTAGTCGCCGACCGGCTCGGTCACCGCAACGGGAGTGCCGCTGTAGGCGGCCTTGAATTGCGCCATCGCGGTCAGCCAGGGCTGCAGCGAATGGTCGAACTTCGTCACGTTGGCCTGGAAGTAGGCAGCGTGGCTCGGGCGAAGCTTGGCCAGGTCGTCGGCGACCGCCTTGGCCACGGCCGGCATCGTCGATGGCTTGTACCACAGGTGCGGGTTCGGCGTGGTGGCGGGCAACCCGAGCAGCTGCTGCACGTCGATGACCTGGCGGGCGGAGTTCGGGGACGCATTCTCCAGCCGGCTCATGTAGGTGTCGTAATCCAGGCCGTTCTGGACGACGAGCTGCGCGCTGGCGATCTTGCCGGCGATCGACGGGCTCGCCTCGAACGTGTGCGGGTCGGTATTGGGGTTGCTCTCAATCGAGCTGACGTTGACGTACTTGCCGCCGATCTGGGCGATGACGTCCGCGTATTCGTTCTCGGCGCCGATCGCTGTGACCGGGCCGGTGGTGCTGGCGGCCGAACTGGTGGAGCAGGCCGCGCAGAACGTGGCGGCCGCGGCGGCCGCGATTGTGAGCGTGATGGCACGACGAACACGCATAGGGGCACTCCGGTGCGGCTCAGAGGACTGCTCTTGCAGGTGTGACTAGCCAGGAACCAGGACGCGCGCCGCCAGGACAGCGCCCGCCTTCGTGCTAATGAAAACGATAACCAATATGGTTCCCAGTTGTCAACCGGCCAGTCAGCCGGGTGATCAGCTACCGGAAGCGGTCAGGATCACGGTGGCGCGATGTGACGCGGCGCGAACCCGCGGCACCGGATCGTCCTGCAGCTGGGCGACCGCCTCGAGGGCGGCTCCGACCTTGCGCTTAGCGATGACCTTCGCCGCCATCTCCCGGACCCGCCAGTGCTGATCAGACAATGCCTCGATGATCGCGGCCGCGGCATCCCCGGTCTCGTCCCAGGCATAGAGCAGGCCGCGCGCCCCCCATACGCGCCGCCAGTACTGGTTCGCCTGGCGCGGCCCGTCGTTCAGCACGATCTCGCCGGTTCCGCAGCCGAGGGCCAGGATCAGGTCGTCGTCGACCTCCTGCCAGCGCAGCAGTGCCACGCACCCGGCCACGACCTCTGCCTCACCCCGCCGGGCGCACTCGATCTGCACACTCTGGCGAGGGGTGATCTCCCGGTATTTCCGTGTCGGCACGCCGCCTCCAGCTGATACGGTCTGGCCATGTATTAGGTCCTAGCTGTCCTCAGCTCACGCTTGCCCGCCAGACTCCGTCCGTCGGCACGGTATGCCATCCGGCGGGCCGCGACGCGCCAGTTGTTCCGCGCGTTCCCCTATCGTGCCGCGCTGATGGCGGTCCTTGCCGTGCTGACCGGCACGCTGCCCGCAGTGTTCGCCGCGCTGGTCGGTGTCCTGGTGGGAGCCCTGCCCGGACTTGCCAGCACTGGCCTGAACTCCGCCGCCGGACACCGGATCATCGCCAGCCTGGTCGCCATCGCGCTCACGCTCGTAGTGGCCGAGCTGGCCGGCAGTGCGCAGGACATCGTCAGCACCGACTTGTACCGCCGCTTCGACGGCTATCTGCTGAGCCGCGTCATGGCCGCTGCGCTGCAGCCCGACGACCTGCGGCTGGCCGACGACCCAGCGCTGGCAGCCACCGTCGACCGGGCGGCGCGCGTGGCCAGATACGGCGGCGGCGAGCTCGTGTCCGGACTGAGCACGCAGTGGACAGTCCGGGCCCAGGGCCTGGCCGCGGCCGTCCTCGTCGGCTATTACTGGCCGGCCGCCGCGGCAGTACTGACCGTAGTGTGGGTAGTGCTGGCCCGGAGCCTGCAGACGAGCTACTACCAGGCCGACCCCTTCTGGACCGACCCGCTGCGCCGGGCCCGGTATGTCCAGCGCATCGGCCTGCTGCCGCAGTGGGCCAAGGAGGTCCGCATCTTCGGCCTGGCCAGCTGGCTGGGCGAGCAATACGGCCGCGAGTGGCTGCAGGTGATGGCCGACCTGTGGCAGGCACGGCGCGCGGACCGGCCGAAGATGGCTGCGCTTGGCTGCGTGCTGATCGTGTCGCACCTGGTGATCCTGCTGCTGCTCGTCCGGGCCGCCACCTCGGGCGCGCTGACCGTGGCCGCTGTGACCGTGCTGCTGCAGGGCCTGGCCGGCATGGCCTTGCTGGCGGGCCTGGCCGGGGACACCTGGATCGAGAACGGCTCGGTGCCCGTGCCCGACCTTCTGGCGCTCGAGCAGGTGGTACGGGATGGCCGCACGCCCCCGCCGGCTGCACTGGCCGCAGACCGCCTCCCGGGTCCTGCCTATCCTGGCTCCCCTGCCAGCAAAGCCGCTCCCGCTCGCTCGGCGGCGCTGCCGGGCCGCATGCCGCACAACATCAGCTTCGAGGGCGTCAGCTTTGGCTATCCGGGCGCGCCGAACCTCGTCCTGCGGGACCTGCAGTTGCAGATCGAGGCGGGCACCTCGCTGGCCATAGTCGGGCTCAACGGCGCGGGCAAGACGACGCTCGTGAAGCTGCTCACCGGCCTCTGCCAGCCGACATCCGGGCTTGTCCGCATCGGCGACACCGACCTGACGGGCATGGACCAGGCCAGCTGGCGTCGTCAGGTCGCGGTTATCTTCCAGGAGTTCCTGCGCTACGAACTCCCGCTGCGCGACAACATCGGATTCGGCGCAGTTGAGCAGGCTGCTGACGACCGGCTGCTGGCGGAGATCGCGGCGCAGGCCGGCGCCGCGTCGCTGGTGGCCTCGCTGCCGGCCGGCCTGGACACCACGCTGTCGCCTCGCTTCGACGGAGGCGTCGACATCTCGGGCGGGCAATGGCAGCGGGTGGCCTTTGCCCGGGCGCTGATGGCGGTCCGCGGCGGCGCCCGTGTCCTGGTGATGGACGAGCCGACGGCGCACCTGGACGTGCGCGCGGAAGCCGGGCTGTACTCCCGGTTCCTCAGCCTGACGAAGGGACTCACCACGATCGTGATCAGCCATCGCTTTTCCACCGTGCGTCAGGCGGACCGGATCGTGGTGCTCGCCGACGGCCAGATAGCCGAGGATGGCAGTCACGACGAGCTCGTCGCCGCTGACGGCCAGTACGCCCGCCTGTTCACCCTGCAGGCCAGCAGCTACCGGCGACACCGATGATCGAGCAGCCGGCGGGCGAAGCACAGCGGCCCGAACCACGGGCGCCCGAACCACGGGCGCCCGAACCACCGCCGCCGCGGCCATCCCTGCGGGCCGGGTGGCGGATGCTCGGCTTCGCCTGGGCCGCTGATCGCCGTCTTACCATCTGGGCCGTCGCGCTACTGTCCGCTGAGGCGGTAGCGGCCTCGCTGTTCAGTCTGTGGCTGCGACTGTTCATCGGTGGCATGACAGGTCATGACCGGACGCTGACGTTGCTAGCGGGCCTCGCGGTGGCGCTGTCCATCGTGGCCGCGCCGGCCACCGACTATGCCGGGAACCGGGTGCAGATGGCACTCGGCGACCGCACGCAGTACCTGCTGAACCGGCGGCTGCTGGAACTGGTCGGCGGGTCGCCGACGCTGACCATCCATCAGACGCCGGCGCACCTGCGGCAGATTGAACTGCTGCAGGACGAGTCGTGGACATTCAGCCAGGTGGTGCCTTCGCTGGTGCAGGCCGTCATCGGGGTGCTGCGGATCGGCCTGGCGGCGGTGCTGCTGGCTTCGGTCAGCCCCCTGCTGTTGCTGCTGCCCGCGTTCGGGGTGCCGATCCTGGCGCTGTCGCGGCGCAGCAGCGATCTCTTCAACATGGGAAACGACCTCGCCGCCGAGCCGGCCAGGCGCGCCGAGATGCTCTACAACCTGGCGGCCAGCCAGGCCGCGGCCGCCGAGCTGCGCCTGTTCCGGCTGCGGCCAGAGCTGCTGCGGAGGTTCCGGGCCGAACACCGCGCCATCCGGGACATCCACGTGCGCCTTGCCTGGCGTGGCCAGGCCTACCGGCTGGCCGGGCGGGCCGTGTTCCTGGCCGGCTACGTCGGCGCCATCGCGCTAGTCGTGCACCTGGCCGCTGCGCATCAGCTGAGTCTCGGTGCTGTCGCGATGACCGCGGTGCTTGCGGGCCAGGTGCTGACGCTGGTCACCGGCTCCGCCGAGCATGCCCAGTGGCTCCTGCGCACGCTCACTTCGGCCGCCCGCTTCACCTACCTGGAGCAGGTCGCCGAGCTGCCACGGGCCAACGCCGCGACGCCGGCGGCCGCAGTGCCCGCCCGGCTGACAGCCGGCATCCAGCTCGAGGCCGTCTCGTACCGCTATCCCGGCCAGGACCGGCCGGTGCTGACCGACATCAATGTGCTGCTTCCGGCCGGTGCCACCGTCGCGATCGTCGGTGACAACGGCGCCGGCAAGACAACACTGGTCGGACTGCTCGCCGGGCTGGCCAGGCCAGCCGGCGGCCGCATCCTCGTGGACGGCACTGATCTGTCCTGCTTCGACCCGCTGGCCTGGCGGGAGCGCATCTCCGCGGGGTTCCAGGATCATGCCCGGTTCGAGTTCACAGTGCAGCAGGCCGTGGGCATTGGCCGGCTGGCCGGCTTGGACGACGCAGCGGCTGCGCAGGCGGCACTCGATCTGGCCGGCGCGGCTGAGCTGCCAGGCCAGCTGCCGTCCGGCCTGAGCACCCAGCTTGGCACCGCCTGGCCGGCCGGGATCGACTTGTCCGGCGGTCAGTGGCAGAAGGTCGCGATCGGCCGGGCCATGATGCGGGCCGATCCGCTGCTCCTGCTGCTGGACGAGCCGACCGCTGCCATCGACGCGGAGACCGAGCATCGGCTGTTTGCGCGGTGGACCCAGGCGGCCGCCGGGCTGCGCCGTCGCGCGGGCGCCATCACCGTGCTGGTGTCGCACCGGTTCGGTACGGTGCGGATGGCTGATCTCATCCTGGTGCTCAGCGCGGGGCGCATCTGCGAGCAGGGCAGCCATCAGGAACTGATGGCGGCCGGCGGCGTGTACGCCGAGCTGTTCGAGCTGCAGGCCAGGGCCTATCGCTAGCCGATCAGGCGTCCGGCCCCCGCGCTTGCTCCAGGTGCGCCATGAGCCAGCGGTTCCCCGGGACTCGCCAGCCCAGCACCTGGTCGTGCTCCATGGTCGGCCGTCCGAGCCAGGAAGTCAGGTATCTGCCGACGGGCGACTCGCCGCCGCGCGTGGTGATGATCGCGGCCGGCCGCCACCGCATCAGCGCTTCGCCGAAAGCGCGCGACGAGGGGCCGAAGGACGCCGGCAGCCCCTGCCCCAGCAGGTTGAGCCGGATGAGCACGCCCTGCTGCGTCCGGCTCAGCGTCCGGTGCGTATCGCACTCCGCCGCCCGGCGGCCCGTGCCCGGCGCGATGCAGTAGCCGCCCACCACCGAAACTTGCTCGTTCGCCTCCGCCTGCCACACCATCGTTGACGGGCCATAAACGGGCAGCACCAGCAGCGATGCATCCGGCCGTAGCCGAAGGCCGGCGATGACATCCCGCCATCCGGCTGGCGGCTCGCTCACCAGGCCGGCCGTGACGGGCTTGGGCAGCGCCGGCAGGATGGCGATTGCCGCGGCGGCGACCAGCGCGCACCGCAGCACAAGCCGCTGCTCCGCGGGCCGGGCGAGCGTCCACCGCCAGGCCCGGTCGGCGGCGAAGGCGAGCACTGCGGCGGCCGCGCCGTCGGCCAGGATGGCGAGCCGGTTAGGCAGGACCTGGCCGAGCACCGGCAGGTGCCAGAGATAGTGCCAGGGCAAAACGGCAGCCGGGATCCGCAAGCCGTGCAGGCGGACGGTGTGGCCGCCGACGCTGAACAGTTCAAGGAGCGCCCACGACAGGCCGGCGGTGCGGATGCGCAGGTCCCGCCAGCACACGATGATCACGCTCAGCAGCAGGATCAGGAGCGGCCAGCCCAGGTAGGCGTAGTACTCCACCAGTCGCTGGTGCGAGATGTTCAGGAACGATACGAACTGCCGCAGGGTGCCGTGCGTCAGCACCGACTGCGACGCGGTAACGAAGTCCTGCAGGCGGTTGCCGTACTGACTGATCCGCCACGGGCTGCCGGTCTCGGCCAGCGGCCCGTGGAACTGCACCCAGAGGGCGGGACCGGTGAGCAGCAGCACGACCGCCGCCGTGACGCCAAGGCCAGCTGCGGCCTGGCGCAAGCCGACCAGGATCGCGCGCGGCCGTGACGCCGCCAGGAAGATCAGCAGCACGGCGATGACCAGCACCGTGTCGACCAGCATCTCCTCGGCGATGAAGACCTGCGCCGCGACCAGCAGTCCCAGCCAGCCGCCAGTGCGCAGGATGCGCCGCAGGCCCGGGCCGGCCCGGCCGGTGACCAGCCGCAGCACCGCGTCGGCGATGAGCGGCGGCAAGACGGCGAACTCCAGGTGGTAATGATCGCCGGCGGCCGCCATCAGCGCCGGAGAGAATCCGTACACCGCGCCCCCGGCGATCGCAGCCGGATAACTGGCACCCCAGCGGCGCAAGATCACGTACATGGCCAGGGCCGAGCCCGCCAGCCCTGCCGTCAGCAGCACAGCCAGGCTGGCCACCGGGCCCCAGATCAGCGTCACCGGCGCCAGCACCACGGACGGCAGCAGCAGCGAGGTGTTCCACATGGCGTTGACGCCCTGAGGCCAGTTGAGCGCGGTGGTCACCAGGGCGGGCAGGTGACCGTGCGCGACCGCGTTGGCCGCGTAATGCATGAACCAGACGTTCAGATAGACATCAGGCAGCACCTTGGTGCTGCCTGGCGTCGGCGCTCGCAGCGTCGGTGCGGCCCACACCCGCCAGGTCAGCAGGAAGGCGATCAGCAGATAGCAGACCGGGATCAGCCATCGGACCCAGCGACGAATCCGCCCGGTGACCGGCCGGCCCGCCGTCTGGACCGACCTGGGCAATACCGACGTCAGGTGCACTCTTGCTCCCCGTATTCGCGCTCAGTCAGGGCAAACCGCGGGTGTCTGCGCCCCGCAGGTTCCCCGTCGGCGCACGGCATGGCTCCCCGAGCCAATGCGTCAGCGCACCCTTACTGAGGGTTAGTTCCCGCCGTGAGTGAGAATGCGACGTACCGTCGCTGTGACGGTAGCCCCACGGGCTACCAGACCCCGGCTGCCTGCGAGCGGCAAACGGCCTGCTGCGCTGCAGCGCCATCCCGGCCAGCACGTGGCCAAGCCTGGATGGGCAAATAGTACGCCACTATGCCCCGGATCCGTTCGCGCCAGTCAGCGACCAGGCTAAGCAGCACCAACCGGACACCCCGGCCGACGGCGAACCGAAGCACGCGCTGCGGCCACCTCCCCACCGGCAGCCGACGACGGGTCGCGCAGCTACATCTGCAGCGACTCCATCCCCTGCAGGTCAACGCAGTTCCGGTCACCGCGCGTCACTACCACCATGAGCACCGAGCGGCATACCCGGCAGCGCAGCACCGTGCCGGGCGCCTGCAGGTAGACCAGGCACTCGGCCAACGGCCCGGCCGCGCCGCAGACCGCGCACGTGCCAACCGCGGCGGTCATCTCGGCGCCAAAGACATCTCGCAGCAGGCCGCCAATGGCGTTGCCATCCAGCGGCGCAGGCAGCTCGCCCATCACGCCTCCCCCATGCCCCCGAACCTCTCGGTCTTCACCCGCTGTGCCGGGTAGCCAAGATTCACCAGCAGCTCCGCGACCGTCTCCACGAACGCGGTCGGGCCGCAGACAAAGGCCAGCGGACCGGCGGACGCCGGCCAGGCAAGCTCGGTCAGCAGCTGCCGGTCGACGCGGCCGGTGTGCCCGGTCCAGCCCGGCGGCGACTGCCGGGTGAGCGTGTAGGTCACCTCAACATCCGCATTGGCCGCGTACCGGTCGATCTCGGCCCGGTAGATGACATCCGGCAGCGAGCGAGCGGAGTACAGCAAGCTGACGGGCACGCCGTTCCCGGTCTGATCGCGGTGACGGAGAATCGACCGCAACGGGACGATGCCCGACCCGCCCGCCAGCAGCAACAGGGGGGTTGGCGCGTCGGCCGCGTCCCAGACGAAATAACCGCCAATCGGACCCCGGATCTCGAACTCATCGCCCGGCCGCAGCTCCTGCGTGAGGTAGGGCGAGACTTCGCCGTCGGCCAGCCGCTCGACGGTGATCGCAACCGCCTCGCCGGGCGCGGAGGCGATCGAGTAGGACCGCTCGGCGGCATAGCCGTCCTCGGCGGTCAGGCGGACGTCCAGGTGCTGGCCAGCCCGGTGGCCCGGCCAGTCCGGCAGCCCGAGGCCGATCGTGCGGACCGTGGACGTCTCGTCGGTCACCGACTCGACCTTGGCGACCTGCCAGGTCAGTCGCCCGCGTAGCGCTGTTCCCGCCATGGATCCCCGTACATGTGGTAGCCGTAGGTTTCCCAGAATCCGGCCTCATCTGCAGCCAGGAGTTCGAGCCCGCGCACCCACTTCGCGCTCTTCCAGAAGTACAGGTGCGGCACGAGCAGCCGGGCCGGGCCGCCATGCTCGGCCGGAAGCGGCTGGCCGTCGTAGCCATACGCCAGCCACGCCCGGCCCCCGGTCACGTCCGCGATCGGCAGGTTCGTGGTGTATCCGCCATCGCTGAACGCCAGGACAAACCGGGCGCCCTCCTGGCCGGTTTCAGCCAGCAGCGTGTCCACCGACACGCCTCGCCAGCGGGTGTCCAGCTTGGACCAGCGGGTTACGCAGTGGATGTCGGACGTAATGTCCTCGGCAGGCAGGCCCTGAATCTCCGGCCAGGTCCAGGACTTGCTGGTCTCGCCGGCCTGCCGAATAGAAAAGGTCCACTTGTCCAGTGATGTGTGCGGTGTCGGGCCGGCCGAAAGCACCGGAAAGTCCGCGGTGACGTACTGGCCAGGCGGCACGCGCTGCCGATCAGCTGGCTCACGACGGCGGCCGTGGAAGCCGCGCGAGACAGGGCTCATACAGCCATCTTCTCCCACCCTGCCCGCCGGTCCGCTGCGCCCCCGCGCGCCCGGCTCGGGCCGCCGCGGCCGCCTGGGTGCGAGCGCGGTCACGACGGGGAAGCTGCAAGGAACCTGGATGCGGAGGGTGCTCCGCTCATGCTGCACGTCAGCCCGCTCGGCTGGACGGCGACGATCGCCGTCATCGTGATGCGCTCACCAGAGCCAGCGGCAGCGGCAGACCTAACGAGCTTGGCCGTAGCCGCCGTGCCGGCACGAGCTAACATGCACCCAAAGTTCGCTCCTGGCGTTGCGTTACTCCTGGGTGGTGGCCTTGCTCACCTTGCATCTTGATGATCTTTCCACGAAAACTTCGGCGACCACCCGAGTGCTTTTTCAGCGCGCGCGATGGAAAAAGCAGACTGCGCACCTGGGCGGACAGGAATGTCGCCGGGGTAATACTGGCCCACGAGCTCAGCCAGCGGCCTTCCGGCAGCATTGTCTTCAGCTGACAGGTAGCAGGTGATGGATTCCTTGACCTCGGCTGTGATCGCTGCCGTTACCGCCGAAGCGACGTCCCGCCCGTCCACGTAACCCCAGAGCGCAGCTGCCAGCCGCTCGGGGTCGTGGGTGCAGGGCTCGATGTCAGCCGCATACGTGTCGGGATACTGGATCCAACACGGGCGCAATATCACTCCCGTCAGCGCGCTTCCACTGCATGCGGCGCGAACAGCAAGCTCACCGGCCAGCTTGCTGAGAGCGTAGGCGTCCTCGGGATTGGTGGGGTGATCTTCGTCTATCGGCAGGTAACGAGGCAGCCCGTGCGTGCGCGAGAACCTCAGGCCGGTCACCGTCTCGCTTGAGGTGTAGACAACGCGCGTTAGGCCGGCCAGCCGCGCTGCCTCAGCGACATTGAAAGCTCCGACCGCATTAACCGCGAATACCCGGTGCGGCGGATCAAAGCGTATGTCGGGGATGCCTGCGAGGTGCACGACCGCGTCGTTGCCCCGCATGGCGACCATCACGTCGCCGAAGTCGGTGACGTCGGCTCGCAGGTAGGACTCGACCTGACTGCCACCCTCGTATTTAGGTCTGGCGAGATCGCAGCCAGTGACCGTGTGGCCGGCGGCGCTGAGGTACTCGCATACCACTCGGCCGAGCCGCCCATTGCTGCCAGTGACCAGGACTCTCACCAGCCCTCGCTCTCTCGGCCGGCGTTGCGCAACCACGAGGCAAATTCGCTCAGTCCCGCATCTAGGCAAACCTCGGAGCGAAACCCGAATTCGTGCTGGGCGCGATCGCAGGCAATAACGCCCAGCTGGTCAAGCTCCGGGGCAATGGTCGTGTCCAGGACCCTGACGGCGCAGCCGGTGACCTCGGCGATACATCGTGCCAGGTCCTCGTTGCTGGTTCGCTCCCCTGGACCGATGTTGTAAACGCCGGATGCACAGCGCGCTTGGTCCACGACCAGCTGGATGGCTCTGGCCGCGTCATCCACGTGCAGCAGCTGGTTATTCTGAGCGCCGTGCCTGACTTTTATCTCGCCGGCGCAGAGTGCCTGCCTGAGCATGGTCGTGACGCCGTCGGGCATCGCGTTGCCTGGGCCGTAGATATGTGTCAGCCGTAGAGACACCTGCTGGATCCCCCACAGGTCTTCATAAGCTCTGGCCAGAGATTCCCCGAAGACCTTGGACGCTGCGTATGGCGTTCTCGGCCTCAGCGCTGCGTCCTCGTCCAGCCTTGTGTCCGGCTGATTCCCATACACACATTCACTGGAGAGGAAGACCAGACGCCTGACCCCGGCGATGCGACAGGCCTCCAGCACGGTGGCCGTGCCGACGCAGTTGGCCTGCACGGTAGCGAGTGGCAGCTCGATCGAGACCGTGGGGTGGGAGATGGCCGCCGCATGCACGACCGTCCGAACATCCCACTCGGCGAACCGCCGCAGCAGCGAGGAAAGGTCGAGCACATCGCCGCCGGTCACCGTGACGTCGGGCTGCGGTCCGGTAATCACGGTGCTGACGCGGTCGAGACCCACAACACGATGTCGTGTCCGGGCAAGCAGACCGCAAGTCGCGCGCCCGACGAGACCGCCGGCGCCGATGACCATCACGGTCCCGCTGACTGACGGCTCAGCTAGGCTAGCGCCGTCACCGGGCTCTTCCGAGCTGGCAGCGGTCATATCACGGCGACCAGCCGCAAGGGGCTTCCTGTTGCCCCGGCGATCTTCGGTGCCAGGCATGCGCACATGAACTCGCGGATCTTACGCTGTGCCAGCTCCTCCAGGTTGACCTGCTCAATCAAGTAGACGCCGCGTTTGACCAGGAGATACTGATGCACTGCCATGGGGTCCTGCGGATCCTCTGGCGGTACTACTTCGACGCTCATGGTGTCCGCGCCAACTGCCACGGCCCCGCAGTCTGCCAGCCACTCGGCAGCGTCTTTGCTAATCCCGGGTTCTCCTGCGACATACTTGTCGTTGTCTGTCCCATAGAAGCTGGCCCAGCCAGTCCGGATGAACGCGATGTCGCCGCTCTGCACGGTGACGCCCTGCTCGGACGCCAGCTGCTGAAGGCGAGCGCGATCGATCACATCACCGGGTTCCATCGACGTGTCGTCCGCAGGTGCTGCATCGATCAGCACTCCGCGGGTGATCATCGGCGGGATCAGTGCCGAGTCAAGGTCGCTGAGTCCCCGGTTGGTGACAACGTCGGCGACCTTGAGCCCGTTATACAAGTTGTCACCAGCGCAGGTATGACCGAGCGCATCGATGTGCGTTCCGGTATGGGTGTCGAACTCGATCCGCTCGTCAGCGAAGCCCACGCCGTTGGTTGCGCCGCGACGGACGTAGTTCTGCTGGCTGACCATAGGGTGGCTCCACATCGAGATGACGAACGGCGAATTGGCCCCCGGTATCCGCGGCGCGCCGACGCCAGCCGTCAGTGTCAGGTCGATGATCAGGCCCTGCTTCACCAGTGCAGCGGCCCGCAGAACCCCAGCTTCCGAGAGTAGGTTGCCGGCGCCGATACGGTCACCGGCTGGCCATGGCCCGGCGCCCGGGGCGTTGGTGCTTGCGGCTTGCGAAATCACGATGCGTCTCCTTATCCGATGGCTGAAGGGCTCCCGCCGTCACGTGCTGGGCGTGGGCTTGAGGGCGTCGACATCGGCGGCCCCTTCTAGTCGCAGCAGCGATGACTGCGCAAGTCGGGCCCGCAGGCCAGGCTTGACACTGATGATTGCCACGCCGAGGAGGAGCCACGCGACAGCAATGTAAGAGAGGATGTTGAGCGGGAACGGCGGCACCGGCCAGACCGTGGTGTACAGGCCGTAACCGGTTCCAGCGATGCCGATGACCAGTACGGCCGAGCCCGCGATTCGGGTTACGAGCCGACTCCCGACGAGTCCGCGCAGGAATACCACTGCGGCGACCAGGGTCATGACGTACATAGCGAGCTCGGCCAGCGTGCCGAGCGTGGACATGTAGGAGAACACGCTGGTGGGGGCCTCGAAACCCTGAGCCACCACGATGATCACCGCTATCCCGGCCACGATCGCAAGTGCCGTCGTCGGAGTCTGCTTCGACGTACTCGTCCGTCCAAGCCGGCTGGAGATGAAGCCGTCGCGGCCGACCGCGTACAGCAGCCGGGTTGCCCCGTTGAGGGTGGCGACCACAGCGCCGAATGCGCTGAGTACCGTCGCGGCTCCGAGGACCGGCACCAGCGACGAGCTCAGGTAGTGACTTGAGGCGTAGAGAAGGGGTGCCGATGATGAGGCAAGCGCCTTCGAACTCGGGAACGCTGCTGTCTCGATGAGATCGCCGTAGATATAGGCGATCGCCGCAGCAACCAGCGAGGAGACGATAGCAATAGGCACGTTCTTGAACGCGTGCTTGGTCTCTTCACTCAAAGTCGAGGCTGCCTCGAAGCCCGTGAAGCCGAGGAAAGCCAGGATTGCGCCGAGGGCCACCACGTGAATCGGGAAGCCACGGATGTCGAAGAAGTTAGACGTGAGGCGTGTCCCGTGGTATCCGCCTTTGCTCAGGACAGCGATCCCGACGATAAGCACGAGGATCAGCCCGACGCCCTCGACGATTGCGACGAAGACCGCCGAGAGCCTGATGGAGCGGGCGGTGAGGAAGACCGCCACCGCGAGTGCAGCGAGCGTGAAGACCAGCCACGGCACACCGGAGGTCTGGCTCCAGGTCGCCTTGATGTAGCCAGCTGTCTGGGACGCAGTGGCCGCGCAGAACAACGTGTACGCGAAGAAGAGAATCCACACGGATACAAAGCCGTAGGCAGCGCCAAGGGCTCGGCCGTTGTACTGATAGACCGAACCCGCGTGAATGAAGTGCCGGGTGAACAGGATGAAGCTGTACGCGATGCAAAGCCCCAGCACGAGCCCGACCGCGAAGCCAATGACGCCTGCGTCGCCGATGTAGCCGGCCATAATCGCCGGGATGATCGCGATGCCTGCGGTCGGGCCCATGTACCCGATGGAGATAGCCAGGCCGCCGAATACGGAGATGCTGGATCTCCGTAGCGACGTCGATCCTCGTTCTTGGGTGTTCGTGGTCACGTTGGTACCTCCGGGCAAGCGAAGGGGCTGGTCGAGGACTGCACCGATGTCGCAGGTCGTTGTCAGTGCGCGGGGGCGGGTTGCTGTGTGCTCGCTTCGGATCCGCGAGCGGGCGCGGGAGTCGTGGCAGTGATGCCGAGCAGCGCATAGGCAACATGCGCCGCGGCGAGGGCGGTGAGGCTTGCGTGGTCAAAGGGCGGGGAGACCTCGACGACGTCTGCGCCAACCATGCGCGTGCCGGCCAGGCCTCGGAGGATGCTGAGCAGTTCGCGGCTGGTCAGCCCGCCGGGCTCGGGCGTGCCGGTACCAGGGGCGTGCGCAGGATCCAGCACGTCGATGTCCACTGAGACGTAGACCGGAGCATCTGCGACGCGGTCCCGGATTCGCTCAATGATGGCCTGGACGCCCAGGCGGTCCAGATCCGTCGCGTGTACTGACATGAAACCAAGTTGTTCGTCGTCGGCGAGATCCGACTCCGCATACAGGGGACCTCGCAATCCGACGTGCACAGAATGGTGATCCAGCAGGTAGCCCTGCTCTCGGGCGCGCCTGAACGGCGTCCCGTGCGTGTAAGGCGCGTTGAAGTAGCTGTCCCAGGTGTCCAGGTGGGCGTCGAAGTGGACGAGCGCCACCGGTCCCCACTGTTCCGCCACCGCCTTCAGGAGCGGGAAGGCGATCGTGTGGTCCCCGCCCAATGCCAGCAGGCGGGAGGCCCTCTGCAGGAGCGCAGCAGCCTCGGTGTAAATCTCCTCGATGGCCTCAGGAATGCTAAACGGGTTACAGGACAGGTCGCCGGCGTCGACAACCTGCTGAAGCTCAAACGGCTCAAGCCTCAGCGCCGGATCGTAAGGACGCAGGAGCCGCGACGCTTCCCGCACGGCCGCCGGGCCAAAACGGGCACCCGGCCTGAAGCTCGTGCCGGCGTCGAACGGCACGCCCGCCACGGCGACGTCCGCCCGGTCAACTACGTCGATGGACGGCAGTCGCGCGAACGTCGCGATGCCTGAGTATCTCGGCACCGTACTGGCGTCCACTGGACCCACGTGATTGCGGCCTGTTCTGGACTCCGTCATGATCGTCGCGACCGTCCTTGCTTCCGCCGGGACGCAGGCGGCTGCAAACGCGCGAGAAGCGGTACCGGCGAACCCGCGAGGACCGCCTAGCAGACACCTGCGATGTTTAGTGACATCGAACACCTATACCAGCATCGCTGATCGCGTCAAGGCCCCGGGCCGACGCCCGGAGGCAGGTTCGGCCGGCCGTCCTCAGCCGTTATCCGCCGCACGGCGCTGCTGAAGAATCCACGCAGAGTGCAGTTAAAGAGGCTATCGAAACCGTTAGGAAAGACGGTGGTGACGGTCACCAGGCAGATGCCAGAACCCAGAACACAATGGTCTTGTCGGTGTTCGATGGATTATGCCAGGTATGGCTCTGCGTCGGCGAAAAAGTAAGGGTGTCACCAGCATGCAGGCCGTATACGTCGTCATCGAGCGTGATGACGAGCTCGCCCTGCAAAACATGAACTACCTCAGCTTTCGCATCAAGCGAATACGGCTCCTCGCCACTCCCGCCCCGAGGGGCGATCTCCGAGCGGATGAGCTGAAGCTCCCCGCTACCTCGAGGAGTGAGCAGCCGTTCCCTCAGGCCAGAGCCGCCAAAGTTGATAAACGGCGCCGTGTCGTCCCTGATCAGAACGGCATCGGACGGCTCAAACAGAGAGCCAACTGTGATCCCGACCGCACTGCACAGCTTTAGCAGGGAAGCCACAGATGCCGCCGTCATGTCTCGCTCCAGCTGACTGATAAATCCCTTGCTCAGGCCCGTCGCTTTAGCCAGCTCGTCGAGGGATAGTTTCCGGCGCAAGCGAGCTCGGCGAAGCCTGGTCCCGATACGCAGTGCCTCATTAAGGTCATCCTCGCCAGGTGCCGGCGCAGCAAATTGGGACGCCTCCTGGCTCGGGCGGTAGGGGGAGGCCGCGAGGGGCCGGACCTGGCGGCCTGTCTCAGTGTCGGTCATTGCATCGGCCCAATCCCGCGAACCCTCGCGTGCAGCAGAGGAGCAACCGCCAAACGTATAGTCAGACTATACGGGGCGAGAGGCATGCACCTCCGGAAGGTCTCAGCGACCCGGTTGCTCAGGCCCAATCCTCAACCATCCCTGGCGGTTTCGCGCCGAGGATGTCTGCACGGATTCCGGCGGGCCGGCAGCCAGGCCGCGCTCAGCCGCCGCGCCGACAACGCGCGCAGCACTACTGTCCTGGCAGACAGGTACTTGCTCACTGCTCAATGATCCGCACCTAGTTGGTCGGCGACCCGCTGCGCCTGCGGTGCGCCGATCTGCTGGTACAGGGCCAGCGCCTGGCGCAGGAGTCCGGCGCCGAGGCCGGGCTGGCCATCGAGCAGGTGACACGTCCCGATGCCCTCCATGGCCCGTGCTTCCTCGCGAGGCGCGGAGATGCTGGCGGCGATGTCGCGGGCACGCTCGTGATGAGCGAGCGCGTCGGTGCGCCGGCCGGCCGCGAGGGCCAGGTCCCCCATGTTGTTGAGGGCCTCGGCTTCGCCGGATTTGTCGCCGAGATCCAGGTACAGCGCGAGCGCGCCGGTCAGGCAGGTGCCGGCCGCCGCTAGCGCGCCGGTCAGGCACTGCACGGTGCCCAGGTCGCTGAGAGCGTTCGCCTCCCCCAGGCGGTCGCCGAGTTCCCGGTAGAGGGCGAGCGCCCGCTCCTGACTCGCCGCCGCGGCCGCATGGTCACCAGTCAGGCACTGGACGGTGCCAAGGTCGGTCAGGGCGTTTGCCTCCCCCTGCCGGTCGCCCAGCTCCTGGTAGAGCGCGAGCGCCCGCTGCTGGCTCGTCGCAGCGGCCCGGTAGTCACCGGTGCGGTACAGCACCGAGCCAAGCTCGGTCAGCGTGCCGGCCTCGCCGCCGCGGTCGCCAAGGCTCCGGTACAGCGCCAGTGCTTCCGTCAGCCGGTCCAAGGCCGCGGTCGAGTCGCCGATCGCGAGGAGTACGCCGCCGAGCCCGCCAAGCGCGCCAGCCTCTCCCTCCTGGTCGGCGAGCACCCGGTAGAGCTCCAGCGCCTGCGTCAGGCTCGCCGCGGCAGCCGAGTAGTCGTCGGTCAGGTACTGGATGTCGCCGAGGTCGGTCAGCACCTGCGCCTCGGCGGGCCGCAGGTCCGCCTGCCGCGCCGCTTCGAGCGCCGCGCGGTGCAGGCCGAGCGCCTGACCCCAGTGACCATGGCTGCGGAAGAACTCGTGCATAGCCGCCGAGATCGCGGCCGCATGGCCGGGCTTTCCGTGCGCCGCCGCGAAGCGCACCACGCCGTGCAGGTTGAGCCGCTCGGCCTCCAGCCAGGCCGCAGCCTCGTCGCGGCCGGCCAGTTCCGGCGCATGCTCCGGCGCGTGCTCCAGCATTGCCTCAGCGCCGGCCAGCCTCGCATCCGCCGTCGTGCCGCGCCCCAGGCGCCGGCTCGCCGCCAGCACGCCGTGCAGGTAGTAGTCGAGCAGCCGCGCTGCGGCGGCGTTGCGCTCGGCCGGCGGATCGGCGGCGGCGAGCACACGCGCGTGCTCGCGGATCAGGTCGTGCAGCCGGTAGCGACCGCGCACCGGCTCGGTCAGCAGGTACCGGTCGAACAGACCGTCCAGGTTCCGTCGCGTCTGGCCAAGGCTGGAGTCGTCCAATGCCGCCGCGGCGTATGCGTCGATGTCCGTGCCAGGGTGCAGGCCGAGCCGGCGGAACAGCCGCTGCTGCTCCCCGGTGAGGTCCTGGTAGGACAGGTCGAACGCGGCCGCGACGGACAGGTCTTCCGCGTGCATGAGCTCGAGCCGGTCCCGCGCCGCAGCCAGGTCGGCCGCGAGATCGGCCGCGCTCCAGGTCTGGTGATGGTGCAAGTGGCGGGCGAGCATGCCCAGCGCCAGCGGAAGGCATCCGCACAGTTCCGCGATCTCGATGACCGCCGCGTCGCGAGCACTGATGTCAGGCCGGCCCGCGAGGGCGGCGACCAGCCCCGCAGCCTGCCCGGCCGGCAGCGAGTCCACGCTGATATAGCGCGCGTCCAGCAAGGCGGTGAGGTGGCGCCGGCTGGTGACCAGCACCACGCATCCCGGGCTGGCCGGCAGCAGCGGCTGCACCTGCTCGCTGCTGGCGGCGTCGTCGAGTAGCAGCAGCACTCGCTGGTCGGCCAGCCGGTCGCGCCACAGGCCGATGCGCGCTTCCAGGCTGGCCGGGATCTGCTGGGCCGCGATCCCCGCCGTTTGCAGCATGCTGGCGAGGGCATCGGCTGGCTGAACTGGCGGCTGCCCCGGCGTGTGCGCGTGCAACGGCAGGAAGATCTGCCCGTCAGGGAACGACGGCGCCAGCAGGTGCGCGGCGTGTACCGCGAGCGTGGTCTTGCCGACCCCCGCCATCCCGCCGATCGCGTAGATGCTTGGCACGCCCTCGTCGCGGCCGTCTCCGGCGGCGGCGAGCAGCAGCCGCAGTTCCTCGCTCCGGCCGGTGAACGATGCGATGTCTCGCGGCAGCGTCCGCGTCGCGGCGGCGACGCCCGCGGCTGGTGCGCGGCCGCGGGCCTGCGCCTCGAAGTTCTCCCGGTCCCGGCCGGAGAGCCCGAGCGCGTCCGCGAGCAGGCGCGCGGTGTCCTTGCGCGCCGTGATGTTGATGCCGCGCTCCAGGTCGCTGACCGACCGCGGGCTAATCCCGGCCGCAGCCGCGAGTTCTTCCTGCGTCAGCCCAGCGATGAGCCGTAGCTGCCTGAGCAGTTGCCCGAACGACGCCACCTGCGCTCCCGCCGCTGCACCCGACCTGCGCTTCCGGCGGTCTGGGCTGACGGCAAAAAGTTGCGGCCGGCCGGCAAACCACCGTGAGAAGGTTATAAGCGATTAGCCGCGCGGATGCGAAGCGTGGGTGCCGTCGGGTCGCTGCGTGTCGCCGGAACGACGGTAGGCCGGGCGGCTGGTCACGCTCCAGCCTGCCCGGCCTGTCCATCCGGTGTTCGGTGCGGCAGCAATCAGCCAGCAGGTATCAGCGCCGCCTGGGCCCCTGTCGAAGTCTTCGCGCCTGACGTCTTGTCAGGCGTCCCGGCTGCGTTCCAGGCGGTAACTGGTGCCTGCGCTGCTGCCCCATCCTTTGGCCGCGGCCAGCGGACGCGATCCGGATCGATGGCCACGATGCGCCGCGCTGTCGTCTCGACGCGGCCGTGGGCGGGAGTGACCAGGCCCCACCTGGCGTCCTCGCGCCGGCAGCCGGAGCTGACGACGAGCGCGGCCACCATCGGCGCCGCCACCACCAGCGCGGCGACTGCGATCAGCACGGCGATCAGCACGGCGATCATGAGCGATCCCTTCTGGCGGCGCCCCCGCGGGCCGACCGCCTTCCTGCACCACCGCCCCCGGACGGCGTAAGACGAAGGTAGGCAGCCGGCCCCCACGGCGACCATGAGGAAGACCCACAGGAATACCCACAGCTTCCCGGATGCGGGGCGTGGTGCCCGCCTGCCAGAGCACCCTCCGAACGGCGGGAGCATGCGCAATCGGCTGCGGCAGCTAATCGCGGTGTGGCCGACCGCGCCGGGCCCGCCGGGCCATCCTGGCCAGCGGATGAGCGTGTACGTCCGGATGCGGCGGCCCGGCCGCGGACTCCAGCTGGCTGCGCAGCCGGTCGATGTGGCTGACCAGTTCGCCGCGCAGCGGCCAGCCGACGGGACGCTCCGACGGATCGGCGGCTAGCACGCCGCTGAGATTGTCCTGCCGCTCCCTCGCGGCTTCCAGGTGGTCGCGCAGCGCCGACTCGGCGCTATCTCGCTCGGCCGGCTCGCGGGCGCTGGTGGCGAGCTGCTCGAAGCTCCGCACCGCCTCGGACAACTCAGCCAGGACGGCCGAGAGCCGGTCCCGCTCTACCTGGTCGCGCTCGGGGACATCTTCCTCGCCCAGGCCGGCCAGATCGGCGACCGAGCGCGCCAGCCCGCGCACGATGATGGCGGCATGCTCCAGCGTCTCCAGGTTGTCTCGCAGCCCCAGCTGGCCGAGTACGCGACGCCGGCCGCGCGGGCTCACCGCGAGGCTGTCTTCCGCCTGCCGGACCGCCTGGTCGACCCGCTCGATCTCCGCGGCCAGCGCGCGAGCCTGATCCAGCCACGTGCCGGCCGCGTCCGCGGCCGCGCCCTTGCTGACGCCCGCGGCCATGTTGCCGAGCAGGGCTGACATCTTGTCGCAGAGTTCAGAGATGGCCTGCTGCGCTGACTCGGTCCGCGGCGAGGCAAGCACGAGCCCGGCCATGAGCCCGCAGGCCGCGCCGATCATGGTCTCCACGACCCGCCCGGCCGCGGCCTGCTCTGTGCCCCGGCCGGTCGAGAGGATCAGCATGGCGCTGATCGGCACCTCGAGAACCGTGTCCCCCAGCCGCAGGACAAAGCCGATGATCAGCCCGGCGACGATCACGATGCCGAGGCTCCACCAGGTGAAGGCGACCACCGCCGAGATTGCCACGGCGACGAGCACGCCAATGAGGACCGCAGCCACGCGGCGGACCGCGGTGCGCACCGTGTGGTAGAGCGTCACCTGCGCGACCAGCAGCGCTGTCAGCGGCGCCAGCACCGGCTGCGACGTGGTGTAGGGCACCAGCAGGCCGGCGCCATAGGCAAGCAACGCCGTGGCCGCCAGGCGGATGATCGTGAAGGCGGCCGGCTGGGCCCGGTACCGGACCACCATCAGCGTCTCCGGCGTGCGCTGGGCGACCGTCCGGGCCGCGGCGCTGATCCGCTCGGCCCGCGGCTTGTCCCGGAACGGTAGTTTCACGCACTTCTCTCTCGCTCGCTGGCCGCATCCGCGCCAGGCTGGGCACACCAGCCCAGGGTGCTTGCACGCTCTCTTCCCGGCTGCGGCCCGCAGATGCGCAGCCAGTTCAGCGAGGCGCGTTCCCAAGATTCAGGCCCCAGGGTTGAAAGACTTGCCTATGGCAAGTATTGTAGTAGGCAACAATTGCCTCTCACGCTGGCGCAGCGCAGGCTCAGGTCCGGCTCTGGCCGGCCGTAGGGGAGGGATCAGCAGTGAAGCTCTCCAGATACCGGGCGTTGCTCAACCCCGCGAAGCTGTCCAGATACCGTGCCCTGATCACACTTGATCCGGCTGATCCCCTGGCGATGCAGGCGCCCGCGGAGTTCGCCAGCGGCACCCGCTCGCTGATGATCCATGCCTGGCACCTCGGCCAGCCCGTGGTGGGCAGGTACTTTCCGGCAATGATCACCTGGGACGGTGAGACCCTCCTGCGGCCTGGCGAGGAGAAGATCGTCACGATCACGATCGCCGACGAGGCCGCGCCCGACTTCCTCGATGCCGGCCAGGAGTTCACGCTCTGGGGCGGCGGCGCAGGACACGGCGTTATCTCGCGGCGCGCCTACGTCGGCTCCAGTCCAAGCTAGCTGACAGCGCCTTGGCTAAACCGGGACAAGGCCGCGCGAGATGAGCCCGTATTCGTCGCCGGCCGCCTGGATGAGCTGGCGCAGGCCATCGATCAGGCGCGTCTGGTCGGCCGGCGCGAGCTGTCCGAAGATGCGGGCCAGCTCCTGGGCTCGCCACTGCGCCACCTGCCGGACGAGCCGCTCTCCCGATGCGGTTAGCTCCAGGGTCACCACGCCACGGTGCCCGGGCTCGCTGCCCCTGGCCACGTAACCCGCGGTCACCAGCCGGTCGGCCAGCCGCGTCACTGTCGATGCCTCCAGGCCGAGGGCCCTGGCAACCTCCGCGGACCGAGCCTGGCCGAGATCGCCGAGCACTGCGAGCATGCGGAACTGCGGCAGTGTGACCGCCCCCTGCAAGACGTCGACGCTGCGCAGCGCGACACCGGTCAGGACCCGCGTGGCGTCCTGCAGCACCCCGACGGTGTCCGGGGTGAGTTCAGCAGACGGCGCCAGGCGCTCAGTCATTGCCATAGGCCAACATTGTATTGAGCAAGATTTGGTACGTGCAAGTCAGCTGACGGCGCCGAATTCTGCGCCGATGACCGCAAATGCCTCATCCAGCAGCGCCTTCAGCGCGTCTAGATTCACGTCCTCGCTGACCGCCAGCTCCCGGTACTCGATGACCGCGCTGCGTAGCGCGGCTACCGCGGCCCTGCTGACCACGCGAGCCCGGAACCGCGCACCGTCTCCGCCTGTCGGGCCGGGCTCGCCGCCGCCGCGGGCCGCCAGCCTGTCCGTTTCACCGACTGCCGCCCGGGCCAGGACCGCGTCGGCGATGGCAAACTCGAGCTGCATCAGTGGCCGGGGTGCGAAGCGCCGGATCCCCGACCGCTGCCCGCCGCTGAACAGCCAAAGCTGCAGCGGGCCGGTGCTGACCGCCGCCTCCCGGCCGACGTCGATGAGCGCCCGGTGGACCGCGATCGCTGGTGGCTCGGCGGCGGGCCGCGCCGCGATCGCCGCGCCCACCGTGCCCAGCCAGCTCAGGAACTCCTCGGCGACTAGGCCCTCCTTGCCGTCGAAGTAACGGTAAAACGTCCGCTCGGTCACGCGGGCCGCGGCCGCAATGTCCCGCACCGTGGTGGCGTCGAACCCATGCTCGGCAAACAGCCTCTTGGCGGCACTGAGCAGCGCCGCCCTGGTTGCCTGCTTGCTGGCCTCTCGCCGGCCCAGCGCTTCAGTCATACATCCATCCTACAATTTGTCACACCTGACAGTTTACGCTAACGTGTCAGGTGTGACAGTTTCTGCACTGACCCGCGGCCTCGCGATCGGACCGCAGGCCGTGGCGCTCGCCGCCGCCCATGCCCACCACCATCGTCGCCTGGACCTGCTCATCGGCATCGTCATCCTGGCCGCGGTCGTGGCGATTGCCATCTACGCCTGGCGCCGTGCTGCGCGCAGCAGGCGGCTCAGGCAGCAGCACGCAGCGAGCCCGGACGCGCCCGGCGACCCGCACCCCGCGCAGGCCCCGCCGACCGGAGATCGCACGCTGGAGGCCAGCTGGCCAGCTGGCGAGCAAGGCCGGGAACGCAGCCTGCTCTACCGGATCGGCCTCGCCAGCGCGCGGCACCGGGCCATCGTGGTCATCGGCTGGCTTGTGGTGCTGGCCGGAGTTGTCATCGGCAGCCACGCTCTGGGCGGGGTCTACTCGGACAACTTCACCTTGCCGGGCACACCCGCGCAGCAGGGCGCAGACCTCCTGCAGGCACACCGGACATCCTCGGCCGGCGGTCAGAGCGGCTACCTGGTCTTCGCCGCGAAGTCCGGAACCGTCAGGAGTGACCGGGGCGCTGTCGAGCAGGCCGTCGCGAATGTACGCAAGTTGCCAGAGGTCCTGTCCGCATCCGATCCGCTCGCGAGCAGCGCGGTCGCCCCGAGCGGGCGCATTGCCTACGCGACGGTGCACTTCTCGGTCAACCCGCAGCAGCTTGGCCAGAGCTATCTGAGCAGGGTGTCGGCCGCAGTGGCGCCCGCGCGCGCCGCCCACGTCAGCGTGAACTACGGCGGCCAGCTCGGCGCCGCTGCCAAGACGAAGGGCAGGGACGCGCGGTCCGAGGTCATCGGGATCGCGGTCGCCCTGGTTGTGCTGCTGCTCGGGTTCGGCAGTCTCTACGCCGCCGCGCTGCCTATCGTGAGTGCGCTGGCGGGGGCATTCGCCGGACTGTCGGCGCTCGGCATGATCGCAGCGGCAACCACCTTTCCGCAGGTCTCCCCCACTCTCGCGATCATGATGGGGCTCGGCGTCGGCATCGACTACACGCTGTTCCTGGCGACTAGGCACCGTCAGCTCGTGATGGACGGCGTGCCGCCGGAGCAGGCCGCGGCGCGGAGCCTGGAAACCAGCGGTCACGCCGTGCTCGTCGCGGCGTCAACCGTCATCATCGCGCTGCTCGGGCTCTATGCATCCGGGCTGACCTTCATCGGCAAGCTCGGTCTGGCGGCCTCCATCACCGTCGCCGTGGCCGCGCTCAGCGCCATCACCGTCGGACCTGCCCTGCTCGCCATCGCCGGGACGTCCATCGACCGGCTGCGGGTACGGCGGCCGGTGGCCGAGGCTTCCGGCGCGCATGCTGGCTGGCAGCGGTATGCGGAGTTCGTCGGCCGCCATCCGTGGCGCTGCCTGATGGCAGGCATCGCGGTCCTGGCCATGCTCGCGATCCCGGCGTTTTCCATGCGCCTTGGTCACGTCGACGCCAGCGCTGACCCACCTGGGTCGACAGCCAAGGTTGCCTATTCCGAGCTCAGCGCCGGCTGGGGGCCGGGCGCCAACGGGCCGTTCACAGTCGTCGCCAAGCTCGGTGCCGACACCGGCGACATGGCGGGCGGCCTGCCCGCCCTCAAGGCTCAGCTGCGCACCCGCCTCCTGCAAACCCCGGATGTGGCGGAGGTGTCACCGGTCAAGACGACGCCGGATGGTGCGCTGGTCTACGCGACGGTGCTGCCAAGGACCGGCCCGCAAGCGGCCCAGACTGACACCCTGATGCGCGTCCTGCAGGACGACACACTGCCAAGCGTGCTGTTCCCGAGTGGCTCGACCGGCTATGTGACGGGGTCGCTGGCCGGGCAGTTGCAGTTCCGCGATGTGGTGAGCAGCAGGCTCCCGTTCATCATCGCTGCCGTCATTCTCGCCGCGTTCGTGATCCTGCTGCTGGCGTTCCGGAGCCCGGTACTTGCGATCAAGGCTGGGGTGGCGAATGTGCTGTCGATCGGCGCGTCGTACGGCGTGGTCGTCGCGGTGTTCCAGTGGGGCTGGGGCAGCTCGCTCGTCGGCGTGAGCGAGAAGGTCCCGATCGAGTCCTACGTACCGATGATGATCTTCGCGATCGTCTTCGGCCTGTCCATGGACTACGAGGTGTTCCTGCTCTCGCGGGTACGGGAGTCGTGGCTGAGCACGGGCGACAATCAGCAGAGCGTGGCCCACGGCCTGGCCGGGACGGCCCGCGTGATCACGTGTGCCGCACTCATCATGGCCAGCGTCTTCGGCGCCTTCCTGCTGTCATCAAGCGTGATTATCAAGATGCTCGCGCTCGGCCTCGGGCTGAGCGTGCTCATCGACGCCTCGGTGATCAGGTTGCTTGTCGTGCCGGCCACCATGTTTCTGCTCGGCCGCTACAACTGGTGGACACCGCGATGGCTGGACGCGGTGCTGCCACGCCGCGGCCGCGTCCGCCCGCCGGTGCCGGCGCTGCCAGCCGCCCGCGTGCCGCACATCGCGGCCGGCCAGGCGGCGGAATCGGCCGCCGCGGTCAGGCGAGCGTGAGGAAGAGCTTCTCCATCTGGTCCACCGTGAGCGGCGCTTCGCCCTCGCCCGCGAGGCACTGCCGCATGCCGCTGGCCAGAATCTTGAAACCGGCCCGGTCCAGGGCGCGGGAGACAGCCGCGAGCTGCGTCACGACGTCGGCGCAGTCGCGCCCGTCCTCCACCATGGCGATGACCCCCGCCAGCTGCCCCTGTGCTCTGCGGAGCCGATTCAGGACCGCGCTCCGGGAGTCCTCATCGACCTTCAACTGCGCACCCCCTCCGGTGACTTTTGCTGAGCCACCCGTCATCCGGACTATACCCCGGTGGGCATAAGAACACCTCCACGGGTATGCCCCGCGTTTCGCCTGGCCGAGCTTCCGGGCGCCCGTGTCGAGATCAGCGTCACAGCCTGAGCCCGGCGTTATTACTACACCACGTAGTAGAATGGCGAGTGTTGTCGCGCGTCTTCGGGAGGCTGACGTGACGATCCTCGCCACAGTTGCGGCGACTGCTGATCCGGTCGCTGCGCGGTCGCAAATGGGCCTGTCACTGGCCTGGCACATCATCCTTGCGTGTTTCGGTGTCGGGCTTCCTGGCCTGGTGCTGTTCGCCGAATGGCGCGGCATCCGGACCGGGGATCCGGTGTACCGGCTGCTGGCGCGCCGATGGGCCCGGGCGCTCGGCCTGCTCTTCGCGGTCGGCGCTGTCTCCGGCACGATCTTGTCGATCGAGATGGGCGTGCTGTGGTCCGGACTGATGTCACGCTGGGGTCAGGTGATCGGGCTGCCGTTCGCGATCGAGGGGATCGCATTCTTCATCGAAGCCATCTTCCTGGGCATCTACCTCTACGGCTGGGACCGGCTGTCGCCCCGCGTGCACCTCGCTGCCGGCGTGCCGATCTTCGCCGCCGGGATAGCGAGCGCGTTCTTCGTGGTATGCGCGAACGCCTGGATGAACGCGCCGGCCGGCTACACCATCGTCCACGGGCGCCTCGTGGGCGTGGACCCGCTGGCAGCGATGTTCAACGCGGCGACCGGCCCGGAAACCGTGCACATGATCCTCGCGGCGCTGATGGTCACCGGGTTCGGGACGGCCAGCGTCTACGGCGTCGCGATGCTGCGCGGAAGGCGCGACCGCTACCACCGGCTCGGCATGCTCATCCCGCTGACCGGCGGTGCGCTGCTCACTGTGCCGCAGATTGTCGCGGGCGACTGGGCGGCACGAATGGTTGCGACCGACCAGCCCACCAAGCTCGCCGCGATGGAGGGGCTGTCCCGCACGACACGCGGCGCGCCGGAATCCATCGGGGGCTGGTACTCAGGCGGCCAGCTGCACTGGGCGCTGCGGATCCCCGACGGCCTGTCAATGCTGGCCAGGCTGAACCCGCACGCCTCCATTCAGGGCCTGGACGCGACCCCGGCCGCCGACCGGCCACCACTGGTGACCCTCGTGCACTTGTCGTTCGACACCATGGTCGGGATCGGATTCGGGCTCCTGGCGCTCGGCCTGTGGCTGGCGCTGTGGTGGTGGCGACGGCAGGACTTCCCGGGCAGCCGGTGGTTCCTGCGCGCTGTCGCGGTATCGGGCGTGGCCACCGTGGTCGCGATGGAGCTCGGCTGGATCACCACCGAGGTGGGCCGGCAGCCGTGGATCGTGTACAGGGTGATGAAGGTAGCGAACGCGGTGAACCCCGAGCCCGGTATCCAGTACGGCTTCTGGGCGGTCGTTGCCATCTACGCGATCCTCACCGTGGTGACGATCGCCGTGCTGCGGCACCTGACCCGGGCGGTACCGGTGCCGACCGAGCCGCAGGACGCCGACGTCGAGAGCTATCAGGTGACCTGACATGACACTGGCAAACGTGCTGGCGGTCATCATGTGGGTCGGCGTGACGGCGTATGCGCTGTTCGGCGGCGCTGACTTCGGCGCCGGCTTCTGGGACCTGGTGGCCGGCCGGGCCGAGGCTGGTGCCGCCCGGCGGACACTGATCGAGCACTCCATCGGCCCGGTCTGGGAGGCGAACCACGTCTGGCTGATCTTCATCCTGGTGGTGATGTGGACGGGTTTTCCCGGACTGTTCGGCGCGGTTGCCTCAACGCTGTGGATCCCGCTGACGGTGGCGGCCCTCGGGGTTATCGGGCGCGGGTCGGCCTTCGCCTTCCGCAAGAGCGTGACGGCCCGGTGGCAGCGACGGGCATTCGGCGCGGCATTCGCAGCCTCGTCGGTGATCACGCCGTTCTTCCTCGGCGCGGCGGCGGGCGGAGTCGCGGCCGGGCGCGTGCCGCCGGGCGTCGGGCAGGGCAACGCGGTCACGAGCTGGTGGAACCCGGTGTCCGTCCTGACCGGGGCGCTGGCCGTGATCGTGTGCGCCTATCTGGCGGCCGTGTACCTGACCGCCGATGCGCGGCGCACCGGTGATGCCCGGCTGGTCGGGCAGTTCCGGGCCTGCGCGCTCGGGGCCGGGGCCGTCGCCGGCCTCATCGCGGCGGTTGGCCTAGCGGTGCTGCACGCTGAGGCCCCGACCCTGGCGCACGGGCTGGCGAACCGGGCGCTGCCGCTCGTCGTAGTCTCCGGCGTGGCCGGCCTGGCCGCGCTGATCGTGCTCTTCCTCCGGCGCTTCCTGATCGCCCGCACCGCCGCCGCCGTCGCCGTCGGCGCAGTTGTCTGGGCCTGGGCCCTGGCCGAGTACCCGTACCTGCTCGCCGGGCGGCTGACCATCGCCGCGGCCGCGGCCACGCACAGCGTGCTGCTCGCCACCTCGATCAGCCTGCTGGCTGGCGCAGTCTTGCTGATCCCCTCGCTCACCTGGCTCTACGTGATCTTCCAGCGGGAGCCGCGGCGGAACGTGGCGGCACCGGAGCGGACACCAGCCGGAGGGTGACCACCCGCCATCGGCCGCGCGGCCGGTACACGGCGGTGATCATGCTGGCACGGCATCCAGCGCTGCCCACAGCTGGGCCGGGATGTCGATGCCGCGGAGCCGGATCGCCTCGGCAATCTCTGCTGGGTTGCGGGCGCCGACCAGGACGCTGGCCACTGCCGGGTGGCCAAGCGGGAAACGCGCCGCGGCAGCGCGCAGCGGCACGCCGAACCGGTGACATGTCGCCTCGAGCTCCCTGGCGCGCGCGACCAGCGCATCGGGCGCTGGCTGGTAGTCGTAGGTCGCGCCCGGCCGTGGCGCGGCTAGCAGGCCGGAGTTGAACACGCCGCCCACGAGCACCGACACGCCGCGGTCGGCCGCCGCCGGCAGCAGGGCGGAGGCTGCAGAACGGTCGAGCAGCGAGTATCGCCCGGCGATCAGGACAACATCGACGTCGGTATCGGTCACAAACCTGGTCAGCATCTCCGTCTGGTTCATGCCGGCGCCGATCGCACCGACCACGCCCTCCGTGCGCAGTCGCTCCAGCGCCGGGTAGGCCTCCCGCAGCGCCTGGTCGCCATAGTCGTCCGGGTCGTGGATCAGGACGATGTCCACGCGATCCAGGCCGAGGCGCTGCAGGCTCGCCGCCAGGCTCCGCCGGACTCCGTCGGCGCTGAAGTCGAACCGCCGGATGTGGTCGGCAGGTACCGCGAAGCCCCCTTCGCTATCGACGCCCCACGGCAACCTCACGGGCTCGAGCAGTCGGCCGACCTTCGTGGAGATGACGTACTCAGCCCGCGGCCGGCCGGCCAGCGCCGCACCGATGCGCCGCTCGGACAGGCCGAGGCCGTAGTGCGGCGCGGTGTCGAAAGTGCGGATGCCGCCAGCCCAGGCCGCGTCGATGGCACCGCGGGCGTCCTCGTCGCTGACCTTTGTGAACAAGTTCCCGATTGCCGCGCCACCGAAGGACATCTCGGTGACCTGCACCGCTGACCGGCCGAGCCGTCGTCGCGGCATCGCTTCGCCGGCTCCAGCGGTCGGCGAGGACGGCCGGCTGACGTCGGTCATAGCGCTGCCATGAGCCGCTGCCCGGCCTGGCCGAGGCCATCGTCCTCGAGCGTGACGGCGGCGCCGTGGCGCAGGCAGGGCTGGTCGGGCTGATCGAGCGCCACGCCGGCCGGGGTGCCGGTGTTGATCAGGTCGCCGGGCTCCACCACCAGGTAATGGCTCATGTACTGACACGATAGCTCTGACCTCACATCGACAACGCTCCCGTAAAAGTTTGCCCCGTCGATTCTTATAACGCTGCATGGCTGCCCTGGCCCTATGTCGCTTGCCTGACTGTCCTGGCTGCCCTGGAGCAGGGGTAGCGGCTTCATGCCTGCGCTGCGGGCCGCACCTCGACTACGGAACCGCCGCTGAGCGCCTGATTGAGATGCCGGAGCGTGGGGACCGTATCACTGCAAAAATTCCACGGCACCTGGCCGGTTAGGGATTGAGTTCCGCCCCGCCGCAAATCACCGCACGAGCTAACAGCGGACACATGCAAGTTGCCGGTTGTCGAGCTGCTTGCTGCGTGCACAATTTCCGCGGCCATGATCGGAAAGAGCGACGCACTATGCGACTTTCGTCGGTGGCTCAGGCGGGTACTCCTGCCTCTGCACCCAAAGACAGCCGCTGGGCAGCGAGAATCGCGGTGACGGCGATAACTGCCAGTGTCGTCATCATGGTTATCCGGGGAGTAGCCGGGCCAGCCAAGCCACTGCCTGTCTTCCGGGCCGCCCCGCCGTCACCCTCGTGGTTCCTCCAATTCCATCTGGCTCGGGCGGTCACACCGATCATGCCGTGGATCGCTGTGCTGCTGGGTGCCACGGGATTGCTGGCTGCCTTGATCGCGACGCGACGAGGATGGCGGCCCAGCCATAGACGTCTGATCGCGGCATCAGTCATCGCGGTCCTTGCGCTGATGCTGATCCCCCCTGTTGCCAGCGGGGACCCGCTGTATTACGCGGCCTACGGGCGTATCGCCCTTCTCGGGCATAACCCGTACGTGGCCGGATCGAACAAATTCCTGCCACCCGGGGACCCGATCGCGGCTGCCATCCGGCAGTACGTGCCGCTGCCGGCGTCGGCCTACGGCCCGTTCGCCACGCTGACCGAGAAGGCGGCGGCAGCGATCGGCGGGGATTCTCCCGCGCGTATTCTTTTCTGGCTGAAGGTGTGGAACGCCCTCGCGTATCTGAGTCTGGTTCTGGCACTGGACCTGGTGACGCGTACAGATCGAACCCGGCGGATACGGGTGCACCTGATGTGGTCGGTGAACCCGCTCATGCTGTTCCTCCTCATGGCGGACGGGCACAACGATGTGCTCGGCGCAGCCCTGGGAGCGACCGCGCTTTTTGCCATGCGGAAAGCGAAGTGGCAGCGGGCCTTCTGCGCAGCCGTGATGCTTGTCCTAGCAGCTGCGGTCAAAACCTCGATGGTGCTCTTCGGTGCTGGCATCGTGTGGGCTGCACGCCGCAGTCCGCGTGCGCTGGCCGCGCTGGCAGCCGGCGCCGCCGCGGTTCTTGTGCCGTTCAGTCTTGTCGACGGCCGGTCTGTGCTCACGGCGACCACATTCGGCCTCGAGAGCCGCGAGCGCACCAATCTTCTCTGGCATGACCTCGCCCGATTGGTCACAAGTACCCACGCCGACGCTCTGATCAATGTGGCAGGCCTGCTCGCGAGCGGTGCACTCGCGCTCATCTTGTTGTGGCGACTGCCGCAGGGGCCGCCCGACCTGCCCGGAGTGCGGGAAGCCCTGGCCCTGATCTTGGCCTTCCTGATCGCGTCGCCGTACGAGCAAGCGTGGTACGACGCCATGCTCTTTCCCCTGCTCGCAGTCATGGCTGTCAGCAGGCTTGACTGGGTCGCGGTGGCGCACGTTTCCGCCTTGACGCTTTACTCCGTGCCGTACTTCTATCCCGCACATCCGTCGGCGTGGTCGCTGGTCGAGCGGTACGGCACGGATGTGCCGTTCACCTTGGCACTGGCAGCCACGGGTGTTGCCCTGCTCTGGCTCTGCTGGACCAGGGACTGGCGGCAAAGCGCGCCAGAGGATCCTCTTCCTGGCGCCCCTGTTGCCTCTCCTGGGACCGCGTGACCAGTTGACTCCGGGACGGTGTGAGGAGTCGGCGTTCGCCGCCGACACGGGCGGCTAACAGGACGGCTCTGCGGGCCGACCGGGCTCACCGCAGCCGCGCCGGACAGCTACCATCCCGCTGACGGCGAATTTCGATCGCCGGCAGCTGGGGTGCATGAGTTCGGCTAGGCGGAAGCGAGGGGACGATGACGTCGACTGAGCCGGTGCGCTGGGGAGTTCTCGGCACGGCCAATATCGCCCGATCAGCGTTCCTGCCGGCGCTGCGGCAAGCAGGCGGCGAGCCCGTAGCGGTGGCGGGCCGGGATGCGACCAGGGCTGGCGAGTACGCCAGCGTCAACGGCATCGGCCGCGCGATCACCGGCTACCAGCCGCTCCTGGACGATCCGGCGATTGACGCGGTCTATATCGCGCTGCCGAACGCGCTGCACGCTGAGTGGACAATCAGCGCACTGCAGGCAGGCAAGGCGGTGCTGTGCGAGAAGCCTCTGTGCGGCACGCTGGCGGATACCGAGCGAGTGCTGACGGTGGCGATGGACACGGGGGCGCTCCTCTGGGAGGCGTTTGTCTTTCCCTTCCAGCCCCAGATGCAGCGGATCAGAGAGCTGATCGCGGCTGGTGCCATCGGCGAGGTCGGGGAGATCAAGTCCAACTTCCATTTCGCGCTGGCGGGCGGGCCCAACATCAGGTTGTCACGTGAGCTTGAGGGCGGTGCACTGCTGGACGTCGGGTGTTATCCGGTTCGGCTCGCGCAGGAACTGTTCGGGCCGCAGCATGCCGGGGCGTGGGCGCGGGCGGTCATGGGCGGCGACGGCGTTGATGTGGACACATGGGGTGTCCTGGACTATCCCGATGGCCAGCGGCTGATGCTGTCGTGCGGGATGCGCCGCAGGTTCGACACGGCCACCTCGATCGAGGGCACCGGCGGGCGGATCACCGTCACCAACCCTTTCCATCCCGGCCCTGCGGACGCCTACACGGTCGAGGCCGGGCCGACGCAGACCCGGACGATGGCGGCACCGCCTGGCGAGATGTCGTTCACCGCCGCGATCCGTCACATCCACGCGGCGATCCGGGGCGAGGAACGGCCGCGTCACCTCGCCATCGAGACGTCGTTGGCGACGGCACTGGCACTGCACGACCTGGCCGCCTCGCTCGCGGCGAGCGCCGACCGCTAAGCCGCTCCTCACAACCGGGTCGCGCGCAGCACTCCGGTCAGCATCGGCAGCGTGAATTCGCCGCCGGAGGTTTCCGGCCGGCTCTCCAGGTAGGCGCGGATACGGCTCAGCAGCTGATCGCGCTCGTCCGCAGGCATGACCAGCGGACGCGAGTGAGTCGCAATCGTAGCCAGCAGCGACTCGACGGTGCGCCGCTGTCCGTGCGGGAACTCGGCCCGTTCCGGCACGGTGAACAGTCCCGGCAGCTCGAGCTCGGCAAGGTGAGCACGCGCTTCGCTGGCGTGCCAGTTGCTCAGCGTCACGCTCGCCGAGCCCTCGCTCACCCGCTCGAGCGCAGCGACCCAGTCGACGCGGTCATCGTCCACGTTCCACAACCCCGCCAGGACTCCCCTGGGCACCAGCACCCGGGCGATCTCCGGTCCGGCAACCGCCATGTCGAACCAGTGCAGGGCCTGGCCAGCCACGACCGCGTCCACCGACTGGTCCGGCAGCGGGATCGACTCGGCGCTCCCGGACAGGGCCCTAGTGCCGGGCAGCCGGGCCGACGACAGCTGCCGGCGCAGTTCGGCGAGCATGGCCGGGTCCGGCTCGACCGCCGTGACATCCACGCCGAGGCCGACGAGGGCGGCCGTCAACTTGCCGGTGCCCGCGCCGAGGTCGAGCACCCGCGCCGCCTGCCCGCCCGGGGCGAGTTCCAGCGCCCACGCCACCGCCGCGGCCGCGTAGTCAGGCCGGTGCTGCGCGTAGGCGGCCGCGGCCGCGCCGAATGATGAACCGTGAGTAAGACGTTCGTCAGGTTCCACGGCAGCTAACCCTAATCCCGGCGCCGTGATGCTCTGGCCGCGGGAGATTGCGGGATTACGCTGCGGCGTTACTGCTAAGCAATGCCTGAATAACTGCTCGCAATTCGAGCAGATATTTGCAACAATCCGGGCGGGCGGGGCCGGTCCATTCCGGCGATCACCTTGCTGAGAAAGCTGCCCGGACGTACCGTTGCACCATCATGATTTCCAGGCGGCTGCACAGATCTGGCGGACAAATGCGCAGAGCTGAACGGCGTCACACCTCGTCCGGAATTTCGGCTGTCAGCCCCGTCCGCGTATCGAGGATGCCAATGTCACTAGCCGGGCGCGAAGTCTGGCGGCAGGCTGAGTCATTCATCCAGCTGTTCTATGCCGAGAGCCGGGATGCGGGCGGCGCGCTCTCCCGGCGGCTTGCCCAGGTCCGATCCGAGATCGCAGCAACTGGCACCTACCGGCACACCGAGGCGGAGCTGACCTTCGGTGCGCGCGTCGCCTGGCGCAACAGCGCCCGCTGCATCGGCAGGCTCTACTGGCGCCGGCTGCAGGTTCGCGACCGCCGTGACGTGACAACGGCCGAGGGCGTGGCGGCCGAGGCGGTTGCGCACCTGCGGGAGGCCAGCAACGGCGGCCGGATCCGGCCGGTCATCACGGTGTTCGCCCCCGATGCCCCGGACGAGCCGGGCCCGCGCATCGTGTCGCGGCAGCTCGTCTCTTATGCCGGATATCAGCACGGCAGCGTCGTGGTCGGCGACCCGGCGAACACCGACCTGACGCGCCTGGCCTGCGCACTCGGGTGGACCGGCGGCCAGCCGCACGGGCGATTCGACCTGCTGCCACTGCTGATCCAGGTCAGCGCCAGCGGACTGACCGCGCACGATGTGCCACCCGATGCGGTGCTCGAGATACCGCTGTGGCATCCGGATCTGCCTTGGTTCGGCGATCTCGGCCTGCGGTGGTACGCCGTGCCAGTGATCGCTGACATGTACCTCGACGCCGGCGGCATCCGGTATCCCGCCGCGCCCTTCAACGGCTGGTACATGTGCACCGAGATCGGATCCCGCGATCTTGGCGATGCCGCACGCTACGACCAGCTGCCCGTCATCGCTGGTCGGCTGGGCCTGGACACCAGGTCGGACAAGTCACTCTGGAAGGACAAGGCGCTGACCGAGCTCAACCTCGCCGTCCTGCACTCCTTCAGCGTGGCCGGCGTCACGATCACCGATCATCACACCGAGTCGGCACGGTTTCTCAAGCATCTCCAACTCGAGGAAGCACAGGGCCGAAGCTGCCCGGCGGACTGGACCTGGATAGTCCCGCCGACCGCGTCATCTGCTACTCAGGTGTTTCATAGGTATTACGAGAACTTCGACCAGACGCCCAATTTCTATCGCCATTCCGACCAGCTCGCGCCAGCTACGATCCCGGTAGCTGGGCTGACTTCGAGACCACGGCACGTTCGACTTGGCGCTGGCGATGCCGCCGAATTCGCCCTGCGAAATCAGGAAACCTACATAGCCTGACGTCCGATCAGTAGGGTGTCATTCTGGCAGGCACCAGTAATTGCGCGGCAAAGGCACCAACCGCGCCACGCCAGCTGCTAAGGAGGTTTCGATGGTGACGCAAGACGCTCCGAGACGGCGCGCGGCACCCGCCGGGGACAGGCGCCTGGTCAATGGCAGGGGCTGAGTCAGCGCCCGCCAGCGTCCTGCGCCGGGATGCCGTCGAGCGCGATCGCGACCGGCAGCCGCAGGGCTGGTGGCGCCGCCGCACGTGGGCTTATGACCTGGCCGTGCTGAAACGGCTGCGCGACGGCCTGCTCGCGCTGCCTGATGACCCGCCGTCAGCCGATTCCGACTTGCCACCCGGCGGTCTGCAAGCGCAGCACCGGCCGGGAAAGGACGCGAGCGACCCGGACAGTCGGGTCGGTTCGCTCGAGCGCTCGGGCGCGGTCGAACTCGGCACGGATCCGGTCGCCGCGGCTATTCAGGAGACCTTTGCCGCGATAGCGAAGGCAGGCGACGAGGCGACCGGCTATTTCTACGGCTGGCTGTTCCTGCGCCACCCGCAGCTGCGGCTCTTGTTCCCGCCAGCCATGGACGAGCAGCGAGATCGCCTGTTCCGCGCACTGAGCCGCATCGTCGAGAGCCTGGATGCACCTGACCAGATGGCCGCGTACCTCGCGCAACTGGGCCGAGATCACCGCAAGTATAACGTCGAGCCCGCTATGTACGAGGCGGTCGGGCAGGCACTGATCGCTACGCTGCGCGCCTTTGCCGGCCCCGCCTTCACAGCCGAGGCGGAGCGGGCCTGGACCCGGACCTATACGACTGCCTCGTCGCTGATGATCAGAGGCGCCGAGCAGGACGCGGCCGTACACCCAGCCTTCTGGACGGCCGAAGTCGTCAGGCACGAGAGCCGCGGGCATGGCGTCGCGGTGATCACGCTCGCTCCGGACACGGTCCTGCGTTACGAGGCCGGCCAGCACCTCACCGTGCAGACACCGCGCTGGCCGCACGTCTGGCGCCCCTACTCCGTCGCCTGCGCGCCCAAGGACGACGGGCTCGTCAGCCTGCATGTGAAGGCGATTCCGGGCGGCTGGGTCAGCAACGCGCTGGTCCGCCACACCGCGCCGGGCGACGAAGTCGTGGTCGGTCCCGCCCTCGGCACGATGACCCTCGCGAGCAGCGGCCACCGGGACCTGCTCTGCGTCGCCGGCGGCACTGGGCTCGCCCCGGTCAAGGCAATCACCGAGCAGGCCATCCGGGACGCACGGCCCGGCCGCCGACGGCAGATTTACTTGTTCTGCGGTGCCCGCACCCGCGCAGAGCTCTACGACCTCCGCGAACTGTGGCGGCTCAGCGACGCCTATCCGTGGCTGTACCTGACGCCGGTCACTTCCGACGACCCGGCATTCGACGGCATGCAAGGCAACGTCGGCCGGGTCGCCGCGCGATACATGCCACATGCCAACTGCGAGGCCTACGTGGCCGGACCGGCCGACATGGTGCGGGAAACGCTCCGGGTGCTGACCCGGGCAGGCATGCCACGCGAGCGGATCCGCTTTGATGAGCCTGTCCTGGCTGGCCGCGTTCTGGGCGGCACGGGCTCTCCGGCCGGCTCAAGCGGCATGGCAGGCACCGACGGTCAGGCCACTGCGCCGAGTTCCGCGCCAGCGAGCTCCGCGTAGATCAGGAAGCGGAACGGGTCCTGCAGTTGATGTCGTTCCAGCAGCCGGTAGAGCGCCTGCTGGCGCAGATCAGCGAGCTCGGCAGCGCCGGGATGGCAGGCGAGCCCGGCCGTGGCGATCTCCAGCCCGAGCGCGTAGTCCCGTTGCGCCAGCAGCGCGCGGACTGCCTGCACGAAAGGCTCGATCTCATGCCCCGCCAGCAGGTCGAGCGCGGCGGCCCGGTCAGCGGGGCCGATCGGCTCCATGCCCTGTCCGTCCGCCTGCCAGTAGCCGGTGTGCTGGTGGTGCAGCCGCTGCACGAAGTGTTCCCGGATGGCGAGGAACGGGCTGACCGCCGCCGGATGGTCCCGCAGCATCTCCGGCAGGTAGTTCTTTGCCAGCAGTTCGGTCACGCTTGCGCCGCGCCGGATCGCGATGAGCGCGTCCGTCCGCACCTCGGTGAAGGCATCGAGCAGCCCGGCGGCCGCGTCCAGCGTGAACAAGTCACTGAGCACCGTGTGGCCCTGGACCATGGTCTCCGGCGCCAGCTCGAGAATCAGCTTCAGGGCGGCAAGCAGGCCATCGGGCGAGCCCTCAGCAAAAAACGGTGCCCCCAGGTAAGGCATCAGCACGTCACCCGCGAACAGCACTCCGCTCGCCGGGAGGTAAGCCATCAGGGCGTCGGTTGTCTCACCGCCGGTGACCGGGTACAGCACGAACTCCGTGCCGCCAATCGTGAACGTGGTCGTCTCGGCCACCAGCACGTCCGCCCGGATCATCGCCGGGTGGGGCGGCCCGCCGTTGCCGAACCCGGCGCCCGCACCAGTGAAGTTCCGGTATGGCACCTGATTGACGTGCTGCTGGTCCAGCTCGGCCGGGAACCCGGCCTGGGCGATCACCCGCGTGCCCGGCCGCAGGATCGCACCGATCCCGCCGACGTGGTCGAAATGCGCGTGCGTGACAATCACGTGCCGGACGTCGCCCGCAGAAAGGCCAGCGGCGGCGAGTGCTGCCTCCACTCGGTGCGGCGCAGTCCCCGCATCAATGGCAACGATGCCATCCTGCGTCGTCACGAACGCGAAGTCGCCGAAGTCGTAGCCTTGCGCTACCTGGATCCCCGGCGCGGGCTGCACGATTCGCGGCGAGCCGAAGCGGAAGCCCTCAGCACCACTAACGGAGAAGCCGCCGAATTCCAGGCGCGTCCCGGCCGGGGTGCCCGACAGGCCGGCTCGCGACGCCGCCGCGGCGGCGTCGCCGTCCCGGCCGAGCGCCGAGTATGCGGCCACCAGCGCGTGCTGCACGGCACGCAGCATCTGCCCAGGGAACTGGTCCTTGACCGCAAGGACGAATTCGAGGTCCTGCACTGCCTGCGCCGCGCGAGCTGGGTCGTCGGCCAGGCCGACCAGCCCGGCGATGGCGAGTCCGCGGTAGTACTGCGGGGGCCCCAGGTCCCGGCCCGCTGCGGCGTCAAGCCTGGCCAGGCCCGCCGCGACGTCGTCACCCGCGCGTACCTGGAAGAACCCGGCCAGTACCGCTGGCAGCACCTGCTCTGGCTGAGCCGCGGCGAGGTCCCGGAAATACGCGTACCCATCGGCATCGGCGCCAGTCCCCGCCAGCACCGTCGCCAGCGTCACCAAGGTCGCCCGGTCCGCCCCAGGCCAGGCAGCGGCGATCTTGAGTGCCTCGACACCGTGGTCCGTCATGATCTGCTCGCCCATCACTCTGCCCCCTGTGCCCTAGTAAGTTCGGTGATAAGACCTACTCGCAACACACTCTCAGCGGCAGTTAGTCTTGTCAAACTACTAACCGTGGTATCGTCTGTGAATGCAGCTCACAAGCCTGGCGGACTGGAACTGCTCGATCGCGCGGACGCTCGACGTCGTCGGCGAGTGGTGGACGCTGCTGATCCTCCGCGACGCCTTCCGCGGCACGCGGCGCTTTGACGCCTTCCATGCAAGCCTTGGCATGGCACGGAGTGTGCTCACCGCGCGCCTGAAGAAACTCACCGACGAGGGCGTCCTTGAGCGCGTGCGCTATCACGACCACCCGCCGCGCTTTGAATACCGGCTCACTGCGAAGGGACTCGCGCTGTTCCCCGTCATCGCGGCGCTGATCCGCTGGGGTGACGACTGGGCGCCCGGCCCGGACGGCGCGCCGACAGTCTTCCGCCACGACACCTGCGGCCAGATCACCGCGCCGACGCTGACCTGTCCGCACTGCCACGGCGAGGTCAGCCCCGCCAATACGCATAGCGAGCCCGGGCCCGGAGCACGGCTGGCGTCGGCCTGACGCGCCCGCGATGGGCGGCGGGGCCGGGCGCGATACGCTGGGCCGGCTCTGAACCAGGACCAGGCCAGCATCCGCCGCAAAGGACCCGATACCGACATGGCATCATCGCTGCACGAGACCCTGCTCGCCGCGGAGAATCACGACCAGGTGGTCACTGACTGCATGGCGCTGATCAACCAGGAGCTGGCAGAGAAGTCCGGTGTCTCCGGCAATGCCGTCAAGCTGGCGTACAAGACCGCGAACGCATTCGCACCCGGTTACCTGCGCGAGGTGGTGGCGGGACTGCTGCCGGAGATCGGCGCGCAACTCGAGCCTTACTGGGTCGACTTCGGCGCTTCCGGCAGCGCCGAGTTTGGCGACTACCTGGCCAAGCGCGGCGAGCAGGTGGCAGAGTCCCTGCTCACGATGACCGACCGCCTCGCGGCGGACTCAGAGCGCCCGACGATTGTCAAGGCCTACCGCGCCGTGCGCGGCGGCGCAGCCAGGCACGTCGAGGCGGCCCTGCCGCGAGTCGGCACGCTTGCGCAGAAGTACGCAGGCTAGCCAGCGCTGGGCGGCAGTCGGCCTGCTCATCTCGCCGAGCCCAGCGGCAGCTTGCTGCTCGGTCCTGCCGCCCGTTCCTCTCCTTGCGGCCAGCCGCCGCACAGCTCATCTGAGGAGAGCTGCAACCTGCCACTAGGTTCACGGCATCTGGTAGATGACGATGACAGCCAGATGAAAGGTGGCCGGGTGGATTGCCCCGACGAATTCACCGAGTTTGCCGCAGCCGAGATGGCCCGGCTACGGCGAACGGCGTACCTGCTCTGCGGCAACTGGCATACGGCAGAAGATCTCACCCAGATCGCCCTGACGAAGACGCTGCTCTCCTGGCGGCGGATCAGCAGGCAGCAGAACGCTCCTGCGTACGCGCATCGCGTGCTGGTCAACGCCTACCTGGCCGGCCGCCGGAGCCGCAAGTCCAGCGAGGTCCCGGTGGACAGGATGCCCGAGTCCTCGGCCCATCCCACGCCCGCTGATCTCCGCCTGGTGCTGCTGGGCGCCCTGGCCACGCTGCCGCCGCAGGCGCGCGCCGTGGTCGTGCTGCGCTACTGGGAGGACCTGAGTGTCGACGAGGTAGCCGCGATCCTTGGCTGCTCGACCGGCAATGTCAAAAGCCAGAGCGCCCGCTCGCTGCGTAAGCTGCGCGACCGCCTCGGGGGAAGTCTGCCCGAGCTAGCGCTGACCGACTAACTGATTCCGGAGCGACTCTTCCGAGGAGCGGATGACACATGATCGAGACCACAGTCAGGCAGCTGCTGCACGAAGCGGTGGAGGACCACGAGCCGCCCTTCACGCGTGACCTCGTCGCCGGTGCGGTGCGCGGGGCACGCCGGAGCAGGCGCCGGCACATCGCGGCCGGCATCAGCGTGGCGGTCGCGGCCGGCCCGGCGCTAGCCTTCGGCATGCCGGCGCTGGCGGGTGCGCTGAGCCCGGCAGCGCAGAGCCACCAGCAAGGCGCGGCGCCAGCCGCCGCGGGAAGCAACTCCGCGCACCCGGGCGTGACAGTGAGCCCGGCTGGGTCGCCAGGCGTCCTATTCATCCGGCCGACGCAGCCGCCGCAGCGGGCCGAGGCACACCCGGTCCCGATCACCAGTCAGTCCCTTGGCCAGCTGCTGATCGACGACCTGCCGGCCGACAGCACATTCGGGGAGGTGGAGGCGAGTACTGACGCCAATCCAGGAGCCACGCTGCGCTCAGCGGACGCCTGGTTCAATAACGTCAGCACTCCGGCCGGATCCGGAACCGTGCAGGTCAGCTTGCTGGCAGCGGGCCAGCAAGCCTTCGATTTCGGGTGCCCGGCTGCCACTGCCGCCGGCGTGAGCTGCCAGGTCTATCACCTGCCCGGCGGCGCCGAGGTGGCCGAAGAGTACAGCGGCGGTCCAAACGGCAAGACTCCAGCGCAGGTGAGTGTCTCGGTGTTCCGGCCCAACGTGGCGCAGGTGAATGTGACCGAGAGCAACAGTGCGATGGTGCCGCCGAACCCGGTCAGCAAGGGCGAGCCGCTCACGCTCTCGCAGCTGCTGAGGCTCGCGCTCGACCCGCGCTGGCGGTTCACCATTGGCCAGTCCTTTGTGCAGCATGCCAGCAATCTGCCCGTGGCTCCGCTGAACACGTCCGGCAGCTAGCCGTCCAGGCCGCCTGCCTCGGCGAACCGGAGGTATCGCTCGGCCGAGCGGCGGACGGCCGCCGCGCCGTCCGCCGCGACGACCCGGCCCCACCAGGCGCCGTACACCCGGTCATACTGCAGCGGTTCCAGCAGCCGGAGCGCGCGACGGATAACTGACGGCCGCTCCGGGATCAAGTTGGGATAGCTGTACATGAAGCTCACGAAGGACCGGTCCATCACGACCTGCAGGATGTCACCGCTGAACAGGGCACCACCGCTCGGCTCAGCCCAGTGCAAAACGGTGCCGCCGGCAAAGTGCACACCAGCGTTCACGAGGGTGATGCCTGGCGCCAGCTCGTGCCGATCGCCGTCCCAGTACCGGACCGCGGAGTCCGGGCGGCCCACCCACTGCCGGTCAGCGGCGTGAATGTAGACAGGCGCGTCGAACGCCCGGCTCCACTCGATCATGGTCCCGTAGTAGTGCGGATGGCTGATCGCGATGGCGCTGACCCCGCCGAGATCATGGATCCGCGCTTGCAGGTCGTCGCCGAGATAGGTAATGCAGTCCCAGAGGACATTGCCGCCTGGTGACTGGATCAGCAGCGCGCGCTGGCCAATGGCGAAAGCGGGCTCGGTGCCGACGCCCACGACGCCAGGACCTTCGGCGGCGATCCGGCCGTGATGACCGGCGGCGCGCAGCTGCGCGAGGCTGGTCCACTGCTGGCCGCTCCAGCCGACGTACTGGCGCTCGTCCAGGCACACCGGGCAGTCAGCACGTGGCGCCGCGTACTGCACGCCGCAGGTGCGGCAGACCGGCAGATCCTCGCTCTGGACGGCCGCGTCCGGCGAGGCGTCCGGGCGGGCAGCTGGGCCCGTTCCGCTCATGGTTCCTCCTGTCGCGGGCCTTCGTCGCCCGCCTTCCCGTCGTCCGAAGAGTTCGCTGCCATGATGGGCCGGATATCAGCCACGGTGACAACTCGGCAGCTGGCATTAGATCGTGCACTGGCAGGGAATGAAATAGCAGCGTCAGCTCATTTCGCGCTGCGCGCTAGAAGGACCGCGCACATTCGGGGGAACTCATGCGGAAAGTTGAAGTGCAGCTCGAGGACGACCTCACCGGCGGCCCAGCCGACGAAACCGTCAGATTCGGCGTGGACGGTACAACGTATGAGCTGGATCTCAGCACCAAACATGCGAGCGATCTGCGCCATAAGCTGGCGCCCTTCGTTGAGCGAGCCAGGGCAGCACGTCCGCGGCGCGGACACGGCGGTGTCCGGACCGCGGCCAGTCGCGAGCGCAGCCGCCAGATCCGGGCCTGGGCCGAGGAGCGAGGGTTCGAGGTAGCCGAGCACGGACGGCTTCCGGCCGATGTCATCCGGCAGTATGAGCTGGCGGTCTCCGACCCGAGGATGGCGGCCGCCAAGGCTGACACCAAGCCCCGGCGTGGCGGCCGGCGATCCTCGGCGCGCAGCTCTGCCCGGCAAGCGCGAGCCTTAGCGGCGGCCTGCCGCGCCGCTCGCGGGGTGCCCGGGCTATCCGCAGCCTCGATAGCCTGAGTACCCGGCCGGACAGAAGGGTGGCGGATATGAGCCGCGTCGTCGTCATCGGGGCTACCGGCCATATCGGCACCTACCTGGTCCCGCGGCTGGTGCGAGGCGGCCATGAGGTCGTCGCGCTGAGCCGCGGCGCGCGCGAGCCTTATCAAGCGGATCCGGCCTGGTCCGCGGTGACCCGCATCACCGCGGACCGGGAGGCCGAGGACGCGGCGGGAACTTTCGGCGAGCGGATCGCGGCTCTTGGTCCTGATGTGGTGATCGACCTGATCTGCTTCACGCCGGAGGCGGCCGGCCAGCTCCTCGCCGCGCTGCGCCCTGGCCGGCCGTTGCTCGTACACTGCGGCACGATCTGGGTGCACGGGCGGGCCCTGCGAGTCCCGGTTACCGAGGACGAACCGCGCACGGCCTACGGCGCTTACGGCACCGGCAAGGCTCAGATCGAGGCCATGCTGCACCGCGAGACCCAGTCGGGCGGGGTACCAGCGGTCGTGCTGCATCCGGGTCACATCAGCGGGCCAGGCTGGCAGGTCATCAGCCCGGCCGGGAACCTTGACCCGGCCGTCTGGACCCGACTCGCGACGGGCGAGCCACTCGCCCTGCCCGACCACGGCCTCGGCGTGCTTAATCACGTCCATGCCGACGACGTGGCGCAGGCCTTCGAGCTCGCGGTGAGCCGTCCGGCTGCGATCGGACGGAGCCTTCACGTGGTCGCCGACCAGGCCATGACGCTGACTGGACTGGCCACCGGCGTCGCGGGGTGGTTCGGCCGCGCGCCGGTGCTCGACTTCGTCGAATGGCCCGAGTACGAACGACGGGTCGGCGCTGAGCACGCCGCGGTGACCAGAGACCACACGTTCCGGAGCATTACGGCGAGCACGCAGCGGGCCAGGGAGGTACTCGGCTACGCGCCGCGCTTCAGCTCACTCGATGCGCTGCACGAAGCGCTCACCTGGCTGGCGGCGCACGGACGCGTCGACGTGGGCGGCCAGCAGTTCTAGCAGCTGCAGCGAATGAGCGCCGCGGCGCATTGCCCCGGGTCCGCGCCGCGCCGCTGCATTCGCGACCTGGCCACGGCGCGGCCCGGGGCAAGCTTCACCAGCCATAACGGCTGGCTGACATATCAACCTTCGTGAACAACCAGCGTGTTCCACGTAATCGGCCCGACGATGCCGTCCACGCCGATCTTGAACCTCGCCTGGAAGCTCCGCACGGCCGCCTGTGTTAGCGGTCCGAATATCCCGTCAACGGCGAGAGTCGTGAAACCGTACGAGAACCGCAGGCTGTGCTGAACCGCACGCACCGCCGATCCAGTGCTTCCGCGCTGAACCTGAATGATCAGCGCCGGCCAGGTCTGATTTCCGACCTTGCCGTCCACGAGGAGACCGCGCCGCGACTGGAAGTTCCGCACGGCCGCAGCGGTCAGCGGGCCGAAAATACTGTCGGTCGCGAGACCCGCGCCAATCTGCTGATTCAGCAGAGACTGAATGGCGAAGACGCGCTCCCCCGTGTTCCCTTGCACCGTGAGCGGCCAGACAAGTGCCTCCGACACCTCGTGAGCCGCTGGTGCTGCATGGACTGACCGTGCCGCCGGCGCGGTCGGGGCTGCGGTGGTAGCGCCCGCCGTTCCCATCGTCATGAACAGCATGGTTGCGGTGGTAATGACGGCCGCTACCCCGAAAATTGCCTTCCGCGAAAAACGATCCATCTAACTCCCCCCTGATTGACCACTTGCGCCGCCTCCCCTACCCATTAAGGTGCGTCAACGACCGCGGATGACGACATTTTTTGCCTGCATTACTGCTGCTGGGACAGGGTGATGACCCTTGTCGTATGCGATTCATTCCGCTTGACGAATTTGGTCCCAGTCACTCCAGCGGGACGCATTTTCGCATCGGTGGGATTGCAGCGCAGCCGCACGATCACGGCCGCTCCGAGTGACGGCTGGGCTGGCTGAGCCCCGCTCCAGGGTCGCAGCGCCAGCGCCGCAGCCGGGAAGAGCACTACTGATAGCAGCGCCGCACCGATCAGCGCTGCCGATGTCGCAGGCGCCAGCGGGCCAAGGCTGCGGCCGATTTCAGCGACGACGACCGGAAAGGTGAGCGTCGTGGCCTGGAGCGGGCCCCGCCGCAATGGCCGGCCTCAGCCCGACTCTGCGCCGGTACAGCAAAGCCGGTACCGCTCGCGCCACCACGACGGCGACGAAAGCGCCAAGCACTGCATCGACCTTTTGTCGTCCGCTGCGCGGCTGACGTAGACGTGCAGGACCCGATGCATAGGTATGTCGGCCGCACCTGAGGGCTTGTGCGTTAAGTGAGTGTGGGAAACCAGCGACCGGACTTCACAGAGTTCTACCAGCGGTCCAGAGATGGATGCCTGCGCGCGGTCTTGGTCAGTGTCGGCGACCAGGATGCGGCGCAGGACATCGTGGACGAAGCCTTTGCCCGAGCCTGGGCATCGTGGCGGACCGTCAGCAGGCATCCAGCCCCGGCAGCGTGGGTAGTCCGCACCGCGCTGAACGCGAATATCTCCCGGTGGCGGCGCCGCTACCGGGAGGTACCGGTGCCGGACCCTGGCTTGGTTGCGGACCTTCCTGCGACCCCTTGGGCATCCCACGGTCCCGGTGATCCGACGATCAGGGCGGCCTTGATGCGGTTGCCCGTGCGGCAGCGCCAGGTAGTGGCCCTGCGGTTGTTCCTCGACCTGGACACCCGCGGCACCGCGCAGGTGCTGGGTATCGCGCCCGGCACAGTCAAGGAGCATCTGGGCCGCGCCCTCGCCTCGTTGCGCGAAGAGCTCATTTCCACCTACCACCAGGAGCGCCCATCATGAACGACGACGAACTGATCACGGCGGTGCGGGAGTCCTTCACCGACGTCCATTCCACCACCCCGGCAGCACAGATCGCGAGCCGCGGCAGGACCTTGCGCGCACGGCACCGCGTCGCTGGCGTGGCGGCGGTGGGGGCTGCAGCTGCGGCGGCTGTGGCCGTGGGCGTGACACTGACCGCGAGCCACCTGCCCGCCAGCCACCCGGCCGCCAGCCACCCGATCGCCAGCCAACCCATCGCTAGCCACGCGGCCACCGGTGCCGGTGTCCGGTTGGCGGCGTGGACTGTCACCCGGCAGGCTGGCGGCAGCATCCGGGTCAGCTTCTTCCGCGAGCTGCGCGACCCTGCCGCGCTGCAGGCCACGCTGCGCGCTGATGGCCTCCCGGCCAGCGTCACCTTCATCGGCCAGCTGAACCCGGCATGCCAGCCTTACAACGGCACCGGCAGCCCGAACTGGCCGCCATCCCCCGGTCAGCACTTGCGCGGCCCGCTAGCCGGCGTGCTGGGTCAAGGGCAGAGCCTGCAGGATGCCTACCGCAACCAGGACACCCTTGTCATCGACCCCACGGCGCTGCCCTCCGGCGCCGGCCTGCAGATCGCAGTGATGCAGGGCATTCCGCTAGGGCCGTCAGGGCCGTGGCCGTATCCAAAGGGATCCGGTCATCCAGTTGTAGAGGTATCCCTGGTGCAGTCCAGCCCGCAGTGCACTGGCAGCTAGTTCCCGGCAGTTGACCCAGTCGGCCGGACCACCGAGGCGTGCCGGACCTGGCGGGATTCCGCCGGGTCCCGCACCCCAGCCGTCATTCGCATCTCGCGATGACCCCGCTGCAGCCGCCTCACCTGGCAGGCGACCTCCCCCGGTGCGGCGAGCGCGGCTGTCAGCAGGATCGCCGCCATCGACCCGGCGATTAGAGGGAACGGTCCACATCGTGCGCTTGCTGAGCAGCTTGCCCGCGCCGAACCCACTGCCCGCGCCCCGGCGGTGCCAGCACCGCACCGTCCTCGAAGACGATCTCGCCGCGGCTGATCGTGAAGCGGGGCCAGCCGTAGACCTCCCAGCCGTCATAGGCGGAGTACCCGGCCC
>DASXMP010000105.1:0-4396 GCA_036495585.1 Streptosporangiaceae bacterium
GCCACGGGCAGTCCGGTGAACTACGGCTTCTCCGCGTCCTGGGCACTTACGCGCATGGCCACGGTGGGCGGGCTCGACCTCGACGGCAGGCTCGGCTCGCTCATGGGCAACATCGCGACCCCAGAGTGGCAGCGCGCCGCCTCTCCGACCCAGCTCGATGCGCTTCTCGGGCGACTATCCGCCGACATCGCCGACGGCGCGATTGGCATCGGGCTGCTTCTCGGCTATGCGCCTGCCACGCAGCCGCAGGAGTACGTGCGTATTGCCGCGCTGGCCGCCGAGGCAGGCGTCCCGACGTTCACGCACGCACGCGACCTCATCGAACTCGTTCCCGCGGCGCTGATCGACGGAGCGGAGGAGATCGTCCGCGCGGCCGGCGAGACCGGCGCGCACATGCACTACTGCCACATCAACAGCACTTCGCTGCGACACATCGACCGGGTGCAGGATCTGGTCGGGCGAGCGCAAGCGGCAGGTTCGCGGGTCACGACCGAGGCCTATCCGTACGGCGCGGGCATGACAGGTATCGGCGCGGCTTTCCTGGCGCCCGAGCGCCTGTCCGAACGCGATCTCAGGCCCACCGACCTTACCTATGCGCCGACCGGCGAGCAGGTCGCCAACGAGGCGAGGCTCCGCGAACTGCGCGCTACCGACCCGGGCGGACTGGTGATCATCCGGCACCTGAACGAGTCTGATCCAGACGATCGGGCAGTCCTCCTCCGGGCGCTGGTCTTCCCGGACGCGATCGTCGCGAGCGATGCCATGCCATTGACGTGGTCGGGGGACGTTCCCGACATAAAAGCTTGGCCCCTGCAGGCGGGTGCCTTCACGCATCCGCGCACCGCTGGCACGTTCGCGCGCTCAGTCCGGCTGCTGGCGGCGGACGCGGGGGATGGCCCGGTTGGCGACGGTGGCCCCCTCGGGCTTACCGAGACGTTGCGGCGGTGCAGCCTGCGGCCAGCCCAGCTGCTGGAGGAGAGCGTTCCGGCGATGCGGCGGAAGGGTCGGCTGCAGCCGGGCTCGGACGCGGACATCGTGGTGTTCGACCCTGCGACGATTCGCGACCAGGCCACGTACATCGACAGCACGCGGCCGTCGGCTGGCATCACGCACGTGCTGGTGAACGGCAGCCTGGTCGTCCGCGATGCCGAACTGGTGCCGGACGCACTACCCGGCCAGCCGGTCCGCGCCGCGCCCCGCTAGACCGGCGCTGAGGCACAAGCGCCGACTGAGTGAGCCGGACCCGCGGCCCCGCGGCCTCGGGTCGCGCGCCGATGCGCCCAGCTAGCGGCTGGCGCCGTGGCTGGCCAGGTGCTCCACCACGGCGTCCGGGCCGGGGAACATCAGGCCTGTGTGGCCGTCGTCGAATCGGACCAGGTAGGGCGGCTCCCCGCCGGTCCCGTGGATCTCGATAATCTCGCCGGCGTGCTCTGCCTGGCCGACAACCTTGCCATGTACATGGAGCCGGTCTCCGATTACTGCCTGCATTGCGCCCACCTCCGTGCTCGCGAGTGGCGGGAAGGGCATTCACCCCATACCCGCGTCGGTGAGGTAGTACCCGGAGCACGTGGCTCTACCGGCCGGTGAACGGCTAACGAGTCCGGCGGATCAGCCGCCTGGCCGGGGTGATCCGCTAGTGGGCCGAGGATCAGCCGCTGGCGAGCGAGTCCAGCGACACCGAGGGGTCGGCCAGCGCATCCGGGTCGATCGGGCGAGCGAAGCGAACGAGACGAGCGATCTGGTCGTTCACGTCCCAGATGTTCACGTTCATCCCGGCGAGCACGCGCCCGCCGTCACCGAGCCAGAACGCGATGAACTCCCGCCCGGCCACATCCCCCCGGAAGACGACCCTGTCGTAGCCATCGGGTTCGACGTAACCGGAGTACTCCATGCCGAGGTCGTACTGGTCGGTGAAGAAGTACGGCACGCGGTCGTAGCTCACCTGCTGACCGACCATGGCCCGGGCCGCGGCCTGCGGCTGGTTCAGCGCGTTCGACCAGTGCTCGACGCGGACATGCTTGCGCAGCAGGGGATGGAAGGCGTTCGCCACGTCCCCAGCCGCGTAGATGTCGGGATCCGAGCTCTGCAGCCGGTCGTTGACCTTCACGCCGTTGTCGATGTCGAGGCCGGCTTCCTCGCCGAGCTGGACATTCGGCGTGATGCCGATCCCGACGATGACCGCGTCCGCCTCGATCTGGCTGCCGTCCGCCAGCCGGACGCCCGTCACGCGGCCGCCGGTGCCAATGATGGACTCGACCTCTGCGCCGAATCGCAGGTCGACCTCGTGCTCGCGGTGCAGCTGGGCGAACACCTCGGCGACCTCCCGCCCGAGCACCCGCAGCAGCGGCAGTTCCGCTGTCTCCAGCAAGGTGACGTGCACGCCCTGCTCACGCGCCGCCGCAGCCGCTTCCAGGCCGATCCAGCCTGCTCCGATCACCACGATCCGGGTCGCGTCGGCGATCGCGGACTTGATCAAGTCGCTGTCTGCGACGGTGCGCAGGTAGAGCACGCCGTCGAGCTCGGCGCCCCCTACCGGCAGCGGCCGCGGGGACGAGCCGGTCGTCAGGAGCAGCTTGGAGTAACTCAGCCGGCCACCGTCAGCCATCAGGATCTGGTGCGCGTCCCGGTCGACCGCGACCACTTCGGCGCCCAGGCGGAGATCCACGCCGTTGCTGCCGTACCAGTCGCGCGGGTGCACGTAGATCGATTCGCGCTCTGCCTTGCCCTGCAGGTAACCCTTCGACAGCGGGGGTCGCTCATACGGCCGCTCGTCTTCCGCGCCGATCAGCACGATCTCGCCCTCGAAGCTGGCGCTGCGCAAGCCTTCCGCGGCCTTGGCCCCGGCAAGGCTCGCACCGACAATCACGAAAGTCTCGTCGCTCATCGTCGCCTCCGCTTTCTGGCTCCGCTGCCAGAATTCGCTGTCTGTGCCGCGACCTGCTCCGGGTCCGGCAAGCCTATGGCCGCTACCCGCGCTCGCCAGATCTCAGTGTCGGCGGGCACGGCTACGGTCATCCCATCATGACCGAGCAGCTAACCGCGCCGGGTGTGGCCGCACCGGCCGGTTTCCCGCACTGCAGCCGCTGTGCGTACCTGGCCAGCGGCCCAGTGAGCGTCTGCGCGGCCTGCGCCCGAGCGCTCATCTCTGCGACCGCGAGCGCATCCTGCCCGGCGTGCGCCCAGCGCCTGCGCCAAGACGGGCGATGCCCGAACGAGCTGTGCCGCAGTCCGGCACGGCGCATCGGCCGGATCCGCGCCCTCGGGTACCAGGAGGGCGCGCTGCGCCGGGCCATCATCAGTCACAAGTACCGCGGCGCTCGCAGCATGTCGATGGTGCTCGGCCGTCTGCTCCTCGCTTTTCTGGACGGGAACGTTGCCGCCGACCCGCCCGACCTCATCGTCGCCAATCCGGGGTTCGCAGGACCTGACGGACAGCGGTTCGGCCACGCCGAGGCGGTGCTGGCCGCGGCGGCGCAGGCAGACACTGCAGGCCGCTGGCCGTTCGACATCGGCTCGCCGCCAGCGATCGTCAAGGTGCTGCCGACCTTGAAGTCCGCCGAGACTCCCGCCTGGTCCAAGCGCTCGATTCGGTATGAGCTTCGGGATGCGCTACGGATACCGGAGCCGGACCGTACGCGCGGCAAATATGTGCTCGTTTACGACGACATCTGCACGACTGGGACGCAGCTCGATGTCGTTGCCGGCTGCTTGCTGGACGAGGGCGGAGCCGCCCGCGTCGAGGCTGTCGTGCTCGCCCGTGCGCCGTGGCGAGGTTAGCGGGGGAGACTCGCCCGCGCGCTCGGCGTCCTGCCCCGGAGTCTGCCTAGAGGTGGTTGTGTCCGTTACTCGAAGTGGCTAAGCCAGCCGCGGGTCACCGTGAGCAGCCGGTCGGAGTTCAGTCGATAGATTCGCTCGCGGCCGCGCAATTCGATGCTGACCAGGCCTGCGTCCTGCAGCACGCGGAGGTGCTGCGACGTAGTGGGCCAGGAGTGCTCGAACCGGGCGGCGATTGCGCCCGAGGTCATTTGCCCGGCACGGGCGTGCAGCACGGCGAGAATCATCCGCCGGGAGCGATGCGCGAGCGCGCCGAACACGGCGTCGAAGTTGTCGAGGTCTTCGATGCCCCTCGGTTTGCCGGTCACCAGGCCGCCAACTCAGCCTCGCTGCTCTGATTTGCCGATCAGGCGTCGAGCGAGACTGGCAGATAGTGCGGGAAGTCCCACTTCGGCAGGCCGTCGCGGTCCTCGAGCAATGGCTCCATCGGCTCCCAGAGCGCAAGCACTGCAGGATGCTCATGCGCTCGGTCGAAGCCGCCCTCCACCCACGTGAAGATCTCGATGTAGGTGGGCTGGTCGGCAACCTCGCGGAAGACCAGGGACGGCTCGTCAGTGACGAA
>DASXMP010000106.1:0-14987 GCA_036495585.1 Streptosporangiaceae bacterium
TAGGGAACTTTACTTGTTCTTGGGGTAGTGATGGAAGTCCGATGACGAACTTTCCCGACTGCCAGGCGCAGATTGCACCCCTAGCCCAGGCCGCAGGCCTTATGAATCTCATCCCTGCTGGCCAGCTTGACCCGGGCACCACGGCCAAGCCGGGCGGCGAGCGCCTTCTCGGCCTCCTCAATCTTCAGCCAGTCCGCGTACGTGACGTGCCGGAGGTCGCGCTCGGCGAGCAGCCTGGCCAGCGGCGTCGCATCCGGCAGCGCGCCACTTGAGGCAGGCAACCGCAACAGGCCAGCCCGCGGCAACTGGACGTCACCTGGACCCGGTCCGCCGGCCAGATCGGCCAGCAGCGAGCGGACGGTCTCCGCGGCGTCTGACTTGTTCGTGCCGATGACGCCGGTAGGCCCCCGCTTGAGCCAGCCCGCCACATACTCCCCCGGCAAATGCTTGCCATCCGGTCCGAGCACGCGCCCGGCCTCGCTCGGCACAGTCGAGGTGCGCTCGTCAAACGGCACGCCGGCCAGCGGCACGCTCTGGTACCCCACTGACCGGAGAACCATCTGCACGGGAATGGTCTCGGTCTCGCCGGTTCCGACCAATTTGCCTGACTCATCCAGCCTGGTGCGCTCGACCGTGAGTCCTTCGACGCCGTTCCCCCCAAGAATTTCAACCGGCCTCAGCCAGAACCGGACGGTCAGGCGACGGGTCGCGCCGGCCGGCGTCCTGCCTGCCCAGCCCTTGATCACCGCATAGTTGCCACGCACGTGCCGGTCGGCCTCCGCCAAGCGAGCGCTCTCCCCCGTCGGGTCGAAGGCATCCAGGTCCACCTCGCCCTCGTCGACCACGATGTCCACGTTGTCGAGCTCGCCAAGCTCGCGCAGCTCCTTGGTGGTGAATTTGGCCTGTGCCGGGCCGCGGCGGCCGATCATGTGTACCTCGCGGACCTTGCTGGCAGTCAGTGCGTCCAGCACCGGCTGCGACACGTCGGTCTCGCGCAGGTCGTCGGCGCTGCGCGCGAGGATCCGGGCGACGTCGACGGCAACGTTGCCGACGCCGATGACCGCGACGGACTCGGCATCCAGCGCGAAGACACCCGGGTCGACGTCCGGGTGCCCGCAGTACCAGTTCACGAAGTCGGTCGCGGCGACGCTGCCGGGCAGGTCCTCGCCCGGGATGCCAAGGCGCCGGTCCCGCATCGCGCCGGTGGCGTACACGACGGCGTCATAGGCGGCCAGGAGATCCTCGCGGGTCACGTCGTCGCCCAGGTGCAGGCCGCCGATGAAATTGACGCCCTCGTGTTCCAGGACGCCGCGCAGGTACTCGGCGATCGACTTGATGGACTTGTGATCGGGCGCGACGCCGTAACGGACTAGGCCGTACGGGGTCGGCAACCGGTCCAGTACGTCCACCCGGATCGGCCTCGGCGGGTCCAGGGCGCCGGCCTGCTTAATCAGCGCCTCCGCCGTGTAGAGGCCAGCCGGACCCGATCCCACGACGGCAACCTGCAGTATCTCCATGTCGTTACATTCTGCCTCCTAGGCGCAACTGGTGCGGCCGACCTGCGGCAGGAGACCGCTCCGCTCGCTGGCTGACCCAAGCGGAGTGCCCTGCCATAGGCCGTCGAGCCTGGCTGTTAGCGTGATCGGCTGTGACGGACGAGAAGCTGTCAAAGCCAGAAGACATGGCTGGCACCTTGGCCGGAAAGGTGGCCCTGGTCACCGGCGCCAGCGGAGGCATCGGCAAGGCGATCGCGCTGGCCCTGTCTGGCGCTGGTGCCAGCGTGGCAATCGGCTACGGCGCCAGCGACGCCGCGGCGCACCAGCTGGCCGGCCAGATCACCGCCGCCGGCGGCCGGGCGGCGGCGCTCAGCGCTGACCTGGCCTTCCCGGCCGAGGTAGCCAGACTGGCCGAAGACGCGGTGCATGCCTTCGGGCCGGTGGATGTGGTGGTGAGCAACGCGGGCATGGGCGAACGGCGCGAGCTGGAAGCGATCGCCATCGAGGACTTCGATGACCTGATCGCGGTGAACCTGCGGGCGCCGTTCCTGCTGGCGCAGATGCTGGTGCCGCCGATGGCCGAGCGCCGGTTCGGCCGGGTGCTGTTCATCTCGTCGGTCGCCGCCTTCACCGGGGGCATTGTTGGCCCGCACTACGCCGCGTCGAAGGCGGGCCTGCACGGGCTGGCCCACTCGCTGGCGACCCGTTACGCGGGCTCGGGCGTGACCGTGAACGCCCTGGCCCCGGCGCTGATCACCGAGACCGGCATGCTGCCGGGCAGCCCGGACGAGCTGCGCGAGCACATCCCGGTCGGCCGCCTCGGACGACCAGCCGAGGTCGCGGACCTCGCGCTTGCTATCCTGCGCAACCCTTACATCACCAATCAGGTGATCTCGGTCGACGGCGGGGTTTACCCGCACTAAGCCCGGCCAGTTACGGCACCCCGGCCAACGTGGTGGCCTGCGGCCCGAGGCCGGCCGCAGGTCGTGCGGAGGCCGGGAGGAAACCGCCCCGTTGGCGCACAAATCGCCGCCAGCCCGCGCCCGGCGCGAGGGCGCACCGCACTCTGCCTTGGGCAAATTCTTCGCAAGGAGCCTGTAGCCACCGGATCGGTCGCTGGCCTGCGGGGAATGGAACCCCGGCGCGGCCGTATGCAACGCACCGGCCGCTGCTAGCACTTATCCGCGGGTTCTTCTGAGGGCAGAGGTTGGATTCCTGGCGCATCCGAGAGTCACGCCGCCCCGCCCAGCCACGACACAGACCAAAGCCGGTTCGTGCTTTGCAGGGCCTGGCTGCTCTCGCAGCTCTCGCCCTTGTCGCTGGCGTCCTGGCTGGCCTGCTGGCACTGCCGGCGACGGGCCTGGCCGGCCTGGTGGTGCGGGACGCTACGCAAACGTTCAACACGCTGCCGGAGCCGGCCCTGGCCTCGCTGCCCGCCCGCTCGGAGATCCTCGACGCGAATGGCGGCCTGATCGCGAGCTACTACCCCAACCACATCTACCGGGTCCCCGTCACCTACGGCCAGATCTCGCCGGACATGCGCAACGCGATCGTGGCAATCGAGGATGCCCGGTTCTACCAGCACGGCGCCATTGACACGCGTGGCACGCTGCGCGCCGTCGCGGCGGACCTGGGCGGCGGCCAGGTCCAGGGCGGCTCCACCCTGGCACAGCAGTATGTCAAGAACGCCCTGCTGCTAACCGCGACCACGCCGGCGCAGCAGCAGGCAGCCACCGCGGACACGCTCGGGCGCAAGCTCCGCGAACTGCGGATCGCGGCGCAGGTCGAGCACCAGCTCACCAGCAAGCAGCTGCTGACCGCCTACCTGAACGTGGCCTACTTCGACAATCAGGCTTACGGCGTGCAGGTGGCCGCGGAGCGCTACTTTTCGGTGCCTGCGGCGGACCTCACGCTGACCGAATCCGCGCTGCTGGCCGGCCTCGTGCAGAATCCAGTCCGGTTCAACCCGCTCACAAACCCGCAGGCCTCGGTGGCGAGGCGCAACACAGTGCTGACGCGGATGGCGCAGTTGCACTACATCACGCCGGCCCAGGCGGCTGCTGCCCGCCGGACGCCCCTGCAAGTCCGCCCGTCGGCGATCCCAGTGCAGGATGGCTGCCAGAGCAATACTGGCGCGACCGACGACTGGTTCTGCGACTACGTGGTCGCGGAGCTGCGGACCAACCCGGCGTACCGGCAGGCCTACCAGCGATTTACCACCACTGGCGGCCTGATGATCTACACCACGCTGAACCCGCGAGACCAGGCGGCCGCGCAGAACGCGGTCAATTACATGCTCCCGCCGCCGCCCTCGGGCTGGAACCCGGGCAGCAACGCGGCCTCCGAGGTGCTCGTCCAGCCAGGCACCGGTTATGTCACGGCGATCGCCGTGGACCGGAGATACGGGAGCGGGCCGGGCCAGGACAGCGTCGATTACGCGGTCGACAGCGCGCAGGATGGCGGCGCGGGTGTGCAGACCGGGTCGTCGTCGAAGCTGTTCACGCTGATCGCCGCGCTGCGCGAAGGCCTGCCGTTCGGATTCCGGCTGCAAGTCTCCTCCCCGGCAGTGCTGACCGGTTTCCGCAATTGCCAGGGCCAGTCGGCTGGCGACTTCCCGGTCAGCAACGCCGAGGGGCCAGGTCGCGGGACCTACACGCTTTATACGGCCACGACGCAGTCGATCAATGTGTTCTTTGCGCACCTCGAGAAGCGGGTTGGCTTGTGCCAGGTGGTCAAGACCGCGGTGAGCATGGGCGTGCACCGAGCCGACGGCGGGTCCTTGATGTCCGGGGTTGGCCGGCCGGGCTCGGTCGGCTATCAACCGCCAGCCGACGATCTGCCGTCGTTCACGCTCGGCTCGGTCGAGGTCTCGCCGATGAGCATGGCCGCGGCATACGCCACCGTGGCGGCCGGCGGCATCTACTGCGCGCCGGTGGCGATCAGCCGGATCCTGGCCCCGAGCGGCCACGGCCTGCCGGTCGCCATGCCGCACTGTCACCGGGCAATCCCCGCTGCGGTCGCGAACGCCGCGACCTACATTCTGCGCGGTGTGCTCACCACCGGAACCGCCAAGGGGGACGCGGTCACCGTCAATGGCCGGACGGTTGACCAGGCCGGCAAGACCGGAACCGCCAATAGCTTTGACTACGCCGCGTTCGGCGGCTACACCCCTGACCTGGCCGGTTACGTCTCGATGTTCAACCCGACCGGCCCGGTCTCGCATCCCATGGCCGGCGTCGCGTCCTGCTTCCGCAGCGCCAGCGGCGGGCGGGACTGCCCCGGCTCCGTTTTTGGCGCCAGCGCTGGCCTGATCTGGCAGTACACCTTCGAGAACGCCGACCTGGTCAGCCCCGCCGCCCGATTCGGGGGCGTCCCAGCGGACAGCACCTATTTCCGTGCTGGCACGGGAACGGGCCAGGCGGGCCCCCGCGGCGGTCACTAGGCCGGCCGAAGCCTCGGACCCGGGAGAGCCCGACCGCAGCAGCGCGGGACCGGGCGATACCGGGCCAGGACGCGAGCGCGCTCAGGCCTCCTGGTCCTGCGGGGTCAGCTCCGGAGCCCGCATGGCCACCATCTCGGTGATCTGGCGAGCTAGGTGCTGGGCGGTCAGGCCCAGGCCTTCGAGCAGTTCCCCGCGCTCGCCATGCTCAAGGAACTCCTGCCTGATCCCGTACGTCCGCACCGGCGTGTCGATCCCGTGCTTGCGCAGCAGCCGGGCCACCGCGTCACCGAGTCCGCCGACCTCGCCCTGGTCCTCGACCGTGACCACCAGCCCGTGCCGCGCCGCCGCGCCCGGCAGTTCCGCATCGAGGGGCTTGACCCAGCGCGGGTCGAGCACGGTGACGCCGATGCCATGGTCGGCCAGCCGGTCGGCCACCTCGGCGCAGGTAGCAACCATCGGGCCGGCGCCGATGAGCAGCACGTCGCCCGATGGGCTGACGCTGCTGGCGCCAGCCGGCCGCCGGAGCACGTCCATGCCGCCGAGCGTGCCGATAGCCTCGATGTCCGGGGCGGTCAGCCGACCGGGATACCGCAGTGCGGTCGGGCCGTCCGCGACGGTCACGGCCTCGGCGAGCAGTTCGCGCAGCCGGGCACCATCACGCGGCACCGCGATCCGCATGCCGGGCACGAGCTGCAGGATCGAGCCGTCCCACATGCCATGATGGCTCGCCCCGTCCGGGCCGGTGATGCCCGCGCGGTCCAGTACGAAGGTCACCGGCAGCCGGTGCAAGGCCACGTCCATCAGCACCTGGTCGAATGCCCGGTTAAGGAACGTCGAGTACAGCGCGACGACCGGGTGCAGGCCGCCCATGGCGAGGCCAGCCGCACTTGTCACCGCGTGCTGCTCGGCAATCCCGACGTCGAAGATCCGGCTCGGGTAGGCCGCGGCGAAGCGGTCGAGTCCGGTCGGGTAGAGCATCGCTGCTGTGATCGCGACCACATCTGGCCGCCGCGCCCCGATGGCGACCAGTTCCTCGCCGAAGATCTGCGTCCACGGCCGCGGCCGCGCACTGGCGCTCGGCGCACTGGCGGGACGGGCTGGCGAGACCTGGTGCAGGCAGTCCTCGTCGTTTTCCTCGGCGAGCGGGTAGCCGAATCCCTTGCGGGTGATCACGTGCACCAGTACGGGACCGCCGAAGTCACGCGCGAGCTGGAGCGCGTGCTCGACTGCCAGCTCGTCGTGGCCGTCCACCGGGCCGAGGTACTTCAGGCCAAGGTCCTCGAACAGGATCTGGGGCTGAAGGACGTCCTTGAGGCCCTTCTTGATGCCGTGCAGCGTCTCGAACAGCGGCGAGCCCACGATCGGGGTGTGCGAGAGCGTGGACTTGATGTAGTCGAGCACCTGCTCGTAGCGCTGCGACACCCGGACCGACGCGAGCTGGTTGGCCAAGCCGCCGATGGTGGGCTGGTAGGAGCGGCCGTTGTCGTTGACGACGATCACCAGCCGCCGGTCCTTGCCGACCGAGATGTTGTTGAGCGCTTCCCAGGCCATGCCGCCAGTCAGCGCGCCATCGCCGATCACGGCAACGACCGTGCGGTGGTGCTCGCCGCGGATCTGGTAGGCCTTGGCCAGCCCGTCGGCGTACGACAGGCTGGTGGAGGCGTGCGAGTTCTCCACCAGGTCGTGCTCGGACTCCGACCGGCTGGGGTAGCCCGTGATGCCGTCGCGCTGCCGGAGAGTGCCGAAAGCGGCATGCCGCCCAGTGAGAAGCTTGTGCACGTACGACTGGTGGCCCGTGTCGAACAGGATCCGGTCCACCGGCGAGTCGAAGACGCGGTGCAGGGCGATCGTGAGTTCCACCACGCCGAGGTTCGGGCCGAGGTGACCGCCGTTCTGCGTGACCACCTGGATCAGGCAGTCGCGGATCTCCGCGGCTAGCTGGGGCAGTTCCTCCGGGCTCAGATCCTTGACATCGCGCGGACTCCGGATGCGCTCCAGCAAGCTCACTGATCTGCTCCTCGTGTCATCCGCTGCGGTCCGATCGGTCGCGACCGGATCTGCTTGTCTGCCTGGTCAGGCCGCGTCGGGCCCCACGGCGCGCCGCCGCGTCCGCCCAGATTACGCCTTTCGTGCCGAGCCTGGCAGCATCCACCTGCAGCTCGTCGCCGAACCGGACCGGCTCGCGCGCCACGCCCGCCTCCGGGCAGACACTCGCAGTCGGGCGCCTCCGGCGCTAACCAAGACCGTCTGACCGGCACCGCCGGCCCCAGGATTGCCATACAGTATGTCCCTTGGCATCCTCCCCGTAGGAACAGGGATTCCAACCTGCGCAATCAGGAGCGTCTGTTGAGGTTCGCGGTTCACCGGCCCGGTAACCCGGTCGCCTCCCCGCACTTTGACCGCAGCCGACGGGAGCAGGCCCGACCAGGACCGAAGTATCGCCCGGTTCAGGCCCACTTCTTGCCGCGCGTTGGTGCCGCGCCTGGCCAGGTCCCACCCAAACCGTGCAGCCGCGAAATGCCGCAGCAAGATAATCTCCTGCTCGGTGGTGGGCTGCAGCCGGCCGCAGGACCCGCACGGGTGCTGCTACCAGGGTCCGACAACCAGCCCAGACTTCCAGCCCGCCGCAACGAACGCGGTCTCCTTCGGAGGTATTGATGACTGGCGAGGTATCCCCCGCCGAGCACCAGCCGAGGGACCTGCGCGCCTCGCACTCGGACCGCGATCACGTTGTCGAGGTGCTGCGGGTAGCCGCTGGAGACGGGCGCCTGACGGCCGACGAGCTGGACGAGCGGCTCGAGGCCGCGCTCTCCGCCAGGACACTCAGTGAGCTCGCCGTCCTGACCACCGACTTGCCTGCTGCCGGCTCGGCACCGGCGCAGGTAGCGCCGGCCGAGGCCAAGGACCTCGTGCGGATCGATGTCGGCAGCGGCAGCGCCAAGCGGGACGGTCAGTGGGTGGTACCCCGCCAGATGGAGGTACGGGTCACTAGTGGCAGCGTCCGCCTGGACCTCACCGACGCGGTGATCACCCAGCCGACGCTGCACCTGGACATCGGCGTGCGCAGCGGCAGCCTGGTGCTGGTAACCAAGCCCGGCGTCGTGGTGGACGCGGACGACGTCGCGGTCAGCAGCGGCAGCGTCTCGGTCCGGCCCCACGCTGGCCCGGCGGTGCCGACGAGCCTCCGCATCGAGGTCGCCGGCAAGGTACGCAGTGGCTCGTTCCGGGCCCGCCCGCCGCGCCGGACGCTCTGGCAGTGGCTCACCCGCCAGCCGCGCTACTGAACCCGAGTCCGCGAGGCATCGCGTCGGTGCCGATCCACCCGCACCCCGCTTCGCGTAGGTCGGCTGTCATCGCTCTCCCGCCGCGAACGGCGGCTCTAGGTCAGGCCGTCCCGGTTCCAGCCGGTTGCTGGGCCGCTACTGGAACGATCCTGGCGCGGCCGGCCAGCCAGCCGGTAGTGAGCTGGAGGACGGCAACCACCAGCAGCACGGCCGCCGGGACCGTCCAGCCGCCCGTCGCGTCGTGGACCAGGCCAATAGCCAGCGGGCCGAGACTGGCGATCAGGTAGCCAATCCCCTGCGCGAACGCAGACAGGGACGCGGCCGACGCCGGGTCAGGCGCCCTGGCCATGGTGTAGAAGATGCCGAGGCCGAGCGTGGCGCCCTGGCCGAGGCCGAGGAGGAAAACCGAGCCAGCCGCATACCCGGTCGACAGGAACATGGCGCAGGCGATTCCTGTTCCGGTCGCCAGCATCGCGATCGCGACCAGCCGGCGCTGGTCGGCGGCGCGCTGCGCCAGAACCGGGATCACCAGGGCGGTGACGGCGTTGCCAAGGTTCATCAGCGCCAGCAGGTCGCCGGCATGTGCCGCGCTGACACCACGATCCTGGAACATGGTGGGGAACCAGGACAGCGTGGCGTAGTAGGACAGGCTCTGCAGGCCCATGAACAGGGTCACCTGCCAGGCGAGCGCATGGCGGCCCATCGCGATCGCACCAGTGCGCGGGCCGGGCACCACCGGCCGGGCAGCCACGCCGTCCGGCACGGTCCGGAAGCGCCACTGCGGTACCCACAGTGCTGCCGCGAGCAGGGCAGGCGCGGCCCACAGCGCGAGGGTGCCGCGGATGGCCAGGCTGCCGGCCGTGCTCGGGCTGGTGAGCGAACCGCCGGCGGCGGTGTAGAAAGGGACCGCTATCAGCGACCCCACAATCGCGCCGCCGGACAGCATCAAGAGATAAAGGCCGATCAGCAGGCCGGCCCGGTCCGGCATGCGGCGCTTGACCAGGCTGGGCAGCAGCACGTTCATCAGCGCGATCGCCCCGCCCGCGACGACGGTGCCGGGAAAGAGCAGTGCCACCGGGCTCAGCCCGCGCAGCAGCAGGCCCAGCGCCAGGAGCAGCAGGGCTCCGCCGAGTATCCGTTCCTCGCCGAATCTGCGGCTGAGCGCTGCCCCGAAACCGGAAAACACGCCGAAGCACAGCACCGGGATCGCGGCCAGCACGGCCAGCGTGGACGCCGAGACATGCAGCGCGGACTCAAGGTCGGGGAACACCGGCGGCAGGCTCGTGATGGCCGCTCGCAAATTGAAAGCGAGTGCGAGCACCCCGGTGACCAGCAGCATCCCGCCGCCCGCCCGCAGAGCCATCACATGGCGCGGGGCCGCTGCCTCGCTGGCCTTCACCGAGGTTCTCCTCTCGCTGCCCGGCCCACAAGGTTCGCACATGCGGGGCCGACCCGCGTAAACGCCGGCCCGGGCAGATTCGCGCCGGGGCCGCGGCTGTCGGCCGCGGCTGGTACGAAGGAGGCATGACTGATCTGGATGGGCCGAGCCAGGCGGCGACCACGTCGCTGCGGGATGAGGCGGAGGCCTGCCTGCGGGCGCTGGCCGGCGAGCAGGCGCGGCTGCGCGAAGATCAGTGGACCGCGATCCGGGCGCTGGTCGAGGACCGGGTCCGGGCTCTCGTCGTGCAGCGCACCGGCTGGGGCAAGTCCGCGGTCTACTTCACCGCCACCGCGCTGCTGCGGGCCAGGGGCGCCGGGCCGTCGGTGATCGTGTCGCCGCTGCTGGCGCTGATGCGGAACCAGATCGCGGCTGCTGAGCGGGCCGGCATCCGGGCGCGGACGGTCAATTCGGTCAACAACGAGCAGTGGGACGAGATCTACGCCGAGGTTGCTGCCGGGGCGGTGGATGTCCTGCTCGTCAGCCCAGAGCGGCTCAATAATCCCGGTTTCCGCGACGAGGTCCTGCCCAAGCTCGTGGCGTCGGTCGGCCTGCTCGTCGTGGATGAGGCGCACTGCATCTCGGACTGGGGCCACGACTTCCGGCCCGACTACCGGCGGCTGCGAACGCTGCTCACGGACCTGCCGCCCGGCGTGCCCGTGCTCGCCACTACCGCGACCGCGAATGCGCGGGTCAGCCGCGACGTCGCCGAGCAGCTCGGGGCCGGCCAGGACGGCGGCACGCTGGTGCTGCGCGGCGCGCTGGACCGGGAGAGCCTCCGCCTGGCCGTGGTGTCGCTGCCATCCGCGCAGCAGCGGCTCGGCTGGCTGGCTGCGCATCTCGGCGAGCTGCCCGGGTCTGGGATCATCTACACCCTGACCGTCGCCGCTGCGCACGAGGCCGCTGAGTTCCTGCGCGAGCGCGGCTACCAGGTAGCGCCGTATACCGGGAAGGACGACCCGGCCGACCGGCTGGCGGCCGAGGAAGCGCTGCTGGGTAACAACCTCAAGGCCCTGGTCGCGACGAGCGCGCTTGGCATGGGCTACGACAAGCCTGACCTCGGCTTCATCGTGCACCTGGGCGCGCCTCAATCGCCGATCGCCTACTACCAGCAGATCGGGCGCGCTGGCCGCGGCGTCGACCGGGCTGAGGTGATCCTGCTGCCCGGCCGCGAGGACCGTGACATCTGGGCTTACTTCGGGTCGCTCGCATTCCCGCCGGAGGCGCTGGTGCGCCAGACGCTCGCGGTGCTCGCGGATGCGAGCCGGCCGCTGTCCACCGCCGTCCTGGAGACCAGGATCGACCTGTCCCGCGGCCGGCTGGAGATGATGCTCAAGGTCCTGGATGTCGACGGCGCCGTCCGCCGGGTCAGCGGCGGCTGGACCGTCACCGGCCAGGACTGGTCCTACGATGCGGACCGGTACGCCCAGGTCACCTCGGAGCGCAAGCGCGAGCAGCAGGCAATGCTGCGCTACCTCGATACGACCGAATGCCGGATGGAGTACTTGCGCCGGGAACTGGACGATCCGGCCGCGGCGAAGTGCGGACGCTGTGACAACTGCACCGGCCACCCCTGGCCGGCTGACGTCCCGACGGCCGCCGCCACCGCCGCGGGAGACCGCCTGCTGCGCCCGGGCGTCGAGATCGAGCCCCGGAAGATGTGGCCGACCGGCATGCGTGAGCTGGGCGTCGACGTGGCTGGCCGCATCGGCGCCGACCTGACCGCCGAGACTGGCCGGGCGGTGGGCCGGCTGACCGACCTCGGCTGGGGTCCGCGACTCAGCTCGATACTGGAAACGAGTCCGGCAGAAGGCGCCGCCGCCGACCAGGAAGCTGCCGATGGCCCGGTGCCCGATGACGTGATCGCGGCCGTAGTGAAGGTTCTGGCCGCATGGGACTGGGCAGTACGCCCGGCAGCGGTCCTCGCCCTGCCATCGCGCACCCGGCCGCAGCTGATCGACGGTCTGGCCAGCAGCATTGCGCGTGTCGGCCGGCTGCCCTACCTCGGCTCGCTGGAGTACAACTCGACGGCGTTGGCCGCGCCGGATCTCCAGGCCACCCACCAGCAAAACAGCGCCCAGCGGCTGCGCGCTGTGTGGGCAGCGATCAGTGTGCCAGCCGAAGTTGGCGATGCCCTGGCGCAGCTGGATGGCCCGGTCCTGCTGGTAGACGACCTGGTCGACAGCGGATGGACCATGACGGTCGCGGCGATGCGCCTGCGGCAGGCGGGCGCGAGCGCAGTCCTGCCCTTCGTGCTGGCCTCGGCGGGTGGCTGAGCAGACCACTGCCCAGGCCGCCTGCCGCGGCGCCGAGCCAACGCGGTCGCGCACTATGAGCTGGTGGCGTTACCCTTATCAACGTGACAAGCTTCGCCGCTCTCCTTCTTTGCAGGCCGCTCTGACGCGATAAGTCAGCGCGGCCGCCCCTCATGCACTGAGGGGCTTTTTTATTGTCCCGATCCCACGACACCGGCGAGCCACAGCGAAAGGCAACGGAGCCATGAGCCAGCAGACAACGGACGTATCAGGCCAGCAGGCCGCGAGCCGGGGGACGACGAGCACCTGGCCGCCGTACCGCTACGACGCACAGATGGCGGCGGAGATTGAGCTGGCCTGGCAGGACCGCTGGGAGGCGGCGGGGACCTTCTGCTCCCCTAACCCGTCAGGTCCGCTGTCGGCCGGCTTCGACCGGATGGCCGGCCGGCCGAAGTACTTCGTCGCCGACATGTTCCCCTACGCCAGCGGCTCGGGCATCCACGTCGGCCACCCGATCGGCTACATCGCGACCGACGTCTACGCCCGCTACCTGCGGATGACCGGGCACCACGTGCTGCATGCGATGGGATTCGACGCGTTCGGGCTGCCAACCGAGCAGTTCGCGCTGGAGACCGGCGAGCACCCCGGCGTCGTAAGCCGGCGCAACATCGACACGATGCGCGCTCAGCTGCGGCGCATGGGCATGGGCTACGACCCCCGGCGCAGCGTCGAGACGACTGATCCGCGGTTCTACCGGTGGACGCAGTGGATCTTCCTGCGGATCTGGGGCAGCTGGGTGGACGAGCAGACCGGACGTGCCCGCCCGATCGAGGACCTGGTCGGACAGTACGAGTCCGGCGAGCGGCCGGTGCCCACCAGCCAGGGCCGCAGCCGGACCTGGGCCGAGCTGACCGAGCCCGAGCAGCGCGCGCTGATCGATGAGCGCAGGCTGGCCTACGTCGCCGAGGAACCCGTCAACTGGTGTCCGGGCCTGGGCACGGTGCTGGCCAACGAGGAGGTCACCGCCGAAGGCCGGAGCGACATCGGCAACTTCCCGGTGTACCGCCGGCCGATGCGGCAGTGGATGCTGCGGATAACCTCGATGGCGCAGCGGCTGTTCGCCGACCTGGACGGCCTGGACTGGCCGGACAACATCAAGCAATTGCAGCGCAACTGGATCGGCCCCAGCGACGGAGCCGACATCTTCCTGCCGGTCGCGGACGATGCGGACGGTCGCCGGATCGAGGTCTTCACCACCCGCCCGGACACGCTGTCCGGGGCAACGTACGTGGTGCTGGCGCCCGAGCACCCGCTGGTGGACAGCCTGATGCCGGACAGCTGGCCGGCCGGGACGCCGGAGCGGTGGCGAGGCGAGCCGCCCGCAACCGACCCGCGCGCCGCTGTGGCCGCCTACCGCGGGGCGGCCGCGCGGCTGAGCGACCGCCAGCGGACGGCCGGCGACAAGGCGAAGTCGGGCGTTTTCACGGGCGGCTACGCCGTCAACCCGATCACCGGAGAGTCGATCCCGGTCTTCGTCGCCGACTACGTGCTCATGGGCTATGGCACTGGCGCGATCATGGCGGTGCCCGCCCACGACGACCGCGACGCGGACTTCGCCCGCGAGTTCGGCCTGCCGTCGCGTCCGGTGACCGATTCAGACGGTGCCTACCTGCCAGCGCCGGGGCCGGAGCTGACCGGGCTGGATACCGCTGCCGCCATTGACACCTCCGTCTCCTCTGCGAAACGAGCCGGCTTCGGCCGGGCAGCACGCCGCTACCGGCTGCGTGACTGGCTGTTCTCCCGCCAGCGGTACTGGGGCGAGCCGTTCCCCATCGTGTACGACGAGTCCGGCATGCCGATCGCACTGCCCGAGTCGGAGCTGCCCGTGCAGATCCCCGACATCGCCGACTTCAGGCCGCAGCCCGACCAGGACCCCGACAGCGAGCCGGTGCCACCACTGGCGCGCGCGGCGGACTGGGTGACGGTCGAGCTGGATCTGGGCGATGGGCCGCGCAGCTACCGCCGCGAGCTGAACACCATGCCCCAGTGGGCCGGGTCCTGCTGGTACTACCTGCGCTACGCCGACCCGGACGACGACCAGGGCGTCGCCAGCCCGCAGAACGAGCGTTACTGGATGACGCCAGCCGGTGTCGACCTGTATGTTGGCGGCGCCGAACACGCGGTGCTGCACCTGCTGTATGCCCGGTTCTGGCACAAGGTCCTGTACGACCTGAGCCTGGTATCAACCGCCGAGCCGTTCGCCCGACTGGTGAACCAGGGCATGATCACGGCGGACGCGTTCACCGACGAACGCGGGATCTACGTGCCCGCTGCGCAGGTCACGCAAGCCCCAGACGGGTCGGCGAGCTATGCGGGCCGGCCGGTCACCAGGCGCGCCGGGAAGATGGGCAAGAGCCTGAAGAACGGCATCAGCCCGGACGAGATGTACCAGCAGTACGGCGCGGACACGCTGCGGCTGTATGAGATGGCGATGGGCCCGATCGAGGTCGACAAGCCGTGGCGGACCGACGACGTGGTGGGGGTGCACCGGTTCCTGCAGCGGCTATGGCGGGCCATGGTCGACGAGCAGACCGGCGCCGTCACAGTCAGCGACATGCCTGTCGACCCCGCCACGCTGCAGGCACTGCACGCGACGATTGCCTCCGTGCGCCGCGACTTCGGCCTGCTGCGGTTCAACACTGCGATCGCCCGGCTGATGGAGCTGACCAGCATCGCGGCGAGAGTCTCGGCCGATTCAGGAGCGCTGCCGCGCAGCCTTGCTGAGCCCCTGGTGCTGATGGTGGCGCCGCTGGCACCGCACATTGCCGAGGAACTGTGGGCGCGGCTGGGACACGACGACTCCCTGGCCTACGCTGAGTTCCCGGCGGCCGACGCCGAACTGGCGCGCGACCAGTCCGTCACCATCCCGGTCCAGGTCAACGGCCGGACCCGCTTCACGATCACGGTGCCGGTGGACGCGGGGACGGCCGAGATCGAGGCGATAGTGACGGCAGACCCGGCCTTCGCGCAGCACACGGCCGACCAGGCGGTCCACCGCCTGGTGATCGTGCC
>DASXMP010000107.1:0-63806 GCA_036495585.1 Streptosporangiaceae bacterium
TACAGGGCGTCGATGACGTCCGCGTACTTGGCGTGCACCACCCGGCGCTTCAGCTTGAATGTGGGTGTCAGCTCCTCGCTTTCCGCGGTCCACTCCACCGGCAGCAGCTCCCAGTACTTGATCTGCTGGACGCGGGCCAGCCGGGCGTTCGCCGTCTCGACCGCGGCGCCGACCTCAGCCAGTACAGCGGGATGCGCGGCGAGCTCAGCCAACGACGCGCCGGAGATCCCGTGCGCCTGCGCCCAGACCGGTGCCACTGCGCTATCCAGCGTCAGGATTGCGACTAGGTACGGCCGCCGGTCACCGTAGGCGAGTGCCTGGCCGATGAGCGGATGGGCCACGAGCAGGCCCTCGACCGCAGCCGGCGACACGTTCTCGCCGCCGGCGGTAATGATGAGCTCCTTCTTCCGGTCGACCACCGAGACGAATCCGTCGGCGTCCACCGAGCCGATGTCCCCGGTGTGCAGCCAGCCGTCGGCGTCGATGAGCTCGGCCGTCTGCTGCGGCAGATTGAGGTATCCGGGGGTGTTCAGCGGGCCGCGAGTCAGGATCTCGCCGTCCGCGGCAATCCGGACGTCGGTCCCCGGCAGCGGCCGCCCGACGGTACCGAGCCGGAACGCCTCCGGCGTGTTGTTCGTGAACGCCCCCGTCGTCTCCGACATCCCGTAGACGTCCATGATCTGCATGCCAAGACCGGCGAAGAAGGCGCCCACCTCCGGCGGCAGCGGCGCGGCAGCGCTGACGACTATCTCCGCCTCGCCGAGTCCGAGCAGGGATCGGATGGGACGAAGCACGTGCTCGTCGGCAGCGGCGAACCGCGCGGCCAGTTCGGGCGGGGTGTGCTGGCCGAACTGCAGGCTCTGCACGTATTCCAGCCCGGTCGCCATGGCTCCGGCGACGGCTGCCCGCCTCGTCTCGTCCTGCTCCGCGGTGAGCAGCGCCTGGATTCCGGTCTGGATCTTCTCCCACACCCGCGGCACGCCGAAGAAGGCGGTCGGCCGGACCGCTCCGAGCGCGGGCAGCAGGCCGGCGGCCGCGTCGTGGCAGAAGTACACGTGCCCCGCGTTGCAGACCGCGAGGTAGAGGGTGAACATCCGCTCGGCGATGTGCGCCAGCGGCAGGTAGGACACCCAGCGCACGTGCGGCCGCGCCGTGCCGAGCGCGGTCACTGTTTCGACCTCGTAGAGCACGCCCGCGTGCGTGAGGATGACACCCTTCGGGTGTCCGGTCGTGCCCGAGGTGTAGACCAAGGTCACTGGATCGTCCGGCTTGATCGCCTCGATTCGTGCCGCCACCGGATCGGGATCGCTGGCGAGCCGGCGCGCGCCGGCCGCCGCAAAGTCCGGCCAGGACAGGTAACGAGCGTCATCGGGGCAGGCGGCCGCGTCCCGGACGATGATCCGGCGGAGGGCTGGCAATTGGTCCAGTACCGGCTGCCACCTGGCCAGTTCGCCAGCGCCGTCGAGTACCGCCACGGTGGCAGCGCAGTCGCCTGCCACGTAAGCGATCTGCTCGGGTGCGAGGGTGGCGTAGAACGTGACCGGCACCGCGCCTGCATGCAGCACGCCCATGTCGGCAAGCACGTGCTCCATCCGGTTCGGCAGCATCAGCGCCACGTGCTCGCCGGGCTGCACGCCTAGCTCCAGGAAGCCGGCGGCCAGCTCCAGCGCCTGCTGCCTGGTTTGCGACCAGGTGATGGTGCGCCACGGCTCGTCGCCATCACGATCGGAGAACGCCGGCATGTCCCCGAACTGTTCTGCGGTTACCGTCAGCGCGCTGCAGAGCGTCTCTGGCTGTCCCATCAGTAACCAACCTCCGCCCTCGGTTGTAGGCATGCCACCACGCGGCGCGGCATGGAGGCAAGGGCTGCGGTCGTTAGAGTTCGGATATGACAACCCAGGCTCAGGTGCGCCTCACCCAGTACGCACGCGGCGGCGGGTGCGCGTGCAAGATCCCGCCGGGCGAGCTCGAGCAGGCAGTCGCCAGGCTGATCCCCGACCAGCGGCCGGCCGACCTGCTCATCGGCGTGGAGCATGGTGACGACGCCGCCGTGGTCCGGATTGCCGGCGACCGGGCCGTGGTCGCGACCGCCGACTTCTTCACCCCGGTCGTCGACGACGCGTATACCTTCGGGCAGATCGCGGCGGTGAACGCGCTGTCGGATGTCTATGCGGTCGGGGGCGAGCCCCTGGTTGCCGTCAACCTGCTCGGCTGGCCGCGTGACGTGCTCAGTCCCGACCTGGCCGCCGAGGTGCTGCGCGGTGGGTTCGATGCCGCGGCACAGGCCGGCTGCCTCGTGGCCGGAGGACACAGCATTGATGACCCGGAGCCGAAGTACGGCATGGCGGTGACTGGCCTGGCCGATCCGGCGGCGCTGCTGCGGATCGACGCGGGTCGGGCAGGCCAGCCGATATCGCTGACCAAGCCGATCGGGAGCGGCCTGCTGAACTCCCGGCACAAGGCCACCGGCGAGGTGTTCCCGGCAGCCATCGCGGTGATGACCACGCTGAATGCGGCGGCCAGCCGGGACGCCCTGGCGGCGGGCATCACCTGCGCCACCGACGTGACCGGCTTCGGCCTGCTCGGGCACCTGTTCAAGCTGGCCAGGGCAAGCGGCGTCACGGCGGTGCTGGATAGCGCTGCAGTACCTGTCATCGATGGCGCCGTGGCCGCGCTGCAGGCCGGCTACATCCCTGGCGGCAGCCGCCGGAATCTGGACTGGGTGGCACCGCACGCCGACTTCGGCGGGCTGCCGGAAGAGACCCTGTTGCTTCTCGCCGACGCGCAGACCTCCGGTGGCCTGCTGGTCGCAGGCGAGATCCCAGGCGCGCCAGTCATCGGCGAGCTCGTCCCGGCGGGCCCGGCGAAGCTGATGGTCAGGTAGCCCGACGAATGCCTCGTGGTGACAGTTGCGCGGCCGTCGCCAACCAATCCGTCCGCTTGTGCGTCGGTACAACCGGACACCAAGGCACCCTAGGTAGGGGCGTCAGCTCCGTGCACGGCAGCGGCACTGCCTGCGGCGCCGTTGACGGCCGCCTGGCTCATTGCTGCGCCGTTGCTGTCCGGCCGCTGGCTGGCCACGACATACTTCGGGTCGGCAGCGGAGGCCTTGCCGGCCCGCAGCACGCCGAATTTAGCCGCGAGCCCGCCCCCGGTCAGTAGCGCGGCCGACATGAGCGCAGCGAGACGACTTCGCCGGGCAGCAAGCGCAACGACGCCGCCGCTGAGCGTCAGGTAGCGCGCCATCGTCAGCGTCTTGCCGCCAGAGCCGGTCCGGTACGGCTCGGCGGACAGCTGGGGCCTGGTCTCCAGGCTGTACCCGGCCACGCTCTCGACGGCGGCGCCGATCACGGCCAGCTTGCGGGCCGCATCGAAGTCTGCCCGGTCACTGCTGAACGCGCTGGCGGCAAGCCCAGCAGCACCAGCGGCGGTCATCGCCCCGCCGACGAACAGCAGCGGCAGCTCCCGGTACGCCTCGTGCCAGGCTGGCACGGCTGTGTTGGCCAGCAGCACGGCCGGGTAGGCAGCCACCGCCGGACCGGTTACCGCCGTGGCCGCGCCCGCTACGGCACCGAGCCAGCGCAGCCGGCCCGTTACCTCGCTTGCGGCAGCCGCGGATGCAAGGCCGGAATGCGCCGTGAGGATCCAGGTGCCCACGCTCATCGGTGACGTCGGCTTGGCGACCCGCAGCATATGCAGGAAGCGCTCGGGCCGGCCGAGCTCGGCAGCCAGGACCGCGCTGCCGGCATACGCGCTCGCGGCCGCAGCCAGCCGGGCGGTGCGCGCCAGGGGCGCGCGTCCGCTGGCATGCGCCGCCGCGCCCACCATCGCCATCGCGCCCGATAGCTCGCCGAGGAACAGGTACAGCGGCAGGTGCGGTTCCTGCCACCGCGACACCTTGAGGATCGGCCGGCCGTAGTAGGACTGGAACTCGGCCGGCGGGACCTGGGGCTGCTCAGTCACGTATCTCCCGCCTCACCTTGACTGGCCGTCTTACTTGCGTCCGGTGAAAGCGACCGCCACGCCCGCCGCCAGCACGCCAGCCGCCACGCCCGCCCAGCGCCACATACGCGGCAGATCGCGGGTGGTCACGACCGGATCCGGCGGCAGCCCGTACACCTCCGGTGCGTCCAGCAACAGGAAGAACGCCCCAGCTCCGCCGATGCCATCGTCGGGATCCTCGCCATACAGCCGGGCCTCGGGATGCCCGGTGGCGTGCAGGTGCTCCACCCGGGCTTGCGCGGTGTCCCGCAGCTCGTCCAGCGGGCCGAACTGGATCGAGTCGGTCGGACACGCCTTGGCGCAGGCGGGCTCCAGCCCGCCTGCCAGCCGGTCGTAGCACATCGTGCATTTCCAGGCCCGGCCGTCGTCCTCCCGGCGGTCGATCACCCCGAACGGGCAGGCGGATACGCAGTAGGCGCAGCCGTTGCAGACATCCGGCTGCACGATCACGGTGCCGAACTCGGTCCGCACCAGTGCTCCAGTCGGGCACACATCGAGACACGCCGCGTGGGTGCAGTGCTTGCACACATCGGAAGCCATCAGCCATCGCGTCGCCGAGCCGTCCCCGTCGGCAATCTCGCGGATGACGTCCTGCTCGACGAACGCGACATGCCGCCAGCTGTTCGACCCCAGCTCGCGGGTGTTGTCGTAGGACATGCCGGTCAGCGCGAGCACATCCTGCGTGTCCGGCAGGCCGTTCCACTCCTTGCAGGCGACCTCGCAGGCCTTGCAGCCGATGCAGACGCTGGTGTCGGTGAAGAAGCCGACCCGCGCCGGGTGTTCTTCGGGGTAGCCCGCGTCACCGGAGACGTCGGCGAGTGGTCCGTACAAGCTATGGCTCGTCATGCTCCCTCGTCCCGCCCGGTGCTGCGCTGCCCTTGCTCACGTCCGGCTCGACCAGGGAGTCAGACTCGGTCCCGGGTGCCCTGCCGGTCGCGGGACTCCGATCGCCCGCGATCGGTGCTCTCGGCCGGGGCACTGTGGCGGGCTGGGCGTCGTCCAGGCCGGCCCGGCGCCGATAGTCGCGCACCAGCTCACTCCGGGCCGCACCCCTCGGCCGCCGCCCGGGCCTGACGTCACAGGTGGCCACCTTGCTCTCCTGGATGAAGACATTCGGGTCCAGCACGAACGGCAGCAGGTCGTTCACCGAGTCGCCGGTCACGATGCCCTCGCTGCCCCAGTGATAGGGCAGGCCAACCTGATGGATCACGCCCTCGCCCGGGATGCGCAGGGGGCGCAGCCGTCGCGTCACCAGGACCCGTGCCTCGATCGCGGCGCGCGCGGTGACGATGGTAGCCCAGCCGCCGTTCTCTAGCCCGCGCTCGGCCGCGAGGCCCGGCGAGATCTCGCAGAACAGCTCGGGCTGCAGCTCGCTCAGCCGGGACAGCTGCCGGCTCATCGCGCCGGAGGTGTGGTGCTCGGTCAGCCGGTAGGTGGTCACGATGAAAGGGAACGTCGCGTCGTGGCCCGCTACCTGACCGCGTACCGGGCGGTCGTTCCGGTACTGGATCGACACTGGGCTCGCGTCTTGCTTGTGGACGCGGTTGCGGAGGGGTGACTCGGCTGCCTCGAAGTGCACCGGCAGGGGGCCGTCTTGCAGGCCCTTGGCAACGAAGAGCGCGGCCTTACCGTCGGCCTGCAGGATGAACGGATCGGTGCCGCGCAGCGCGGCCACGCCCGTCGCGCCGGGCGGCGGCACGTAGGACGGCGGCTTGGTTTTCTCCATGTCCGGCACATCGTGGCCAGTCCACTCGCCCGCCTGCTCGTCCCACCAGACGTAGGCCTTCGCCTCGCTCCACGGCTTGCCCGCAGGGTCGGCCGAGGCCCGGTTGTAGAGAATGCGGCGGTTGGCTGGCCATGCCCAGCCCCACTCCAGCGCGGTCCATGGCTGCTCGGTCCATGGCTTGCGCCGCGCTGTCTGGTTCACCCCGCCGGCGAACAGGCCCGCGTGAATCCAGCTGCCACACCTGGTCGACCCGTCGTCAGTGAGTTGCGTGAACGAGGCTAGCGGTGCGCCGCCAGCGTCGTACCCGCTGATCTCGCCAAGGATCGCGGCTGCCGACGGGTCCTGATGCTCACCCTCCTCTGGGTAGTCCCAGGTCAGGTCGAGCACCGGGCGGTCCATCTCCTCGGTTGATCCCGCCAGCTTGGCCCGGATCCGCTTGCCCAGGTGGTACATGAAGTGCAGGTCGCTGCGGGCCTCACCGGGCGGTTCGAGCGCCTTGGCATGCCACTGCAACAGCCGCTGCGTATTGGTAAAGGTGCCGTCCTTCTCCACATGCGCGGCGGCCGGCAGCACGAACACCTCGGTCCCGATCCGCTCCGTGACCAGTTCACCAGCGGCGATCTCCGGGGAGTCGCGCCAGAACGAGGCGCTCTCGATCATGGCCAGGTCCTTGACCACCAGCCAGTCCAGGTTCGCCAGCGCGAGGCGCTGCAGGCGACCGCCCGCCGACCCGACGGCCGGGTTCTCCCCGAGCAGGAAGTACCCCTTGACCTTGCCCTCGATCATGTCCAGCACAGTGCGATAGGTGCCGTGGTCGCCGGTGATCCTCGGCAGGTAGCCAAAGCAGTACTCGTTCTCCGGCGTCGCCACGTCGCCATACCACGCCTTGAGCATGCTGACCAGGAATGCCCGCTTGCTGCCCCAGAACCCGGTGTCGGGTATCCGCGCCAGGTACTCGTCCATCGTCTGGCCCGGGCCCGGGCTTGGCAGGTATCCGCCGAGGAGGTGGAACAGGGTCGGGATGTCGGTGGCGCCCTGGATGTTGGCGTGCCCGCGCAGCGCCAGGATGCCGCCGCCTGGTCGGCCCATGTTGCCGAGCAGGGCCTGCAGGATGGCCGCGGTTCTGATGTGCTGCACCCCGGTGCTGTGCTGCGTCCACCCGACTGCGTAGCACCACGCCGTGGTCTTCTCCCGCCCGCTGTTGGCGGCCAGGATCTTGGCGACCTTGTCGAAGTCGGCGGGTGCGATACCACAGACCTCGTCCACAAGTTCGGGGGTGTACCTGGCGAAGTGCCGCTTCAGCACCTGGAAGACGCACCGCGGGTGCTGCAGCGTGTCGTCGCGCTCGCCGGTCGGCTGCCAGCTGGAGTTGTCGTAGGTCCTGGTGGCCGGGTCGTAGCCGGAGAACAGGCCGTCGCCGTCCTCGGCATCGACGTAATCGGCCGGCAGGATGTCCGCCGCGTTGGTGTAGGCCGCCACATAGTCGCGGAATTCGTGCCCGCCGGATAGCACGTAGTTGATGAGCGCGCCGAGGAACACGATGTCTCCGCCAGCGCGCGTCGGCACGTGCAGATCTGCTAGCGCGCTGGTGCGGGTGAACCGGGGGTCGACGTGGATCACCGTGGTGCCGCGCGCCTTCGCCTCGATCACCCACTGGAAGGCGACCGGATGACACTCGGCCATGTTCGAGCCGCAGATGACGATGCAGTCCGAGTTAATGAGATCGCGGGGAAATGTCGTCGCCCCGCCGCGACCGAAGCTCGTCCCCAGACCGGGGACGGTGGCGGAGTGTCATATGCGCGCCTGGTTCTCGATCTGGATAGCGCCGAGCGCGGTCCAGAGCTTGTTGATGAGGTAGTTCTCCTCGTTGTCCAGCGTCGCGCCGCCGAGGCTCGCGAAACCGAGCGTACGGCGCACCCGCTCCCCGCCGGAGGTCTCCTGCCAGGTCTGTTTGCGGGTCGCGACGACCCGGTCGGCGATCATGTCCATCGCCTGGTCCAGCCTGAGCGGCTCCCAGGCGGTGCCGAATGGCCGCCGGTAAAGCACCCTGGATAGCCTGCCTGGCTGGGTGACGAGCTCTTTGCTGGCTGCTCCCTTGGGGCACAGCCGACCGCGGGACACTGGCGAGTCGGGATCGCCCTCGATCTGGGTGACGGTGTCCTTGCCGTTGACCTTGGCCACGTAGACGCGCTGGCCGCAGCCAACCGCGCAGTACGGGCAGACCGAGCCGACAACCCGGTCGGCTGTCTCAGTGCGCGGCCGGGCCGACTCGGTGTGCGGCGATCGGACCGCGGTGCCGCGGCCAAGCGGGTCCCGCCCTGTCAGCTGCCGGAAGACCGGCCAGTTCCTGACTAGGCTGCGCGGGTCGGGGAGGTCCGCCTTTGCCACGTGCCTATCCAAACGAACTATCCGGGAAAGGACAATAGGGGGTGGCCCAAGCGCCGACTGCGCACAGTGGTGCGCGCTAACAGCACGCGGGAGGTAGGAATGGCCGGACGGACTGCCCGGCGGCGGGTCACGAAGATCACGGTTGACTCCCCCGTGGTCGGCCGCACAGCCGGGCACGCTGCCGGCGTCAGCGAGCGCGCCGACCTGCTCGCGGCGGAGGAGCCGCTCGGCATCAGAATCGGCGGCCAGGCGGTCAGCCTCACCATGCGCACGCCGGGCGACGACCTCGACCTCGCGGCCGGCTTCCTGGTCAGCGAAGGTTTCGTGGCCAGCGCGGCCGACATCGTCTCGATCCGGATCTGCGATGGGGTGCAGTGCGGGCACGACCATGTCGACGACGCCGAGATCGGCAACATCGCCGACGTGATGCTGCGGCCTGACCTGGCGGTACGGCCCGAACTGCGGCGGAACTTCCTGACCACCAGCGCCTGCGGCGTGTGCGGCAAGGCCAGCATCGACGAACTGTACGTTACCGGTCAATTCAATCTCCTCGCCGATCACGTCACGGTCGACGCGGCCCTACTGGCCAGCCTGCCGGACGCACTGCGCGCGGCGCAGCGGGTCTTCGAGAGCACCGGCGGCCTGCATGCGGCCGGCGTGTTCGCCAGCACCGGCGAGCTGCTCGCGATCCGCGAGGATGTGGGGCGCCACAATGCGGTCGACAAGGTCGTCGGCTGGGCGTTGCGGTCCGGCCGGCTGCCGCTCGCCGGCTGCATCCTGCTCGTCAGCGGCCGCGCCTCATTCGAGCTGGTGCAGAAGGCAGTGCTGGCCGGCATCCCGGTGCTCGCCGCGGTGTCGGCGCCGTCCTCACTCGCGGCCGAGCTGGCCGCCGCCAGTGGCCTCACCCTCGTCGGCTTCCTGCGCGGCAGCTCGATGAATGTGTATGCGGGCGGTGAGCGGATTGTCCCGCCGCCCGCCTAATGGCGGCCAGGCAACCCGGTCACCCGCGCCCGGGGCCAGAAAGTGGTCCCGGGCGCGGGCTGGTGCTGGCTGGAGCGGTGCAGCTAGCCGGCGCGACTGCTCGCACTCGGCGCCGGGCTTGCATGGACGGGCCGTCCAAAGCCCGAGCAGGCCGGCTGCGGCCAGGTCTTGCTGACCGAGAGCATTACCTGACCCGCTGCGAAGGGATCAGCGTCCGCGACGTACCAGCTGCCGACGTCGCGCATGGTCGTGCGGGTGACCGAGCCGCAGCGAGCCGTTGAGTAGTGGTAGGCGCCGACGGTGATATGCCGGGCCGCCAGCATGGCCCGGACCGTGGCCACGGGCTTGCCGACGAAGGTCATACCGTGCATTGCTTCACCCGGTGCGGTCACCGGTGCGGTTGTCTCGTAGCGCTCACCCGGCCGTGCGGCCCGGCCGAACGTCAGCACTGCCGATCCCTTGAAGTGAAGCGGCACCCGCACCCCGACTGGGCAGGCACTGCCGGCCCCGCCGGTGTAGCACTTCCCCACCGCGGTGATCGCCTTGATCGAAGCCGGAGTCTGGCTGTAGACCAGCGTGCCGACCAGCGACGGCGAAGCAGGCACGAGCGTCAGGGCGATGTTGAGGCCAAGGCTGGCGAACTCGGCCCGGTATTTGCGCGCATCGGCGAGCGGGTTGGTGACGATCACGTCCAGGTAGCCACCGTGCCTGGTGACCGACAAGACGGCGGCCTGCGCCTTCGGTGGCCCGAGCTTCACCGGCCCCACCCTGGCATCCGGGCCGCTCACCGCACTGGCGAGCAGCCCGGCAACGGCCAGGGCGGCAGCCACCGGCACGCCGATGATCAGCCTGCGCCGGATCCGGCTGTAACGGCCAGCGGCGGACCGGTGCCCAGGAGCGCCGCGGCGGGACGTGGCACGCCCGGGCGCCCCCGCGGCAGGCGTGCTGGCAATCTCGGCGGCGAGATCCGCCAGCGTGTCCACGCCGGCCAGGTGGCTGACCTCGGCGTCCGACAGAGGCGAGATATGCGTGAGGGGGTTCACGAGATGTCTCCGTTCGCAAGATAGGCATGCGCCTGCGGCAAGCTCGTCAGGTGCTCCCGCCGGGCCAGCTCGTCGGCCAGCCTCCGCCGCGCGCGGTGCAGGCGGATCCGGGCGGCATTGCGGGAGCAGCCGAGCACGGCACCGACCTGGCCGGCGTCGAGCCCTTCCCAGGCGACCAGTGCGAGCAGTTCCCGGTCCGCCTCCGGCAAGCTGCGAAACGCGCTCGCGAGCTCCGAAAACTGGCCCGAGGGCTGCGGCGGGTGGTAGCTGTCCGCGAGGTCGGCCCGCAGCCGGTCAGCGAGGGCGAGGCGCCGCCTCTCGCCGCGCCGGTAGTTCGCCAGTGTCCGGCGCGCGGCACCGTAGAGCCACAATCTGGCTTGATGTCCCGGCGGCAAGTCGTCCAGGCGACGCCAGGTAGTCAGGAACGTCTCGGCGAAGACGTCCGCTGCGTCGTCGGTATTGTCGGTCCGGCGCAGCAGGTACCCCAGTACCTCCCGGTGGTGTGCTGCATACAACTCGTCAAAACGGCGACGCCGGTCAGTGGCGGCATCCGGGGGTGACGGCACGATGACTCCTTTCGACACCCCGTACATGTCCGGCCCGCCCGGAGCATTTCGGGTCACCGGCCGGCCGGCCGTGCACCACCAGACGCTAGCTACCGTGTGCCGCCCACTGCCTGGTCTCACCGTGATGGACCGCGGCATAGATGCGATCGCGGAGCCGGTTCGCCTCGCTGTCCGTGAGCGTCCGGTCCACGCGGCGCAGCACCACGCGGACGAGCAGGTTGTGCTGCTGCGGCCGGGCACCGAGGCGCCCGAGCGCGGCGGGCGGCAGGTCCGCGCACGGTGTCCGGGACAGGATCGCGACGTCCTCGACCGCGTCGGCATCCGGCCCGAGCGCCTCGCGTACCTGGTCGCCAAGCGTCTCGTCGTCCTCGTCGGCATCGACCGCGATGGACAGATCTCGCCGGACGGCCGGCTGGCTGGACACCGGTCGGTACGGCGCCAGGTCCAGCATCTGCCCGGCGATACGAGGATCGGCCGAGCGCAGCAGCCGGATGTCGGGGATGCGCTTGCGCAGCATCAGCATCCGGTCCAGGCCCATGCCGAGCGCGAGGCCAGTGCATCCCTGCAGGCCGGCCCCGGACAGCACGCCGGGATGCGCGAGACCGCACTCCCAGACTTCCACCCAGGTGCCCTCGTGCAGCACGTCGACCTGGCGGCCGCAGGTGGTGTACGGGTGCACGCGCGGGAGCTGCCGGGATGGCAGGCCCGGCACCAGCGCAGCCAGCAGGGTCGCAATCATGTCGGCGAGGTCGGCCTCGGTCAGCTCGCGCCGGCTGATGCGCCAGAGGTCGAGCTGATGCGGCGTGCCGGTGTGCTGCCAGTCGATGGCATCGCGCCGGTACGCCATCCCCGCGCAGGCCAGCAGCACGTCCGCGGCCGGTGCCCACGGCGACTCGGCCGCGAGGTCACGCAGGGCGGGCGGCACGATCGCCGTGGAGTGACTCCGCAGCATGCGCTCACTGCTGACATAACGGGTATAGCGGCTCTCCCTGGTCACGTCGTCTGGGTCATAGCCGAGCTCGTCGTAGTTGTCGGCGATCGGCACGATGCGCGGGCCGCGGCACCAGCGCACCGCGCAGGCGTCGCCGTCGCGGTTCCAGGCGGCGGCAAGCGCGTCGCCGGCCACAGCGGCCATGAGCTGGATCGCGTGATAACCATCGGCCGGATCCGACAGGTCGGCGATGGCGAGGTCGCGGCGCAACTGGTCGGCTGACAGCGGGACACGACTAGCAGGCGCGCACATGCGCGCAGGCTCAGGTGATTGCATTTCGGCTCCTCAACAGGGCTGGGGTCATCGGGAAGACGAGAACCTCCCGGCCCAGCCGGCTGACGGAGCCGCTCAGCCAGTCAGGACATGCCGGCGCGCCTCCAGCAGCCCGAAACGGGCCGGGAGGCAGCTAAATCGCAGCGCGCTCGACATGATCATGCCCACCAGCATAGCGTCCAGCGCTTCGTCGCGCTCGTGCCAGCGCGCGCCGCTGCCCGTCAGGCCCTGGCGCTGGCGGCGGGTAGCACGGTCCGCAGATGCTGAAGCTGTCGCGCTGTGTGAGCTCGTGGCACGTCGTGGCCGCTGTAGGGATACACGGCGATGTCCTTGCCGGACGTGATCTCGTTGTAGGCGGCGAACACGGTCGACGGCGGGCAGATGGTGTCCATCAGGCCGGCCGACAGCAGGCACTGCGCGGTGATCCGGCGCGCGAGCAGCGCGCAGTCGACGTATCGCAGCGTGTCCAGAGCTGGTCCGATCAGGCTGACGTTCTGGCTGAGGAACCGCGGCACCTCGGTGTACGGCGCCTGGGGTGCCAGCGTGATCGCGCGCTGGATGTCGCACAGGAACGGGACGTCGGCGTGGCAAACCGCGATCGCGTCGGTCATGAGCGCGGCGGTGGCGAGCGCCAGCGCGCCGCCCTGGCTGCCGCCGCTGACGGCGACCTGGCCAGCCGCCGCCCGCGACAAGGTCATCGCCGCTTCCACCGCGAGGACCGCGTCGGTGAACAGCCGGGTGTAGTAGTAGTCCTCCGGCGCGGTGATGCCTCTCGTCATCACCAGGGAATTCTCGGGTCCGGCCGCCCGGTCGCCGGTGGCACCGGCTGACCAGCCACCGCCCTGGCCGCGGTTGTCCATCACGAACACCGCGTAGCCGAGCGCGGGCAGCAAAGCGTGGTCGGACGGCACGCCGCGGCCGCCGCCGTAGCCGACGAAGCGCACTACCAGCGGCGGCGGGCTGTCGCCAGCCTGGGGACGCAGGTACCAGGCCCGGATCCGATCGCCGCCGGCCCCGGAGAACTCGGCGTCGTAGACCTCGACAGGGTCATACAGGCCGGGCTCGTGCCTGATCAGCTCGGGCGGGCTCGCAAGCGCGCGCGCTTGCGCGAGCCGCTGCGCCCACCACTCGTCCAGCGCCGGCGGTTCCTGCGTTCGCGTGCGGTACGCGATCAGCTGGTCCTCCGGCAGGTCGTACCAGGGCATTTCCGCCTCCCGTCGCGTCAGCCCGACAAACCTAGCGCAGGGCGAGAGACGCGAGCTGCGCGTAAGCCGGCGCCAGCGGGGTAAGGGAACAGGCGCACGGGGGCCAAGGAGCGCGGGGGGCGTTGTAATGGCTGGTCGCAAGCGGCGCCTGTCAGCGGGGAGCTGGCCGGCGTATCGCCAGCTCACTGGCGCGGACCGGCGCGGACTCGGCGCGGCGGTCAGCAGCGAGCGAACCAGGCAGCTCAGGCCGCGCACCTCGGTCGCGGACAAGGTGGTCAAGTCCATCTGCCCGTATTGCGCCGTGGGCTGCGCCCAGAACGTCTACGTGCAGGGCGGCAAGGTCACCCAGATCGAGGGTGATCCGGACTCACCTGTCAGCCGCGGCAGGCTCTGCCCGAAGGGCTCGGCCAGCCTGCAGCTGACCACCGGTGCGGCCCGCCAGTACCAGGTGCGATACCGACGGCCAGGCGGCAGCGACTGGGAGGACCTGGACCTCGACACGGCGATGGACATGATCGCCGACCGGGTGATCGAAGCGCGCCGCAAGGGCTGGCAGTGGGACCAGGATGGCAGGCGCACCAGGCGGACCATGGGCCTCGCGAGCCTCGGCGGCGCGACCCTGGACAACGAGGAAAACTACCTGATCAAGAAGCTGTTCACCGCTCTCGGCGCAATCCAGATCGAGAACCAGGCGCGCATATGACACTCCTCCACCGTCCCCGGTCTGGGGACTAGCTTCGGGCGCGGCGGTGCTACCACCTTCCAGCAGGACCTCGCCAACGCCGACTGCATCCTGATCGAGGGCTCGAACATGGCAGAGGCCCACCCGGTCGGATTCCAGTGGGTCATGGAAGCCAAGGCACGCGGTGCGAAGCTCATCCATGTCGACCCCCGGTACAGCCGGACCAGCGCGCTGGCTGACCTGTACGTGCCGATCCGGGCTGGGGCCGACATCGCCTTCGTCGGCGGGCTGATCAACTACGTGCTGACCACCGAGAAGTATTTCCGGGACTACGTGGTCGCATACACCAACGCCCCGATGATCATCTCCGAATCCTTTGCCGACACCGAAGACCTTGATGGCGTCTTCTCCGGACTCGACCGTGAGAACCGTCTGTACGACGCCGATACCTGGCAGTACCAGAGCGGCGGCGTAGCACCTGCCAGCGGTGCCCGCGGCCTTCGACCAGAGGTCCTCGCCAAGGTTCGGCAAGCGGGCCGCGGCGAGGCGCACGGATCGCACGGCGCGGCGGCCCATCCGGCACCGGATACCGATGAGACGCTGCAGCACCCGCGGTGCGTGTTCCAGATCCTGAAGCGGCACTTCGCCCGGTACACACCGGAGATGGTGGCCCGGGTCTCGGGCGTGCCCGAGGACCAGTTCCGCCAGGTGTGCGAGCTGATCACGGCGAACTCAGGCCGCGATTCGACGACGGCTTTCGTCTACAGCCTCGGCTGGACTCAGCACACGGTCGGCGTGCAGTACATCCGGACCGCGGCGATCCTGCAGTCACTGCTCGGCAACATGGGCCGGCCTGGCGGCGGCATCATGGCGCTGCGCGGGCATGCGTCTATCCAGGGCTCCACCGACATCCCGACGCTGTTCGACCTCCTGCCGGGCTACCTGCCGATGCCACTCGCCTACGGCGGTGAGGACCTGGACCGCTACGTGCAGGCCGAGACCGTGCAGAAGGGCTACTGGGCGAACACTCGCGAGTACATGGTCAGCCTGCTCAAGGCATGGTGGGGAGATGCGGCGACGGCCGGCAACGACTTTTGCTACGACTACCTGCCCCGGCTGACCGGCAGCCACAGCACGTACGAAACCGTCCTTGCGCAGCTGGACGGGAAGTGCACCGGGTACTTCCTGTTCGGGCAGAATCCCGCCGTCGGGTCCGCTAATGCCCGGCTGCAGCGCCTCGGCATGGCCAAGCTGGACTGGCTCGTCGTGCGGGACCTGGTCATGATCGAAAGCGCCACCTGGTGGAAGAACGGGCCGGAGATCGAGACCGGCGAGCTGCGCACCGAGGACATCGGCACCGAGGTGTTCTTCCTGCCCGCGGCGGCGCACACGGAAAAGGACGGCAGCTTCACCAACACCCAGCGGATGCTGCAGTGGCACCACACCGCGGTCGAGCCGGCCGGAGCCGCGCGCAGCGACCTGTGGTTCATCTATCACCTGGGCCGCCGAATCAGGGCTAAGCTCGCCGCCGAAAACCACGAAGCGGCCACCGACATGGACCGGCCGGTGCTCGACCTGACCTGGGACTACCCGGTGGCAGGTGAGCTGGACGAACCCGACGCCGACGCCGTGCTGGCCGAGATCAACGGCCGGGACGCCAGTGGCCAGCCGCTGTCCTCCTACACCCAGCTGACCGCCGACGGGTCCACTGCGTGCGGGTGCTGGATCTACTGTGGCGTGCGCGCGGGCGGGGTGAACCAGGCCGCCCGGCGCAAGCCAGGCCGGGAGCAGCACTGGGTGGCGCCGGAATGGGGCTGGGCCTGGCCGGCCAACCGGCGGTTGCTCTACAACCGTGCGTCCGCCGACCCCGACGGCCGGCCGTGGAGCGAACGGAAGGCGCTGGTCTGGTGGGATGCCGAGCAAGGCCACTGGACCGGGCACGACGTGCCCGACTTCGTCGCCGACCGGCCGCCCTCCTACCGCCCGCCGGAAGGCGCCACCGGGGTTGCCGCGATCTCCGGCATCGACCCGTTCATCATGCAGGCGGACGGGAAGGCCTGGCTCTACGCTCCGGCCGGACTGGTAGACGGCCCGCTGCCGACACACTACGAGCCGCAAGAGTCGCCGGTGCAAAACGCGCTGTACGGCCAGCAGCACAACCCGGTCCGGCAGCTCATCGCCGGCCGCCGGAGCCGGCTCCAGCCCAGCGGGGATCAGCCCGGAGCAGAGGTCTTTCCTTATGTCACGACCACCTACCGGCTGACCGAGCACCACACCGCCGGCGGTATGTCGCGGTTCCTGCCCTACCTCGCCGAGCTGCAGCCGGAGTTCTTCTGCGAGGTCTCGCCGGAGCTCGCCGCCGAGCGAGGACTCGAGCACCTGGGCTGGGCAACGATCATCTCGGCGCGGAGCGCGATCGAGGCACGGGTCATGGTCACGCGGCGGATGACGCCGCTGCACCTGGACGGCCGGACGGTGCACCAGATTGGCCTGCCCTGGCATTGGGGCCCAAACGGGTACACGACCGGCGATGCTGCCAACGAGCTGTCGCACCTGTCCCTCGACCCCAACGTGCACATCCAGGAAGTGAAGGCGCTGGCGTGCGACATTCGCCCGGGCCGGAGGCCGCGCGGCCCTGCACTCCGCGAGCTCGTCCGGCAGTACCGGCTGCTGGCCGGGATAACCGAGACGACAGGAACGGAGATGTGAGTGAGCACCGGAACGACAACAACCAGCGAGCAGCCTGACCCGGCCGCGGGTATCGACCCCGCGTTCCAGGCCGGCTACACCGACCACCCGCAGCGGCTGGGTTTCTTTACCGACACGTCGGTTTGCATCGGCTGCAAGGCATGCGAGGTCGCCTGCAAGGAATGGAACGCGGTACCCGAAGACGGCCTGCTGCTCACCGGGATGTCCTACGACAACACCGGCAGCCTCAGCGCATCGACGTGGCGGCATGTCGCCTTCATCGAGCAGATCGGGCGACCCGGCGAGCTAGCCGGCGCCGACGGTGCGCGCTGGCTGATGTCAAGCGATGTCTGCAAGCACTGTACCGAGGCAGCCTGCCTGGACGTGTGCCCGACGGGCGCGCTGATGCGCACCGAGTTCGGCACCGTCGTGGTGCAGGACGACGTCTGCAACGGCTGCGGCTACTGCGTGGCCGCCTGCCCGTTCGGCGTGATCGCGCGCAGTGATGCCGACGGCGGCGCCCATAAGTGCACGCTGTGCTACGACCGGCTCGGCGACGGCCAGACACCGGCGTGTGCCAAGGCCTGCCCCACCGAGTCCATCCAGTTCGGCCCGCTGGACGAGCTGCGGGAGCGCGCCCAGCAGCGCGTCACCGATCTGCACGATCAGGGCGTCGCAGGCGCGCAGCTCTACCTTGAGGATCCGGCCGACGGCATCGGCGGAGCGGGCGCCTTCTTCCTGCTGCTCGACGAGCCGGAGGTGTACGGGCTGCCGCCGGCTCCGGTGGTGACCACCCGGGACCTCCCCCGGATGTGGCGGCACGTCGCGGCGGCGGCGGCAGGGCTGGCCCTGGGCGCGCTGGCCGCCTGCCTCGGCGGCACCGAGCGGACGCCATGAGCGGCCCCGACGGTGCCCGGCCACCCCAGCTGGCCACGCGGAAGGCCGGCGCAGGCTCCTACTACGGACTCCCCGTGGTCAAGGAACCTGTGTGGCGCAGCCCGGAGACTCCGGGTTACCTCTTCCTCGGCGGCCTGGCCGGCGCGTCGTCGGTACTCGCCGCTTTCGCCCAGGCGGCGGGAAACCGTGAGCTGGCTCGCGCGTCCAAGACCGGAGCTGTTGCCGCGATCGGGCTTGGCGGCGTCGCGCTGGTGATCGATCTCGGTCGCCCGGCGCGGTTCGTCAACATGCTGCGGGTGTTTAAGGTGTCCTCCCCCATGAGCATCGGAGTGTGGCTGCTGACGGGCTACGGACCGGCCGCGGCTGCCGCTGCCGCGTGCGCGGTGACCGGACGGCTGCCGAGAGTCGGCGCGGCCGCGTCGGCCGCTGCCGCCGCGCTCGGCACCGGTGTGGCCACCTATACGGCGGCATTGATCTGCGACACCGCCACGCCCGCCTGGCACGAGGCACACCGGGAGATGCCGTACCTGTTCGCTGGCTCGGCCGCCACGGCGGCCGCCGGCCTCGGCATGCTGGCGACCGGCCCCGCCGCATCCCGGCAGGCTAGGAGGTTCGCGGTGATCGGTGCCGCAACGGAGCTCATCGCCAAGAACACCATGCTGCAGCGCCCGGGCGTGCCTGCCGTGCCCTACCAGAAGGGCCGGGCCGGCCAGCTGATGCGGGCAGCAGAAGTGCTGCTGATCGCGGGGGCGGCGGGTGCACTGGCCGCCGGCCGGAGCAGGCCGGCCGGCGCACTGGCCGGCCTCGCGCTGCTGGCATCCTCAGCGCTGACCCGGTTCGGGGTCTTCCTGGCCGGCCAGGCGTCCGCACGCGACCCCTCCTACACGGTGGGCCCGCAGCGGGAGCGGCAAGACGCAGCGCAGCAGGCCTGCGTCGGCGTCGCGGGCACCGGCACGATGGCGCCTCCTTCGGTCTAGCCGGGTGGCCCGGCGGGCGCCGGTAGTGTTGGCGCCATGCTAGGCCCCGAGGAGATCGAGCACCGCCTCTGCCTCGCGATGGATGCCAGTGCCGCCGAGGCCGGCCTGGACCGTGCCCGGGTCGTTCTCATCCGGCGTGGTCGCCTGGCCGCCATCGAGCGGGTCCGGGCCGGACGGCGCTACTGGCTGTTTCCCGGCGGCGGCGTGGAAGCAGGAGAGACTCCTGCGCAGGCAGCCCTGCGCGAAGCGCACGAGGAACTCGGCGTGCCGGTCCGCATCGGTCCGCTGCGCGCGCTGATCCACCGCGTGCTGGACGGTGGCTCCGTCCAGCGGCACTGGTGCTTTGAGGCGACCAGCGACCACGACGAGATCACTATCGCGGGAGGTCCCGAACTCAGCCCGCGGCCCGAGGAAGGCACGTACCGGGCTGTGTGGCTCGACCTTGCCGACCTGGCAGACTTCGAGCTCTACCCGGCGGAGCTGGCGCGACTGTTAGCGGCCCACCCGGACGGCTGGCCGTCCCGCCCGCTCGAGGCCGAAGAGCGTGATTGAGCGCGACGTCCTCCTCGCCTCGCTGTCCTGCGCTAGCTCGCCGCGGCCGGGTCGAGCAGGCCCCGGCGGCGGCGCAGCGCGAGGTCGGCCTTGGTGAAGATCATGTCCACCACGATGCCGACGATCAGGATCGTGATGATGATGGTCGTGGCGCCGGTGAAGTCCAGCTGGCTCTGGTCGGTGTTGAGCAGGACGCCGAGGCCGGGCGGGCCGATGATCGACACGACGAGTTCGCCGGCCATCAGGCTGCGCCACGCAAACGCCCAGCCCTGCTTGAGCCCCGCCACGAAGGCGGGCAACGAGGCTGGCAGTATCAGGTACCGGTAGAGCGCCAGGCCCCGCAGGCCCATGGTGCGGCCCGCCCGCAGCAGCAGCGGCGGCGTGTAGTCGACGCCGGTGATCAGGCCGTTGGCGATAGAGGGCGCAGCGCCCATCACCATCACGAACAGGATCGCTGACGTGCCGCCGGAGAACAAGATGATGGCAAACGGGTACCACGCGATGGACGGCATCGTCTGCAGCCCGGTGATAATCGATCCGAGCGCGGCCCGCAGCGGCGGGATCCGTGCGACCAGCAGGCCTACTATTGCGCCGATGATCAACGCCAGCAGGTAGCCGATGACCGCGCGGCGCATCGTGACGCCGATGGCGTCCCACAAGACAGCATGCTGAACCATGTTCGACAGGTTGGACAGCACGGTGGACGGGCCCTTGAGCACCAGGTGCTTCCAGCCGCTCAGATGCACGAGCTCCCAGACCACCAGGACCAGAATGATGGCGAGCACCTTCGGCCAGCTGGCCGCCCACGCCTTGCGCGCCAGCCGCGACGACCTGCTCTCGGTGGCGCTCAGGCCGATCTCCAGATGGTCCAGGCCATACAGGGCCTTGTCGGTCGCCTGGTCAGCCGCCATGGCGTCCCATCTCCTCCCGTAGCGTGTCGGTCAGCTTGCCGGCCATCTCGGCCACCTGCGGCGAGTCGATCCGGCGGCGGCCTTCCCGGGGCACCGGATACTCGGCGATGACCTTGCCCGGCCGGCTGCTGAGCACAACGACCTTGTCGCCGAGGCGCGCCGCCTCGCGGACGTTGTGGGTAACGAACAGCACGGTCAGCGTCCGCTCCGCGCAGATCCGCTCAAGCTCCTCATGCAGCAGATCGCGTGTCATCGCGTCCAGCGCGCCGAACGGCTCATCCATCAGCAGCACATCGGCGTCCTGCGCTAGCGCGCGGGCCAGCGCCACGCGCTGCCGCATGCCACCGGACAGCTCGTGTGGACGCTTGTCGCCGAATCCGCGCAGCCGGACCGTGTCCAGCAGCTCGGCGGTCCGCTGCTGCCGTTCCCGGCGCGGCAGGCCCCGGGCGCGCAGCGCCAGCTCCACGTTCCGCCCTGCGGTCAGCCAGGGGAACAGCGCGGGCTCCTGGAACATCAGTGTGACCCGTCGGCCGGCCGTGCTGACGGTACCGCTGGTCGGCTGGTCTAGCCCGGCGACCAGAGACAGCAGCGTGGACTTGCCGCAGCCCGACGCACCGATGATGCAGACGAACTCGCCGTCGGCCACCGTCAGCGAAACCTGGTCCAGCGCAAGCAGCGGGCTGCGGCCAACGCGATACACCTTCGACACGTCCGTCAGTGTCACGGCGTCGGCCCCCTGCAAGCCGGACTGGATGGTCGCGGCCGGGTGCGCCGGGCCGACCCCGAAAAACGGCGCCGGCGGCGCCGCCGGGCCAGGGCCCGGCGGCGTCACCTGCCGTCCGCTCACGGTCATGAGCTAACCTGCTGCTGCCCAGCCGCGGCCAGCAGCTTGTTGAGCGGGCCCAGGTCAAAGATTCCGCTCAGGTCCTTGACCGGCGAAAGCACTCCGACCGACTCGGCGTGCTGGGCGTCCGCAAGCAGCGACGAGCCGATCGGGTCGTTGGTGAAGGTCACCTGCGCGAAGGCGCCGGCCAGCACGGCGGACTTCAGGCCCTTGCCGGTGAGCTCGGTCAGTTCGGCGTTGGCTGCCGTCTCGGCCGTCGACTTGTTGTCCTGGATGAACTTGATCGACTGGATGTTTGCCTTGAGCAGGTCGCTGACCACGGTCGGGTCGGACTTCAGGTACTGAGACGTGACGATCAGGTTCGTCGTGACGAACTGACCGTTCGGCCACAGGCTCGCCTCGTTCACCAGGTCGTGCCCGCCCGCCACGACCATCTCGATGTCATAGGGCGCCGGCTCCCAGCCGCCGGCGATCTCACCGGACTCGAACTGGAGCACTGCCGCCGAGTTCGGCGAGACGGGCGTGACGTGCACGTCGCCGCCGCCTGTCGTGGTCGTCGTCAGGCTCTGCTGCTTCAGCCAGTACCGCAGCGCGACATCCTGCGTGTTGCCGAGTGACGGCGACGAGAGCTTCTGGCCCTTGAGCTGTGCTGCGCTGGTGATCCCCCTCTTCACCACCAGTGCGGCCCCGCCGGACGCCACGCCCGAGATGACCTTGACCAGGCCCGGCGACTTCTGCCATGCCTCAATGGCCGGGTTCGGGCCGACGTAGGCGGCATCGAGCTGGCCTGCCAGGATCGCGGTCGCCTCCTGCGTGCCGGTGCTGTACGGGTACAGCTTCAGCGTCACGTTCTTGCCGAGGTTCTTGGTAAAGAATCCCTCCTTGACCCCGATCAGCGCCGGGGCGTGCGTGATGTTCTCCAGGTAGCCAAGGCGCAGCACGACCGGCGACGAGGTCCCAGAGCCGTCGGAGTTACCCGACGACGATCCGCAGCCGGCGGCCAGCAAAGACACCGCTGCCGTCGCGGCAGCTGCCGCCAGGAGTCGCTTCATATCTATTCACCTTTTCCCGACTGACTTACTTGGTTTTGCGTGCTGGCGGTTAGCTTACATTGCCGAGTGGTTGAGGGGGAATTAATTCGGTTCCAGGATGGACCGCGATTTCGGGACCCAGGTCTTTGCGCGGACCGCGGTCTCGGGATGGACCGCGGTTTCCAGCACGGACCGCGGCTTTCAGGACGGACCGCGGTTTTCAGCACGGGCCGCGGTTTTCAGCACGGGCCGCGGTTCCAGCACGGAGCTTTGCTCTGGGGGACCTGGCGATGCAGCGACGAGGCGGCTAACCGCGCCGGAGCGCGGGTATCAGGGCTAGCTCAGCCGCCCTCGTCGCCGGTGTCTTCCGGATCCAGTCCCTGGACCGACTTGTAGTGCTGCAGGCAGCTCTCGAGTTGCGCCACGTTCGCGGGCGAGGAATTCGTCGTGTCGAAGCGCACGCCGTACATCACGTTCAGCACCGAGTGCGAGGCTGACAGGGCCAGCGGCGGCGTGTTCTGGATATGCGAGCAGGCCGCGCGGACCTGCAGCGCCGTCGTCACGGACGTGGTTGGCGTGAAGTCGACCACAATCCACTGCTGATCCAGTGCCTGATCCATCTTGCTGCAGCCCGCCATGGCTGGCAGCACCAAAGCTGCCGCGGCGGCCAGGGCCGCGGCGCGCCAGGGCCGCGGGCGGGTGCCGGGGAATAGTGCTCGCACGCCGACACTCTACGACTGTGCGTAGTCTGGTCTGATCTGGTGCCTAGGCTTAGCCGCGTGGCACGCGGTCGCGGCACTGATTGCGGGCGCGCCGCACGGGCAGCTGAGCCAGGAACTGGAGGCCGCGATGGCAAGCCTGATCGAGGATTACGCCCTGATCGGAGACATGCAGACGGCCGCATTGGTGGGCCGGGACGGCTCCGTCGACTGGCTCTGCCTGCCGAGATTCGACTCCGACGCATGCTTCGCCGCTCTGCTCGGCGACGAGCACAACGGCCAGTGGCTGATCTGCCCAACCGCCGAGGAGGGCCCGGTCGCCAGGCGCGGTGAGGTCAGCCGGCGTTATCAGGGGGACTCGCTCATCCTCGAAACGACCTGGCACACCCTGAGCGGCGTCGTCAAGGTGCTCGACTTCATGCCGCCACGGAACCACGCAAACCCGGCTCTCGTGCGCATCATCGAAGGAGTCGAAGGCTCGGTGGAGATGGAGTCGGTGTTCCGGCTCCGGTTCGGATACGGCCGGGTCCTTCCCTGGGTGCGCCGCCGCGGCAACTCCATCCGGGCCGTCGCCGGGCCTGACTCGGTCAGCCTGACCAGCCCGATCCGGAGCATCGGCAAGAACATGGCCCATGAGGCGACCTTCACCGTCAAGCCCGGTGATCGCGTGCCGTTCACGCTGACCTGGGAGCGGTCCGAGCGCGAGGACGAGCCGGTCGTCGACCCGGAGGAAGCGCTCGCGGAAACCACCCAGTTCTGGAGCCACTGGTCGGCCGGCTGCACCTACAAGGGCCCGTACCGGGAGGCCGTGATGCGCTCCCTCATCACGCTGAAGGCGCTGACCTACGAGCCGACCGGGGGCATCGTCGCGGCGCCGACGACAGGCCTGCCCGAAGATATCGGCGGCGTGCGGAACTGGGACTATCGGTACTGCTGGCTGCGGGACGCGACGATCACCCTCGAGGCGCTGCTGCGGACCGGCTATACCGCGGAGGCCGATAGCTGGCGCAAGTGGCTCGGCCGGGCGATCGCCGGCGATCCGAGGGACGTGCAGATCATGTACGGGGTGGCCGGGGAGCGCAGGCTTGCCGAGTGGGAGGTGAGCTGGCTGCGCGGCTACGAGCGTTCGGCGCCGGTCCGGGTCGGCAACGCGGCCGTCGACCAGCGCCAGCTCGATGTCTACGGCGAGGTAGTCGACGCGCTGACGCTGGCCAGGCAGGCGGGCCTGGACTTCGACAAGCACACCTGGAGCCTGCAGCGCAAGCTGCTGGAATTCCTGGAGCGGCACTGGGACGAGCCAGATGAAGGCATCTGGGAGGTTCGCGGGCCACGGCGGCACTTCGTCCACTCCAAGGTCATGGCGTGGGTCGCCTTCGACCGCGCCATCCACCTGGTCGAGGAGGGCAGCCCTGGTCCGCTGGACCGGTGGCGCTCAGTCCGGGATGAGATCCACGCCCAGGTCTGCGATCAGGGTTACGACCAGAAGCGCGGCACTTTCACCCAGTACTACGGCAGTGCCGAACTCGACGCGTCAGTCCTGCTGATCCCGGAGGTGGGCTTCCTGCCCCCGGATGACTCTCGGGTCGTGTCCACCGTGCGCGTCATCCAGCACGAACTGATGCGCGACGGGCTAGTGCTTCGCTACACGCAGCCACCACAGGCGGCCGGCGGCGCGCGGGCCGACGTGGACGGCCTGCCCGGCGCGGAGGGTGCGTTCCTTGCCTGCAGCTTCTGGCTGGTCAACGCGCTGCACCTGATCGGCGAGTACGACGAGGCGGTAGAGATCTTCGAGCGGCTGCTGGCACTGCGCAGCGACCTTGGCCTGCTGAGCGAGGAATGGGATCCTCGCTACCGGCGGCAGGTGGGCAATACGCCGCAGGCGTTCAGCCACGTGCCACTCATCCAGTCGGCCCTCAACCTGGAGAATCACGCCGGGCATCACTGCCGCCGGAGCGACGGGCGCTAGGGCGCGCAGGGCCAGCGCCGGTCCGCACCGGCTGCCAGCTGGATCGATCCCGGACGGCCGTGGCACCGCTGCCGGAATGTCACACTGTTACCTACCATGCCACCCCGCCCGCACATCCTGATCGTCAACGACCGCCTAGTCCGCCAGCCTGTCTTCGTCATCGGGGCTCCGCACTCCGGCGCTGACCTGCTCGGACGTGCTGTGAAACGGTCGCCGGGCTTCCACATCACGATGGGCCAGAAAGTCGTCCAGGACGTCGTGCACGCCTTCGCCCGCAGCCCCTCGATCCGGCGCGGGCGCAGCGACGCGGCCGCCACCGTGCTGCGGGACGCCTTTGCCCAGGCGTGGCAGGTCACCGCGCATGGTTGCCTGACGTGCTCACCGGCGTGCCGGGAAGCAGGTCAGGTGGCCAGCCCGTCGCAGTGCGTCACCGAGCGCGACATCATGCGGTACGGCGATGCAACTCCGGACCTGCTGTACTGCGCCGACGAGCTGGTCGATGCGTTTCCGGACGCCCGGCTGGTGCAGATCGTCCGGGACGGCCGGGACGTCGTCGCGGCGATGCTTGCTGACGCGCAGACTCCCGGCTGGTTCAAGCGGGACCCGGCCGGAATGGAAGCCGAGTTCCCGAATCCCTTCCTTGGCATCGAGACGGCCGAAGATCTGGCCACATGGCCGGAGCTGGGCGTGGCCGGCAAGTGCGCAATGCGCTGGCGCGGCTCGGTCCGGAGCGCGGCGCGGCTGCGCAGCGCCCTGTCCGCTGACCAGCTCACGACCTTGCGATACGAGGACCTGCTTCGCGACCCAGTGGGCGCGGCCGCAGTCATCTCGGACTTCATCGGCGACACCGTCGGCCGCGTTCAGGTTCGGCCGGCCCACGAGCAGGGTCGGCCTGGCGGCACTGTGACAGCCATGGCCGAGCCGGGCTCCTGGCGGCGTCAGCTCACCGCGACACAGCTCGGCGAGATCGAATCTGTCGCCGGGCCGGATCTGCGCCGGGTCGGCTACCGGGACTGACGGGCCTCGGTCAGCGCGGACCGGACACGTCGGCTCGCCAGGGCCGTTCGGCCGTCCAGAGCGGGCCGGTCAGGCCGCCGCCTCCTGCCGGGCGAACTGAGTCTGATACAGGTCCGCATACAGCCCGCCAGCGGCCAGCAGGTCAGCGTGGCGGCCCTGCTCAACGACCCGGCCGCCGTCGACGACCAGGATCTGGTCGGCCTCCCGGATCGTGGACAGCCGGTGCGCGATCACCAGCGAGGTCCGGCCAGCAAGGGCGGTCTTCAGCGCACGCTGGACGGCCGCCTCGGACTCCGAGTCCAGGTGCGCCGTCGCCTCGTCCAGGACGACCACAGACGGGGCCTTCAGCAGCAGCCGGGCCAGCGCGATCCGCTGCTTCTCACCGCCGGAGAGGCGGTAGCCCCGGTCGCCGACCACCGTGTCCAGCCCGTCGGGCAGGCTGGCCACCAGGTCCCAGATCTGCGCGGCCTGGCAGGCCAGGACCAGCTCGTGCTCGGTTGCCGACGGCCGTGCGTACAGCAGGTTCGCCCTGATGGTGTCGTGGTAGAGGTGCGCGTCCTGGGTGACGACCCCGACCACGTCGTGCAATGACTCGAGCGTGACGTCCCTGATGTCGGCACCGCCGATCTTGACCTCGCCGCCGGTCGGGTCATACATCCGCGCCACCAGATGCGTGATCGTGGTCTTGCCGGCGCCGGACGGCCCGACCAGCGCCGTCAGCTGTCCTGCCGGAGCGCGGAAGGTGACATCGGACAGCGCCTGTTGCGCCCCCGCCCGCTCGGGCGCAGGCAGCGCGATCGACTCGAGCGAGGCCAGCGACACCTCGGCGGCAGCCGGATAGCGGAAGCTGACGTGATCGAATTCGATGTCTGGTGCCCCGGCTGCCGGACCGGCTGGGAGCGCCAGCGCGCCCGGGCGCTCGGCAATCAGCGGTTGCAGATCGAGCACCTCGAACACGCGGTCAAAGCTGACCAGCGCGGTCATGACGTTGATCTGGACGTTCGACAGCGAAGTGATGGGCCCGTAGAGCCTGCTCAGCAACGCAGCCAGGGCAACCAGGCCGCCAATCTGCAGCGCGCCGCGGATGACCAGCTCGCCGCCGAGTCCGTAGACGACCGAGGTGGATAGCGTGGCCAGCAGGCCGAGCGAGATCATCAGCCCGCTGCCCCACAGCGCGGTCAGCACGCCGATGTCGCGGACCCGGCCGGCGCGCGCGGAGAAAAGCCCGAGCTCGTCCGCCGGGCGCCCGTACAGCTTGGCCAGCATGGCGCCAGCCACGTTGAACCGCTCAGTCATGGTCGAGCCCAGCTGGGCGTCCAGTTGCATCGACTCCCTGGTGAGCCGCTGCAGCCGGCGCCCAACCCGGCGCGCCGGGTACAGGAATGCCGGAATGAGCACGAGCGCGACGACGGTGATCTGCCAGGAGAAGAAGAACATCGCGCCGAGCACCAGCACGAGCTGCAGGACGCTGGAAACCACCGACGACAGCGTGGACGTGAGTGCCTGCTGCGCTCCGATCACATCGCTGTTCAGCCGGCTGACCAGCGAGCCGGTCTGCGCGCGCGTGAAGAACGCGATCGGCTGCTGCTGGACGTGGCCGAACACCTGAGTTCGCAGGTCGTAGATCAGCCCTTCGCCCACCCGCGAGGTGAAGTACCGCTGGAGCACGCCGAGGAAAGCGTCGAACACCGCCAGGCCCGCCACCACGCCGGCGACCGCGAGGACGACACCCGCCCGCCGCGGCACGATTCCCTTGTCGATGACGATGGCCAGCAGGACCGGGTAGCTGACGGTCACGACCGCGTCGAGCGCCGCGGCCAGCAGGAAGACACCGAGGTCGAGGCGATATGGCCGGGCATAGCCGACGATCCGGCGGACGGTGCCCGGCCGCAGCTTCTGCTTGGTAACGCTCGGGTCCCGTGCGAACCCCCGCATCGCGTGGAACTGCGCGTTCATCGTCATGTCCGCTGAACCTACTACGTTCAGCGAATCATCCCGGCTCTGCTCAGGGCGAACTTGTCGGCGGCCGGGACAGGAATCAAGCTGACGAGTCGCGGAGCCGTTCAGACCGGGTTCTGCGCCGCTGCCGCGGCCCGCATCAGCGCCGCCACCAGCGGTGCCTGCGCTGCACGCTCGGCTGCTGCCTGCTGGTCCAAGGTGCTGGCCACCGCCTGCGCCAGCAGCGCCTTGGTCGCCCGCGCCGCCGCGGTGTTCGTGGACAGCAGGGCTGCGACCAGGTCCTCGACCGCGCCGTCTAGTTCGGTCCTTGGCACCACGAGCTCGGCGAGCCGGAGGTCGGCTGCCTCGGTCGCGGCGACGGTCCGCGCGGTGAGGCAGATCTCGATGGCGCGCGGCAGCCCCACGATCTCGACCAGGGGCTTGGTGCCGGTGAGGTCCGGCACTAGCCCAAGCGCGGGCTCCTTCATGCAGAACGAGGCGTCGTCCGCCAGGACGCGCAGGTCACAGGCCAGCGCCAGCTGGAAGCCAGCACCGATGGCGTGACCCTGGACGGCTGCTATGGAGACGATCGAGGGATCGCGCAGCCAGGTAAATCCGGCCTGATAGCCGGCGATCGCGGCCTCGAACTCCGGATCGGCGGGGCTCGGGCCGGGTTCCTCCCCCGGCACTCCCTGCGGGCTGAAGGTGCGCAGGTCGATCCCGGCGCAGAAGGAGGGTCCAGCTCCACGGACGACCACCACCCGGATGTCGTCCGGCAGCCCGGCCCCGATCCTGGCCAGGCCATGCCACATGCCGGGCGTCATCGCGTTCCGCCGCTCAGGACGGATAAGGGTGACCGTCGCGACCTGGCCGGAGATGCTGAGTTCGAGTCCGGCGCCCGCTAGGTCACCCAGTCCGGCAGTTGCCGACATGCCAGGCGTCACGCCCTCGACTTCGCCTTGCCCCTGGTGGCACCGCCGCGGCCGCGAAGCGCGACTCCGCTCTCGCTGAGGATCCGGTGGATGAAGCCATACGACCGCCCGGTGGAGGCGGCCAGCGACCGGATGCTCTCGCCCGCGCTGTACCGCTTCTTCAGGTCAGTCGCCAGCTTCGTCCGGTCGGCACCGGTGACCCTGGTGCCCTTCTTCAGAGTCTCCGTCACACGAACCTCCCGGTGAGCTGAAGTGATCGCTGCGTTACCGTATCCCGCCATGATCACCCATTAGCTCGTCGTCGGCTACCCAGACAGCGCTAAAAGATCATCAGATTTGCTGCTCAGGCCAGCGCCACCAGATCGGAAAAGTCCGCACTCCAGGCGTCCTCCACGCCGTCCGGCAGCAGCACCACGCGCTCGGGCTGGAGCGCGTCTACCGCCCCCTCGTCATGCGTGACCAGCACGATCGCACCCTGGTAGCGCCGTAGCGCAGAGAGGATCTCAGCCCGGCTGCCTGGGTCGAGGTTGTTGGTCGGCTCGTCCAGGAGCAGCACGTTGGCGCCGGATACAACCAGCAGCGCGAGCGCCAGCCTGGTCTTCTCGCCGCCGGACAGCACCCCCACCGGCTTGGCCACGTCGTCCCCGGAGAACAGAAACGACCCGAGCAGGCTGCGGTGCTCGCTCTCGGCCAGGTCTGGTGCGGCGGAGCGCATGTTTTCCAGCACCGTGCGCGCATTGTCCAGCGTCTCGTGCTCCTGCGCGTAGTAGCCAAGGCGCAGCCCGTGACCTGGCAGGACCTCGCCGGTGTCCGCGTCCTCGACGCCGCCCAGGAGCCGTAGCAACGTGGTCTTGCCCGCCCCATTCAGGCCCAGGACCACCACGCGCGCGCCGCGGTCTACGGCTACGTCGACGTCGGTGAAGACTTCCAGCGAGCCATACGACTTGGACAGGCCCTGCGCCGACAACGGCGTGCGGCCACAGTGCGCCGGCACCGGGAAGCGCAGCTTGGCCACCCGCTCCGGCGCCCGGTCCGCGCTGACGCCGGCCAGCAGCCGCTCCGCCCGCTTAGCCATGTTCTGCGCAGCCTTGGCTTTCGTGGCCTTGGCGCGCATCTTGTCGGCCTGCGTTTGCAGTGCGGTGGCCTGCCGCTCGGCGTTGAGCCGCTCACGGCGGCGGCGGCGGGCGTCAGTCTCCCGCTGGCCGAGGTAGGCGGTCCAGCCGAGGTTGTAGATATCCAGCACCGCCCGGTCGGCGTCCAGGTGGAACACCTTGTTGACCACGGCCTCGAGCAGGGCGGTGTCGTGGCTGATCACGATCACGCCGCCCCGGTAGGCCCGCAGATGGTCGCGCAGCCAGGTGACCGAGTCCGCGTCCAGGTGGTTAGTCGGCTCGTCCAGCAGCAGCGTGTCCGAACCGCCGAACAAGATCCTGGCCAGCTCGACCCGTCGCCGCTGGCCGCCGGACAGTGTGCGCAGCGGCTGGCGCAGCACCTTCTGCGGCAGGCCAAGGCTCGCGGCCAGGGACGCGGCCTGGGCCTCAGCGGCGTACCCGCCGAGCACCGCAAGCCGCTCCTCAAGGTGGCCGTAGCGGCGGACTCCGGCATCCCGCCGGGTCGGGTTGGGGTCGGCCATCTGGATCTCGGCATCGCGCATCGCGGCGAGCAGCGCATCCAGGCCGCGCGCGGACAAGATCCGGTCCACGGCCAGCGCTTCCAGGTCGCCAGTCCGGGTGTCCTGCGGCAGGTAGCCGACCGAACCGCCAATCGTCACCTGGCCCGCGGCGGGCTGGCCTTCCCCGGCCAGCACCCTCGCCAGGGTGGTCTTGCCCGCCCCGTTTCGGCCAACCAGGCCGATCTTGTCGCCAGCAGACACTTGGAACGTGGCCGCATCGAGCAGTAGTCGCGCACCCGCGCGCAGCTCAACGTCACGTGCGGAGATCATGGAAGTAACTCGCTCCCGCTAGAAGGATCGGACGCCGGACAGACTTCACCCCTGGTGCTGGGCGCGGCGTCATGTCAGGAGCGGTTGCACGCGATGATTTTACCCGGAGCGTCGCAGTGCCAGCGAACGGTTTATCGGGCGCATCTCGCCGGTGCAGGCCGCGATCGTTAGCCAGGCGGCTCGGTCAGCCGGATCCGGATGGCGCGGAACTGCCGCGGCGTGCCCTGCAACACGGACAGCCGCGGGTCGGGCACGGTGAGGAACCTGTCGACCGCGACGGCGAAGTAGGGACGCAACCGCGGGTCGTCGGCCAGGCTCGTGACCGAGCGCCGGTCCCCACCGAGGACGAGCGCATCAAGACTGCCGCCGAACCGGCCAAACACCGCGGCCGCGGTGTCCGCCGCGGCCTCCAGCGCCTCCCGTGCCTGCTTTTCCCGGCGCCGCGCAAACCGCTGCTGAGACTGCCCCCCTGCTGCGCTGCGCCCGTGTACCAGCCGGCTGCCCACCTTGGAGGCGACGAGCTGTGGCTTGGGCCCGGTGAAAACCCCCGCCGCGTAGCCACCGAGCCGTACCAGCAGCACGCCGACGCTGCGCTCGGCGGTGGCGTGCGTCGCGAGGTCTCCGCCGCTGCCAGCCGACCCGGCCGACAGGGGCGGGAACGGCGGATGGCACTCCGCAACGCTGCCGTCGGTCGCGCGCACGGTCACGACCTGCGGCGATACCTCCGCGTTCGTAGCGCCGTGCCGCTGCGTGAACGAATCCAGCCAGGCTTCGATCCGCTCTGGCGCAACGTCGAGCCAGCGCGAACTGCCACCAGGTCGGCCATTTCCCATTACTCACCGCCCAGGAACGCTTACTATCCGTCAGATGAACGTGCGAGGACCGGGGTACTCATCATGAGCATCGCTGCAGACAGCAATACCGGCGCCCACTTTGCCATCCCTGACCTTCCGGCCGGGACAGCAGGCGTGCCGCACGCAGCCAGCACCATGGCTGGCGAGACCGCGACCGGCGACACCGCGACCGGCGACACCGCGACGGGGAGCACCGTGACAGCCGACACCACGACTGCGAACGCCCTGCCTGCCAGCACCTTCACTGGCGGCCAGATGGCAAGCGACACCGCGCAAGAGGCCGACGTCGAGCAGGCGATCGCGGCCGCTACCAGGAATGCCGACCGGATCGGTGCGCTGCTCGACATGCTGCGCACCGCCCGCCTCTGGCTGCCGCTGCCAGACGACCAGACGCCGGTCATCAAGGGCGGCGCGGTGACGCTGCCGACGGTTCGCTACCTCGGTAGCGACTTCGTGCCGGCCTACACATCCGCACGCCTGCTGGAGCGCCTTGAGGGCTCGCCGGAGCCTGCCGAGGCTGCCGTGCCGCCGCCGCACGCCGTAGTCCGAGGCGGCGATCTCGCCCGGCTGCTACCCGCGTCAGTCGGCATCGCGCTCAACCCGGGCGCTGAGGAGAGCGTGCCGATTTACCCACAGGGCGTGGCATACCTAGCAGCCGATCAAGCCGGCGCGCTCCCGAGCGAGATCAGCCTGGGCACCCTGCCCCCGGCGGCCGCGCGCCTAGTGGGACGGCTCGGACCCGCGCTCGGCCCGTTCCCGTTCATCGGGGAAGCGTCAGCAGCCTGGCTGTCCGTGGGGACAACAGGTGAAGGCCTGGTCATCTCGGTGACGCTGGACGACCCGCTGGACCCGGGCGCCCGCGACGCGGTGGTCGCGGCCATTGAGGGCGCCGTGCCGGACGCCGCCGTTGCCGACGACGCCGAATACCCGATCGATGTCACCTTCCCCGGCGAGGGCGAGCGCGACTACATCGACAAGTGGATCGCGGCGTTCACGTCGCCTTTCTACCGTCGCTGACGCGCCGGCAGAAGGCGTCCGCGACCTACAGAACCGGGCTTTCTACCGCAGCTGACGCGCCGGCAGAAGGCGTCCGCGACCTACCCAATCGGGCTTTCTACCGCAGCTGACGCGCCGGCAGAAGACGTCCCGACAGTCTGTGGCCCGTGATTACCTCGCGGTGGGTGCCGAGTAGCCCGCACTGGGCTGGGGGTAGCTCGGCACCCATTACGCCTGGCATGTGAGTGCCGTCGACCGGGAGGCTCCGTCAGCGGGCCACCTGCCGGGCGGCCCGGTTGAGTGCGCTGATGACGCCGTTCATCGAGGCCCGGATGATCGACGAGCTCACGCCGACGCCCCACATGACCGCGTCTCCGACCTCGATCTCCAGGTAGGCGGCGGCCTCGGCGTCCCGCCCGGCCGTCAGTGCGTGCTCGGCGTAGTCCAGCACGCGCACGCTCAGCCCGCCGAGGCCCAGGTCGACCTCGGACACGGCGGCGCAGAACGCGGCGATCGGCCCGTTCCCGCTCCCGGTCAGCTCGTACTCGCGGCCATAGGCGCGTACGGTGCAGTCCACGCGCTCGATCCCGTCCTCACTGCTCGACCCATAGTTGACCAGCTCGAACGGGCCCGGCTGCAGGTACTCGGCGGAGAAGATCTGCCACATCGTCTCCGCGCCGACCTCGCCGCCTGCGGTGTCGGTGTGCCGCTGAATCACCTGGCTGAACTCGATCTGCAGCTTGCGCGGCAGGTCCAGGTGGTGGTCGGCCTTCATGATGTAAGCGACACCGCCCTTGCCGGACTGCGAGTTCACCCGGATGACGGCCTCGTAGCTGCGGCCGACGTCCCTCGGATCGATCGGCAGGTACGGCATGTACCAGGGCATCTCGCCCACCGGCTTGCCCGCCGCGGCGGCGCGGCGCTCCAGATCGTCGAAGCCCTTCTTGATCGCGTCCTGATGTGAGCCGGAGAAAGAGGTGTACACCAGGTCGCCGGCGTAAGGGTGCCGCTCATGCACGCCGATCCCGTTGCAGTATTCAACGGTACGGCGGATCTCGTCGATGTTGCTGAAGTTGATCATCGGGTCGATGCCCTGGCTGTACAGGTTCAGGCCCAGGGTGACCAGGTCGACGTTGCCGGAGCGCTCGCCGTTGCCGAACAGGCAGCCCTCGATCCGCTGAGCGCCCGCCAGTACCGCCAGCTCGGCGTCCGCTGTCGCTGTGCCGCGGTCGTTGTGGGTGTGCACGGACAGCGCGATGTGCGCACGCCTGGACAGGTGCCGGCTCATCCACTCGATCTGGTCGGCGTAGACGTTCGGAGTGGACCGCTCGACCGTGCAAGGCAGGTTGAGCACGATCTCCCGGTCAGGGCCGGGCTGCCAGGCGTCCATCACTGCCTCGCAGATATCCAGCGCGAAGTCGAGCTCGGTGTCCATGAAGATCTCCGGCGAGTACTCGTAGCCGAAGTCGGTGCCGGCCAGGTACTCCTCCGCGTACTTCATGACCGCGCGGGTGCCGTCGACGGCAACCGCCTTGCACTCCTTGCGGCCATCACCTTCCCAGCCGAAGACCACACTGCGGAACAACGGGGCGGCCGCGTTGTACAGGTGAACGGTGGCCTGCTTAGCCCCGGCCAGCGACTGGACCGTCCGCTGGATCAGCTCGTCCCGGGCCTGCGTGAGGACTGAAATGCGGACGTCGTCGGGTACCGCGCCGCTCTCGATCAGGCCGCGGATGAAATCGAAGTCCGTCTGGCTGGCGGCCGGGAAGCCGACCTCGATCTCCTTGTAGCCCATGCGTACCAGCAGCTCGAACATGGCCTGCTTGCGGGCGCTGTTCATCGGATCGATCAGGGCCTGGTTGCCGTCCCGCAGGTCGGTGGACAGCCACCGCGGGGCCGTGGTGATCGTGCGCGAGGGCCACCGCCGGTCAGGCAGGTCCACGGCGGGGAACGGGCGATAACGATGACACGGCATGCCCGACGGGCGCTGAAAAGAAGGCGTAGTCATGACTGTCTGCTCCTGAGAAGACCTCGCTCCTAGCTCCATGGCTGGGAGGCGCGAACCGGGTGGGCGTCGGTCGGCGCAGCAGGACCCCCCGCGGCGAGGAGCCGACCGGAGTGGCTACCGGGCCTCGCCGCGGCCGAGAAGAAGCAGGCCGCAGGTCATGATGTTCCGATCCTAGCGGACAACCGGGTCCGCCCGCCGCACCGGCGACTTTTTATCGACCCTGCAGCCTCTAGCGCGGTGTTCTGTCCACTTTGTGGATGCAGGGTCGATAAAAGTACGCCTTGGCCCATGAGTCGTGGCCACGATTAAGACGAATAGCCGGGCCACTTGCCGCGTGTCGCGCTTTACCCGGCGCCCCTTGGCCGGGCGCGGACGTGCATGCGCTCGCCCTGCGGGCCGAAGAGCGCCAGCACCTCGGCAGCCGCTGGGTCTGCGCTGCCGAACCAGTGCGGGATCCGGGTGTCGAACTCGGCGACCTCCCCGGCGGTCATCACGAAGTCGTGCTCGGCCAGCCGCAGCCGCAGCCGCCCGGACAGGACGTACATCCACTCGTATCCCTCGTGAGTCTTCTGCTCGACGTCGTCGTCGGCGGCAACCGACGGGACGATCATCTTGTACGCCCGCGGCCCGCCCGGCCGCTGGGTCAGCGGGATGAGCGTCCGGCCGTGCCGCTGGAAGGGCCGCAGGCGGACCCGCGGGTCGCCAGGCGGGGGCACGCCGACCAGCTCATCGAGTGGCACCTGGTACGCGCGGGCCAGTGCGAGGAGCAGTTCCAGGGTGGGTTTGCGGCCACCGGACTCCAGGCGTGACAGCGTGCTGGCGGAGATGCCGGTCATGACGGACAGGGCGGAGAGCGACAGCTGGTGCCGCTGCCGCAGGGATCGTAGCCGCTGGCCGACGCCAGCGAGCACCGGGTCGTGATCCATCCATCTATTGCCAATCCAGCAACGGAATTTGTCAACTCCCGCGCCATCGCCACATGGTGGGTCCATGAATGAGAGCTATGACGTTGTCGTGGTCGGCGGTGGCGCGGCCGGGCTGAGCGGCGCGGTCGCCCTGGCCCGGTCACGTCGCTCCGTCCTGGTCATTGACGCAGGCGAGCCCCGGAACCGGGCGGCTGACCAGGTGCACAACTTCCTGACCCGCGATGGCACCCGGCCGGCCGAGCTTTACGCAGCTGGCCGCGCAGAGGTAGCCAGGTACGGCGGACATATCCACCCTGGCAAGGCCGCCTCCCTCAGCCGGGACGGCGAGCTGTTCCGCGCTGAGATCAGCGGCCGGAGCGTGACCGCGCGGCGGCTACTCATCGCGACCGGGCTGCGCGATGAACTCCCGGACGTGCCCGGCCTGGCCGAGCGGTGGGGCATCGACGTCCTGCACTGCCCCTACTGCCACGGGTGGGAAGTCCGCGACAAGCGCGTCGCGATCCTGGCTACCGGACCGACCGCGGTGCACCAGGCACTGCTGTTCCGCCAGCTCACCGACCATGTGATCGTACTGCGACACACTGCCCGGCCGTTCGCCTCGGAGCAGGCCGACCAGCTCAGGGCCCTCGGTATCCCGATCGTGCACGGGCGCGTCGCGGAGGTCGAGGCCCAGGCCGGCCGCCTGGCCGGTGTCAGGCTCGCCGACGGAAGGCGCGTCGAGTCCGATGCGCTGATAGTCGCGCCACGATTCGTGGCCAACGCCGATCTGGTCGTGCCGCTCGGCATCACCCCGGTCGAGGTAACTGTCGACGGGCAGGTGATCGCCACAAGAATCACGGCGGAGGCGGGCGGCGCAACCAGCGTGCCGGGGATCTACGTGGCGGGTAACCTCGCCGACCCGCAGGCTCAGGTCATTACGTCGGCGGCGGCCGGGCTGATGGCTGGAGCGGCTATCAACATGGATCTGATCGCCGAGGATGCCCGGCACGCTGTCACTGCGGCGAGCACGGGCAAGAGCGGATGAGTGGGCCGGCGATCACCAGGGTGGTGCCGTATCTGCTATATGGGTGACCATGAGCAGACAGCCGATCCGGTGCGGTGTCGTCCTGCCCGGCGGTACGGCCAGCCAGCAGGTCGAACTAGCCGTTCTCGCCGAGCAGGCAGGCTGGGATGGCGTATTCGTCTGGGAGGCCGCCTACGGCCCGGATGCGTGGAGCATGCTGGCGGCGATGGCTGTCCGGACAACACGCGTGCGGCTCGGCACGATGCTGACGCCGCTCCCCTGGCGCCGGCCCTGGAAGGTCGCCAGCCAGGTGGCCACGCTCGACCAGATCTCGGGCGGTCGGGCGATCCTTGCCGTCGGCGTCGGGGCTGTCGACACCGATCTCCCCGACACCGGCGAGGTCACCGGGCTACGCGACCGGGCCGCGTTGCTGGATGAGGGAATCGACCTGATCCGGACCTTGTGGGCGGGCGGGCGCAGCTATCACGGCAAGCATTACCGGTACCAGACCGGCCGGCTCGACCTGGCCGCCGCAGCCCGGCCCGTCCAGCAGCGAATCCCGATCTGGGTGGTGGGCGTGTGGCCAGCACCGAAGTCGATGCGCCGGGCATTGCGCTGTGACGGCGTGATCCCGCAGTACCGGCACGACGACCGGGAGCCTGCGCCGCCCGACGCCGCAGCCGTCCGGGCGTGGCTTGACGAAAACGGCGCCGCGCCGGGCTTCGACGTCCTTGCGGACGGCGAGACGCCAGCCGAGGATCCGGCGGCGGCCGCCGCGGTCATCACCGGGTGGGCCGACGCCGGGTGCACCTGGTGGCTGGAGACGCGGTGGGAAGCACGGGACACGATGCGCGAGCGCATCCTCGCCGGGCCGCCGACCGCTTGACCGCACGCCGCGTCGATCGACAATGCGGTGATCGACAATGCGGTGATCGCCTGCACGCCGCATCGACAGACGCTGCCATTATGTTACTATGTCACCTAGTTTGTAGTTATTTATTGACCTTGATCCGCTGGCATGTTAGACACTAACGACCGGCCCGATGTCAGGCTGCAGCCATGTAAAGGAGTAACTGGTGCTTGATGTGGTGATCAGCGGCGGCGACGTCCTCGACGGCACTGGCGGGCCGGCGAGGCACGCGGATGTCGGCATTGCCGGCGACCGGATCGTGGCGCTCGGACCGCCCGGCATGCTGGTGGCCGACGGCGCCCGCGTGATCGATGCGACCGGCCGGGTGGTCTGCCCGGGGTTCATCAACATCCTCAGCCATTCCTACTTCAGCGTCCTCACCGATCCTCGCTCGCTCGGCGAGCTCACCCAGGGCGTGACCACGCAGGTCTTTGGCGAGGGCACCTCGATGGGGCCGCTGACGCCCGCCATGCAGGCAGAACTGCAGGCATCACGAGAGCCCGACGAAGATTACGAGGTCACCTGGACCCGGCTCGGTGAGTATCTGCGCTTCGTCGAGAAGCGCGGCTGCGCGCAGAACGTCGCCTCGCTCATCGGCGCAGCCACCCTCCGGGTCAACGTGATCGGCTACGCGGACCGGCCGGCCACGCCGGCCGAGATCGACGAGATGCGGGCACTGGTGGCCGAGGAGATGGCCGACGGCGCGCTCGGCATCGGGTCGTCGCTGATCTATCCCCCGGGCGCCTACGCGGACACCGCGGAACTGACGGCGCTGTGCAAGGTGGCAGCACGCTACGACGGCCTGTACGCCTCGCACGTGCGAAACGAGGGGGCCAGGCTGCTCGCGGCCACCGACGAGTTCACCGGCATCTGCCGCGATGCCGGGATCCGCGGTGAGCACTGGCACCTGAAGGCGTCGGGAACGGCGAACTGGCACCTGATGGACGAGGCCATCGCCAGGCTCGAGGCGGCGCGTGCCGCCGGGCTGGAAGTGACCGCTGACGTCTACCCCTACACGGCCAGTTCGACCGGGCTGACCACGATCATCCCCGACCGGTTCCACGACGGCGGCCGGGAGGCGCTGTACGACCGGCTCCGTGATCCGTCCGTCCGAGCCGAGATCCGCCGCGAACTGGCGGCAGACGCCCGCTGGGGCGACGTGGCCAGCGCTGAGGGTGTCCTCATCCTCCAGGCAGTGCGCGAGGAGAACCGGCGCTATCAGGGCCTGACCCTGACTCAGGTCGCGGAGAAGATGGGCACCGAGCCGATCGAGGCGGCGATGGACCTCATCGCTAGCGACAGGTCCCGGATCGGCGTGGCGTTCTTCGCCATGACCGAGGACAACCTGCGCAAGGCCCTGGCCCAGCCCTGGGTGGCGATCTGCTCGGACGGCGCCTCCATGGCGCCCGAGGGCGCGTTCCTGCAGTCGCCGACGCACCCGCGGGCTTACGGCAGCTTCGCCCGCGTGCTCGGCCACTACGTACGGGACGAGCAGGTGCTCAGCCTGCCAGAGGCGATCCGGCGGATGAGCGCGCTGCCCGCCTCGACGCTCGGCCTGTCGAAGCGCGGGCAGCTGAAGGAGGGCTATTTCGCCGACGTCGTGGTGTTCGATCCTGGCTCGGTGGCCGATCTGGCCACCTTTGAGCAGCCGCACCGGCTCTCGGCCGGGGTAACGGAGGTGCTGGTGAACGGGCAGGTAGCAATCTCCGGCGGGGCGTTCGCCGGCGCGCTGGCCGGGCGTGCGCTGGCCGGGCCGGGGGTCCGGCGATGACCGCCGGGCCAGCTGCGAGCGGGGTGCGGCACGACAGCGAGTGGGCCATGGCCGCAGTGGAAGCCGTCGCAGCCAGCGCCACCGGGCACGTCGGCCTCGTGGCCCGGCATCTGGAGACCGGGCAGTCGCTGAGCTGGCACCCGGACCGGCCGGTCAAGACCGCCAGCACCGTCAAGGTAGCAATCCATGCAGCGCTGATGCGCCAGGTCCGGCGCGGCCTAGCGGACCTGTCCGCCGAGGTAGTGCTGGCTGCGAGCGACCAGACTGGCGGGTCGGGCATCCTGGCCGTGCTGCGGCCGGGCCTGCGCTGCACCGTGGCCGACCTGTGCACCCTGATGATCGTGGTGTCGGACAACACGGCGACCAACATGGTCATCGACATCTGCGGCGGTGTGGATAGCGTCAACCAAGAGCTGGTCGAGCTTGGATTCGGCAGCATCAAGCTGGACCACAAGATCAACTACCAGCCACCGCCGCTGGTACCCGGCGACCGGCCTGCCGCGCAGCCGCCGGCCCGGCCACTCGCGATGGCGACGCCCGCCGAGCTGTGCCGCCTGGTCAGCGAACTGCATGCCGGAACTGTGGTGGACCCGGCGGCCTCGGCGCAGATCGTCGAGGTGCTGCGGCACCAGCAGTCGCAGTCGCTGATGCCCCGTGCCTATCTCGATGTGGCCGAGCCAGGTGACCCGCCGGGACCGGATGGGCCGGGGATGGCGCACAAGACCGGCTCCGTCGGCGGCTGCCGGGCCGAGACCGGCCTGCTGTACCTGCCGGGGAACGGTGGCACGGTCGCGTACGCGGCCGCTGCTGACGACCTGGCTGACCGGTCGATGACGGCCCTCGCGGAGGGTAACCAGATCCTGGGCCGGCTCGGCGCCATTGTGCTGGCCCGCTGGTGGCCCGGCCCGCGCCCGGTCCCCGTGCGCGACGGCTGGCTGCCGTAAACCAGGTCGCGCAACTCCCCTTCCGGCGATGAACTGGAAATGCCTGCTGACGCCGCGCCTAGCGCGACCGTCGGCATGATCACCGAGGCGGGACCTCTCACTCCGGTTTCTGGCTGCGCCGCTGAGGCGGCTCACGGGTGTCGCATCAGCGGCGTGGCGTCGGCTGGTCGGGCGGCCGCGCTTCCCGGTAGGTAGTGGCGCCGCGCCGGTAGGCGGCGATGGCATCGGGAGCGCGCAACCGGTAGTCGCCGCTGGCGACGACGTCGAACCAGATGAACCCCAGCAGGCCGTACGTACGGGTGCCCGCAAACAGGCTGGTGATCTTGCCTGGCTGGCCCACCGACGGCGACGCACCTGTCTCGGCAACCAGTATCGGCGCGCCGGTCAGTTCCCGAACGGCGGCGACCGTCGGTCCGAACACGGACGCAAACTCCGCCGACGGGCTCAGGTAGTAGCCGTCGATCCCCACCCAGGTCACATACGCCCGGCCGGGCCACCAGGGCTTCGGGCTCGGGATGCCGCCGGGCATGTCAATGGCGTTGACCGTCCACATCCAGGTCACGTTGCGGGCGCCGGCGGCACGGAAGACCTTGACGATGTGCCGCCACGCGGCGACGAATTCGGCCGGCGTGGCATGCCGGTGACCCCACGTGTACCAGTACGCGTTCATCTCGTGACCGAATCCGATGATGACCGGACGGTGGTAGCCGCGGACGGCTCTCGCGTAGGCAGTCAGGTAGCTGTCGTAGTGTCCGGACGCGATTGCCGTCATGCTGATGTTGGTCGGATCAATCTGCACCAGCGGGACCGCGCCGTGCCTGCCGGCAGCCTCTGCGAAACCGCGCCGGAACTGCTCAAGCCAGCCGCTGTAGTACGACACCACGTTCGGCCTGACCTCAGTGGCCGCGGCGAACGAGGTGACTCCGGCGTAGGAGGCAGGTACGCCGTCCACATAGACGCCGAGATAGGAGCCGGGCGTGGTGGGCAGCGCGCCGATGGAGGTCGAGGAACCAGGCGGGCGGTCGCGGTGCACGACCCACAGGCCGCCGAGCACGACCACAGCGAGCAGGACCACGAGCGCCGCGGCCAGCCCTGATCGTCGGGGGCCCCGCAGAACTCGCCGGCCGCTGCGCGGATGCGGCGGCACCGCGGTTTGCCGGCGGTACCTGGTCACGAGCCCTGCCCTGGATAGGAGCGGGCCGCCGTCCGGAGGGCGCCGATCGCAGCCGGCGTCCTGATGCGCCAGTCCGAGTTCCCTACCGAGTCGAACCATACGAAGCCGAGGAGGCCGAATCTGCGCACGCCGTCAGCCAGGTCGGCGATCTGCGCAGGCTGTCCTGCCTGCGACGCCCCGGTCTCGGCGATGAGAATCGGGGCGCTAGTGAGCTCCTTCACCATCGCAATCGTCGGCCCAAAGAGCGAATTGAATTTCCAGGTCTTCTGGCCGTAGTAGCCGTCGATGCCAACCCACGTCACATAGGGGCTGCCTGGCCACCAGGCCGCGGGGCCAGGAATCCGGGCACTGCCGGGCAGATCGCTGACGATGTTGACCGTCCACAGCCAGGTCACATTGTCAGCTCCGGCGGCTCGGAAAAAGGTGACGATGTGCTTCCAGGCGGCGACGAACTCAGCCGGTTTGGTTCGCCGGTAGCCCCACGTGTACCAGTTGCCGTTCATCTCATGACCGAAGCTGAGGATGACGGCGTTGCCATAGCCTCGGACGGCCGCCGCGTAACTGGCCAGGTAACCGTCGTACACCCCGGCTGCGATCGCCGCGAGGCTGACGCCACTCGGCTCGATCTGGATAAGCGGGATGGCCCCGTGGCGCGCCGCGAGCAATCCGAAGTTTGACTGAAAAGGCTCCAGCCATGAGCTGTAGTACATGACGATCCGTGGTACTACGCCCGTCTGATGCGTGAATGACGAAACCTTGTTGTAGGAGCGCGGTACCTGGGGTGCGTAGATCCCGAGATATGACTGTGGCGTCGTGGGCAGGACACGGTGAACAGGTGCGCTCCGGTGCCGTGCGGTCCCGTCCTTGTCGCCTAGAGCCTGATCGTCGATTCCGGCGCGGACGGCGATGGCCGTAGCCGCCATGAGCGCGACCGCCGCGACGGCAACAGGCGCAATCCTCAACTGCGCGCTCCCGCCACAATCTGCGCGTGGTTGCGCCGCGCCGTCACTGCCATGGCGGTGATCCAGCAGGCGATGAGTCCGGTGAGGAGCAAGGGCATGAACGCTACGCCTTGAGTGAGGAGGCGCCAGCAGGCCAGCGTCACCCAGGTCAGTCCCGAGCCGCCATTCCAGACAGCAACACCGATCCAGATCCGCCGTGTCCCCGCCTTGCGCCGGCCGTCGCCGGTCGACTGCCAGCCAAGCCGCCGACGCCGGCAGATGTCCCCTAGGGCGAATAGGTGCGCCCATCCATAGAGCAGCTTAGCCATCAAAGCTTCCGGACCGTACCGGCACTGGTGCCAGGCCGGGAAGACCACGAAGCTGTAGATGACCGACGGCAAGATGAACAAGTAGTTAGCCAGCCGCACCCGATCAGGCAGCATGGTCAGCATCACCAGCGGTATTGCCGGCGCGACAAAAATGAAAAGCGCGGTGTGCACGTAGTAACAGAAGCCGGACAGGTAGCAGCAGCGCGTCCGGAACCGCATCCGGGCAACCCAGAATTTCCGCGAGATCAGCAGCGAGATCGAACCGGCGCACCAACGGTATTGCTGGACCAGAAAAGAGTCCGGGTCCGAGGGGCACAGCCCGGCTGCTAGCGAGACCGGTATATACCGCAATCCCCAGCCGATCCGCCGAAGGTCGAATCCGGTGTGCACGTCCTCAGAGTGCTCGATAAGCGTCGTGCCGCCGTTACTGGCCAGCGCGGTCCGCCGGTAGATGGCGCACGAGCCAACGCAGATCGCTCCATCGTGCCTGTCCCGGGACACCTGCACCAGCCGGTAAAACAACTCCTGAACCGCACCGGCGCCGCGCTCCATCCGTGACATCCGGCCGCGCGTTCGGAAGTACTGCGGCGACTGGATGATGCCGAGTGCGTCATCGGCACACAGGTAGGGAAGCATTTCGGCAGGCAAGTCAGCCCGCGGTGCGAAATCAGCGTCGAGGATGAGAATGAACTCGCCCGATGAGTGAGCGTATCCGTAGCGGAGGTTGCCCGCTTTCTTCATCCAGCCGCGGTCGGCTCGAGATAGGTAGGCAAATCCGAAGTTCGCGGCCATGACGCGGACCCGATCGTCAGTTCCGTCATCCAGCACATACGGCGTGGCGATGCCTGGGTACGCACGCACCAGTTCGAACACGTGCACCCACGAGTTATGTAGTACGCCAATTGGCTCGCCGCAGACCGGCAGGAACACGTCGAGTGACGGGTAGCGCCGCGGGCGCCAGGAGTCCACCAGCAGCCGGTGTGCCCGGTAGTCGAATCCGCGTGATCCGACATTCACGATCAGGGAGATGAAGTAATAGCCGATGGTGAATATGACGAATGGCAAAAAGACCAGGGTGAACAGAGGGTTGAGAAAGACGAAGCGAGCCTGGCTGATCAGCAGTGCGCCGAAACTGACGATCGAAGTGCGCACTATGAGAGCCAGGTTGCGATCGGTGTAGCCCGACTTCTCCTCGTCGCTTGGCGCCGCCGGAAGAGTCAGTCCGAACCGCCGGTGCCTCCCTCGCAAGCGCCGGGACAAAGATCGCTCAGTAGTCGTCATTCAGGACCTGCCAGACGGCAGCGGTGGCTGATATGCCCAGATCGTGTACTGACCGAGGGTCGACGAGACGACGCCGATCACTGAGTAGTCGCTAGACCGGAAAATGTCTGCCGCGATCGCGCGGTCGGCCTCGGTGGTGTCGACGAAGTCCAGCACTATGAGCGCGAAGTAATGCCGACTGATCGCTGCCCGGTACCCGGCCAGTCCTGTCAGCGGGCGGGCTCTGCCAGGCACTCGGTAGCTGATATCCCACGTGCCTGACCACTGCTGCCAGGACGTCCTGTCCTCCAGGTAGTAGCTGACCACGTCGTAGTCCTCAACGAGATACCGGCCCGGATGCTCGGCGGTAAGGACGCGCATGCGCGCCACCAGCCCTGTCGAGTTCGGCCAGCTGTGAAAGAGCGCCCACGCCTGGGACGTCCCCATGAATGTCGCGGGCACGGCGATGGCCAGCAGGATCGCGCCGGTTGCGGCCATCCTCGGCAGGCGGCTCCGACCGAATAGCAGGGGCACCCTGGAGATGGCATAGCCGGCCGCGATCGCCGCGAACCAGGCACCGAAGTCGACATGCTTCGACAGCGAGATCGAAGTGTGGATTCTGACCTGGTCAAGGGGAGCCAATAGCCCAGAAGCCACGAGGACGCCAAGCAGGAGCCACTGGATCCGGCCGTCGCGGCGGATGGTGCAAAGGATGAGTCCGGCCGCTGAGGCGGCGAAAGCAAGGCCAGCCCACTTCCATGCATTTGCCGCTACTATGGCTGCGCTCGTGCCGCCGTCTGCCCGGGCCACAGTGGTAAATAGCAGGCCGTCCGTGTACGTCGGACCGGCGAGCGTCAGCAGGACGCTGAGCAGTCCTATTGCGCCGGCCGCGACGTACCCGCCCCGGGCGATGCCTGACTTGATTCCGCTGTTTCGCGCGGCTGCGAGTCCCGCGATGGCGACGATCGACGGATCAAAGATCAAGGTCGCATACTTGGTGGCGTTCGCTAGCACCAGCAGCGCTGTCCCCGCAACGAGTCGCCACGCAGAGTCGTCCCGGTCTTTTGCGGAAACCATGCACCAGACCGACGCCGCCACCATCAGCAGCGCCATGGCGTCGAACGTAGCGAAGGCACCAAGCCGCAGCGTCGGCCCCATCACGGCGAAGATTGCCGCCGCGCATGCGGCCGCGGATCTGCCGAACAGCTTGCTGGACGTGGCCCACAGCAGCGCGGTGGTGCCCAGCATAAAGGCCAGCGAGAGCAGCCGGGCCGCGACCAGCCCGCCCGCGCTGGCCGCGAGCGCAGCGATCGGCGGATAGACAACCGGCGCGCCGGAGAAATACGTCTGATAGGCGGGAACCGGTGTTCCGTGCAGCCAGTGTGCTATTTCGACATGGCCGGCGGCCAGATAGGTTGCCTCGTCAAGGAAGGCCGTGTTCGACCACACCAGCCGCAGCGACAGCACCGCCTGCACGGTCAGAATGGTGATAAGCAGCGGTGACTGCAGATAAGACAGAATCCGGCTGAACCGCGCCGCGTCGCCAGCCGGCGGCGAGGCGACGACACCGGCGCCGTTGGTCGCCGGGTCACCGGTCGGCGCCTGGCCGGCCGGACCCTTGAAGGTACCAGCGGATGCTGCCGGCGGGACGGTGACCGCACCTGCTCCGGCGGCGGGCAGCGCCCCCTGGCGGTTAAGCCGTGGCAGCCTCGACCGCGCAGGTTCGAGCACAGCGGCAGCGTCGGCCTGCGCGAGCGCGATCGCGGCCGCAAGTCCCGCCTGCTGCGATTCGGCAAAGGCCCGCCTTGCCTCTGCCTCTTTGGCGGCCAGCACCGGTGCCGTCGCAGGCAGACGCTGGAACCACGGATTCTGCTGTGGTTCCGGCATGGCCCGCTCAGTCCCCACGACGAGCGCTCACCTGAATGAGTGAAGGCCTTAGACAGCACCCGCCGCTGCCAGCGCTGCACATCAAATCGGGCGGCGCAAGCACGTCAGGGCTTCCGGTACGCACTGGCGCCTTTGCCGAATGCGGCGAGCGCCGCCGCGCCGGTCAGGCCGAAGTGCTGGTCCTCGCTGTTCGTGGCGTCGAACCAGACAAACCCGAGCAGGCCGTACTTGTGCACGCCCGCAAAAACGTCGGCGACCTTGGCTGGCTGACCGGAGGTGGGAACAGCGCCGGTCTCGGCGATCAGGATCGGGTCACCCGTCAGCTGACGCACCACGCCGATCGTCGGGCCAAACAAGGGAGCGAACTGCCAGGACGGCTTGAGGTAATACCCATCGATGCCGACCCAGGTCACGTACGAGGCTCCTGGCCACCACGCGGTTGGCGACGGTATCGTGCCCGTCTGCGTATTGTTGATGATGTTGACGGTCCACAGCCAGGTGACGTTCCTGGCGCCGAGCGCGCGAAACAGGCTGACGACGTGCCGCCATGCGGCGACGAAGCTCACTGGCGAAGTGTGCTTGTAACCCCACGAGTACCAGCTTCCGTTCATCTCGTGACCGAAGCTCAGGATGACAGGGCCGCCATCCGCACGGACTTCCTCGGCGTAGGACGACAGGTAGGCGTCGTACCGTCCGGACGCGATCGCCTTGATGCTGATGTTCACCGGGTCCATCTGGATGAGCGTCACCACGCCGTTGCTGGCAGCTCTCCGCGCGAAGCGCGTCGGGAAGGGTGCATACCAGCCGCTATAGAACATGGCGATGTCGGGTCTGGCGCCGCTCGCTCGCCCGAATGAGGTCAGCTCGGAGTAAGACCGGGGGAACTCGTTGCTGTAGACACCCAGATAAGACTCGGGCGTCGCCGGCAGGTGGACCGGAAGCCGCCGGACCGGTGCGGCCGACCGGTTGTACAGCAGGACCCCGCCAGCAAGGCCGGCGGCGGCGATGACCGCCGTGACCGCCGCGGCAATCCGCCTCAGCCGTGGATGCAATCGCTGGCTCCGATGCTTCATCAGCTCGCTCCTTCTGCGCTCAGGCCATCGGCGGCCACCGACGTCAGGCCGTCGGCTCCGTCTCCGCGTGCAGTCCGGCGCCAGACTCCTTTACCTGGAGTAACCAGGGGAGCAAGCATGTAGAGCTGCACACAGCCGAGCACCTCGGTGACCCAGAACCGATGCCAGCCGAACTGATGGACCCGGAGCGCAAGCCCTGACCAGAACAGAGCCTGGACGAGGCCGATCCAGGTGCACAGGATCCAGTTGACTGCACCCGGCACTGGCCCGCTGCCGGCCGAGGCGCCGGTAGGGATCCACTCCGCCACCCGGTCGCGCACCGCGGACCAGATGGCGTACAGGTGACAGCACGCGTTGATCACGCATAGCCGGTAGATCGTGGGCCGCCAGCCGCGGCTCAGCATCGGGAAGACAAACAGGGTCGCGGCATAGGCAGGCAAGATCGGCCAGTAGTTATGCGGGAAGACGTGGTTCGGGAAGAACCAGATCATCACCAGGATGGGGAACGGCGCGGTAACGAGTAGCGCGGCCGAGGACATGTAGTACAGGAAGGCCGCCCAGAAGGCGGCTCGCTGCTGCCACGTGAAGGGGGCTGCGCGGAAGTTCTCCTCGACCATCAGCAGCATGGAAGACCGGCACCAGCGGGCCTGCTGATTGGCCAGCGAGGCGAAATCCATCGGCGCCACACCCCTCGCCAGGCAGAGCTGGACATAGCGGGTCTCGTAGCCGGCTCGCCAGAGCTTGACGCCCGAGTGGACGTCCTCGCCGATCGGCACCCGCGCGAAACCGCCGGCCGCAACGACAGCGGAGCGGCGGTAGACGAGGTTCGTGCCGGCGCAGATCGCCGCCCGATACCGGTCCCTGGCGGGCTGGATGAACCGGAAGAAGATCTCCTGCAGCGTGCCGGCGTAGCGCTGGATATACGACAACGCCGGGTTGGTCACGTCGAAGCACTGGGCTGTCTGGACTATGCCGACGGCTGGGTCGGTGAAGTACGGCATCGTCTCGGTCAGGAAATCGGGCCGCACCGCGAAGTCCGCGTCGATCACCGCGATGAACTCGCTGTCGCTGATGCCGAGCGCGTGCAGCAGATTTCCGGCCTTCTTCAGCTCGCCGGGGTCGGGCCGGACCACATACCGGAAGCCGTACCTTTCGGCCAGGAGCCGGACGGCCGGCCTCGCCGAGTCGTCCAGCACGTACACCGTGGTTGTCCCGTCCCAGCGCAGCCGGCTGACGTGGCGGAAGGTGTTATCGAGCAGAGCCATCGACTCGCCGCAACTCGGCAGGAACACGTCGACGGTCTCGCCGCTGGCCACGAAGCCGGCCACCCTCGCCCGGTGGTCGGTGAGGCTCACCCGCGAGCGGCCGATGCGCAGCCAGAAGTTCACGACGACCGGTGGCACGATCACCATCAGCAGCAGCCACATAACCGGGGCGAAGAGCCACGCGTGCTCGGCGACGTGGATGTACCCGTAAAGCACCCCGATGGAGGCGATGAGCAGCCACGCGAACGCCCACCGGCGCGGCTTGCCGAAGTAGGAATACTTCTCGCCGCCGTCCGGTGGCTGGGGCAGGTATTCGCGGCTGCGGGCGCAGGGGGTGTCAGCTGCGGGCACGGCTTGCCCCAGATCGTCGCGCCGATGTATCCGTCGCCCAGATAGTGAAGTGGCCGACCCTGGCCAGCACGTGGTACCCACCAGCCAGGGCCATGTCCGCGACGATGTGGCGGTCGGTTGCCTGTGTGTCGCCGAAGTCGAGGATGACCAGAGCGAAAACGTGCGAGCTAATCGCCGCTCGGTAGGAGGCAATTCCGGGCGCCGCGTCCGGGTGCCGGAAGTAGTACGTGCTGTTCCAGCGCTGCCATGCCGCCTCGGAGCGGAGATAGTAAGCCTCGACGTCATAGTCCTCGGCGAGATAGCTGCCCGGATGGGAGGCGACCGCAGCGCGCAGTGCCTGGATGACCGCCGCCGAGTTCGGCCAGACCTGGAAGAGCGCGCCGGCCTGGCCGACGGAGCCGAAGAGCGTCGAGGCGGCAATGGGCAGCGCCATGACCGGCGCCCAGCCGCGGCCAGGGTCGACTCTGCTGAGCCGCGCCAGCGCGTATCCGGCTGCGATCGCCGCGAACCAGGCGCCGAAGACGACATGCTTCTGCAGGCTGACAGTGGTGTGCAGGTTCGCCTGAGCCGCCGGCACTGCCACGGCGGCGGCCGTGAGAAGCAGCGGAAGCAGCCGCGCACGCATCTTGGTGAGCGCCGCGAGCACCGCCCCCAGCAGAGCCAGCACGAGGACCAGGCTGGTCCAGATGTACGCGTGCTGGAGCACGAGGCGGACGCTGGTGTCGGCGGCCGGCCGGTCCACCGTGCTGGCCATGACGCCGCGCCAGTACTGCCGCCCGCCGACCACGACAGCGGCCCCGATGACCGCGGTCCAGCAGCAAAGTACAGCGCCGCCGGCCGCCAGTGTCGCCCGTAGCCCGTGCTGCCGCCACGTCGCCGCCGCGACGACAGCGACGACGACGGGGGTCAACAGGACAGTCGAGTAAGCCGCCCCGTTGGCCCCCGCGAGCGCAACCCCAGCGCAGGCGAGCAGCACTGTCCGGCGTGCCGGCGCGCACTCGGCCGCCCGGATTCCCAGCCATGCGGCGAGCGCGAGCAGGAACAGCGCCGTCGAGTCGAAGGTGGCGAGAGCCCCAAGGAACTGGGTGCCCGTCAGCGTGGCGAACAGAGCGGCGGCCAGAATGGCGGCGCGGCGGCCGTAGAGACGCGATGTGGTGGCGGCCAGTAGTGACGTGACTGCCAGCATGAGGGAAAGCGACAGGATCCTGGCGGCAGCCAGCCCGCCAACGCTGTCGGCGAGCGCGCCGACGGGCGGGTACAGGACGGGCGCGCCGGAAAAGTAGCTGGGAAAGTCGGGGATCACGACGCCGTGCAGCCAGTGCGCCCATTCCAGGTGCCCGGCCCGCAGATAAAGGGCCTCATCCTGGAAGGCCGTATTCGACCAGGTGAGCCGTAGCGAGAGCGCGCCCTGGACGGCCAGCACGGCGAGCAATGGCCAGTGGAGGTTGCCGTCCGTCCGGCGCGGACTGGACCGCACAGCGCGGGTGCGGACGTCCGCGGCCCCGGGAGCCGCAGGTTCCAGCACGGTACCGATCCGGCCCGGGGCGGCCTGCTGAAGCACAGCCGCCGCGACGGCCGGGCGATCGAGTGCCCGCTCAGGCGCAGCGCCGGCCTCGCGAGCGGAAAGCGGATTAGCAGGCACGGCGCTCATCCGCTGTGCTGCCCGCCGGACGCGAGCGCCTCGCGGACGCCCAGTCGGAACGAGTACTCGGCCGCCTGATTGTCCTCGATGCGCCAGTCCTGGTGGTAGGTCCCCTGATCCTGGTCGACGTCGAACCAGACAAGGCCCACGGTCCGGTACTTGGTCATACCACGGAAAAGGTCCTGGACCTTGGCGAACTGCCCGGCCGCCGGGCCCACCGCGGTCTCGGCCAGCAGCACCGGTTTGGTGGTGAGCGCCCGCACCCGGTTGATCGTGCTGCCGAAGATCGAGGCGAACGTGTCGGACGGCCGATAGTAAAAGCCGTCGATCCCCACCCAGGTGACGTACTGACTACCCGGCCACCACGAGGCGATCGGGCCGGTGCCAGGTCCGTCAGCTTGAATGGTCCACAGCCATGTGACGTTGCCGGCGCCTTGCTGCCTGAACACCGAGACCACATGCCGCCACGCGGCCACGAAGGTCGCCGCGGGGACGTGCCCGTATCCCCACGTGTACCACCGGGCGTTCATCTCCTGGCCGAAGCCGATGACGACAGCGTGGCCGAAGGCCCGGACGCTGTCGGCATACGCGCGCAGGTAGCCGTCGTAGTCGCCGGCCGCGATTCCCCCGACCGACGCGTCGGTCGGATCGATCTGCACTAGAGGCGTAATCGCCTTGTCGTGGGCGCTGCTCGCGAACGCCGAGTCGAACGCCTGAGCCCACCCGCTGAAGGTCTCGACGAGATTGGGCTCCCGGCCGACCGCAGTCGCGAAGTTCTGGACCGGCAGCAGGCTTGGAGGCGATCCCTTCTCGTACACGCCGAGGTAAGAAGCGAGGCGAGGGCGGAGGGAGGCATGCGCAGGCTGCGGTCCGCCGATTGAGAACGTAATGCGCTGCACGGCCAGGATGACCGACACGACCGCGACCACCAGCGTCATAAGCACGATCAGCCGGGGTCTCATGCTGGGTCATCTCCGGCAACGATCACCCGGCCCACCACCAGGAGGTTGAGCACGCCGAAGATCAGCAGCACCGCAAAGCGCGCCGAGCCCAGTGTCATTGTCCGCCACAGGGCCAGCACGGCCCAGGCAATCGCAATGCTGCCGCTCCACCAGGTGACGCCGAGCCGGAACCGCGGCAGCGAACTGCCCGGCGTCCGCGAGGGGTGCCAGCCCATTGCCTTGCCTCTGGCACCATCCCAGAGCGCGAACACATGCGCCCAGCCGCGTGCAACGCCGAGCGACCACGTCGCGGGGCCGTAGCTGGCCCGGTGCCAGAGCGGGTAGAGGACGAGGCCGGTGACCATCGATGGCACCAGGATGATGAAGTTGCGCAGCTCGATCTGACCGGGAAGGAAGGCCAGCATTACGGCCGGAATGACGGGCCCGACGAACGTGAGCAGGGCCGTGTAGGCGTAGTAACAGAACCCGGAGATGTAGCTGAGACGGGCCGGGATGCGCATCGGCACCGACCACATCCGCCGCGAGAAAACGATGCCGACATTGCCCGAGCACCACCGGTATTGCTGGCGCACGAACGCGTGGAGGTTGTCCGGGCAGATGCCGGTCGACAAGACGATCGGCAGGTAAGCCAGCGACCAACCGTCTCGCCGGACGTCGAGCCCGGTATGCACGTCCTCGGCATAGGGGATCAGGGTCGGGCCGCCGAACGGCTCCAGTGCCGCCCGCCGATATACCGCCGAGGTCCCCACGCAGATCGCAGCGTCAAAGCGCTGCCTGGCAACCTGAACGGTTCGATAGAACACCTCCTGCACTGCCCCGGCGGCGTTCTCGACCCAGGCCTGGCGGGCAGTCTGGCGGAAGAACTGCGGCGTCTGGACAATCGCGACCGCCGGATTATCGAAGTACGGCAGGGTCTCGGCCAGGAAGTCCGGCCGCGGCGCGAAGTCGGCATCCAGGATGAGGACGTAGTCGCCCGCGGTCCGGCCGAAGGCATATCTCAGGTTTCCTGCCTTTTTGAAGTCGGACGCATCGGGCCGCCGGATGTAGCGAAAGCCAAACGTCTCGGCCATCGAGCGAGCCTCGTCGCAGGCGCCATCGTCAAGGACCCACGGCCGTGCCGAGCCCGGATAGCCAGCCGCGAGTTCGGCTACGGCCGCCCAGGTATTGCGCAGCACATCGGTCGGCTCGCCACAGACCGGCAGGAAGACGTCGACGCTCGGGTAGACGGCTGGACTCCAGCCCAGCACGAGAGCCTGATGCGTGGCCAGGTCAAAGCCTGGTCCGGTGAAATTCAGCGGCAAGCTTATGCCTTGGCAGGCGGCGTACAGGATGGTGAAGGCTGCGAAGGGCCACAGCGCCGGATCGCGCAGCTCAAGCCTCAGCTGGCTGATGACGACGCAAATCGTGCCGATCGCGAGGATGGTCGTCAGGTAGCCAAGGTTGCGGTCGACGTAGCCGTACTTCTCCACGTCGTCTGGTGGCTGTGGTAGCGCGAGACGAACCCGGTCGGCGCTTCGCGGTGCGGTTGCGGTGCTCACGAGCCTGTCCAGCCAGGCGATCGGCCGCGCGTCACGCGGTCACGTCTTTTTGCCAGATGAGGTAGGTACCGATGACGTTGGTTCCCGGAATCGGGCCGTACGGCACAACGCGGATGAGGCGGTACCTCCCGCTCTTGCTCAGGTCAGCTTTGATCTGACGATCGAGCCACGTCGTGTCGGTGAAGTTGAGCGCAACCAGGTCGAAGTAGCCGGAGGTAATCTTCGCGGCATACGTCCCGGCGTTGCCGGAGCCGACGACGCCAGCAGCCTGGCTCGGACCGCCGCTGCTCAGTCCTGATGGCAGCACAATGTTTCTGGTACTGGACCACCGCTTCCACTGGCTCTCGGCCTGCAGGTAATACTCGGCAACAGTCGGGTCCTCCACCAATACCGGCCCGGTGGTCCGGGTGATGAGTGGTCGCAGCACAGCCACCAAATCCGAAGACTCTGGCCAGGAAGTTGCGAAGCCTCGTGCCTGGCTAACGCCCAGCGCAATCGGCAGTGCCAGCGCGACGACGCAGGCAGCAGACGTGACTACCCGTCCGTTTCCGGAAGGTGCTGCCCCTATCACCTTGTCGACGGCGTATCCAGCCGCGATAGTGGCGAACCAGGCTCCGGCGCCGACATGCTTGTCCAGCGACGCCGCGGTGTGCAGGCGAGCCTGCAAGAGCGGCCCGATCAGGGCGGCAGCGGTCACGACGGCCAGCTGGCAGGTTTGCGTGCCGCCTTCGTGCCGGAACCAGCTGATCAGCACTCCGCAAGCGCCAGCGACAAGCACCGCGCCGGTCCAGGTCCAGGCATCCCCGAGCACATCGAGGGCCGTGGCGGTGCCCGGTACGCGCTGCAGGGTCGTCACGTCGACGCCGTGGGTGTACTCGCTCCCGCCGATCAGCAGCCCGGCCGTGATGAGCACACCCCCGACGATCAGCACTGTCAGGCTACGGCTTACGGCCGTTTTGACGCCGAGCTGGCGCATCGGGATTAGCAGCGCGAGCAGGATCACCACCACGTCGAAAGCCGCCGAGGCGTAGGCCACCGCGTTCGCTACAGCTAGTACGACTCCAGCACCCACCAGCCAGCGGGTCGCGGCCTGACTGTCACCGGCCCGCACCACGAACCAGGTGGCAAGCGCCAGCAGGAAGAGCGACATCGCATCGTATGTAGCGAACGTGCCCAGATGCAGCGTGGGCGCGAGGACCACGAACAGGACCGCGGCAAAGAACGCGGCGCGACGCCCGAGGAGGCGGCGGGTGCTCCCCCACAGCAGGGCGGTCGCGCCGAGCATGAACAGGAGGGAAAGGATGCGCGCCGCTGCCAGACCACCCAGGCTGTCCGCCAGCGCACCGACGGGCGGATACAGGACAGGGGCGCCAGAGAGGTAGGCGGGGAATGCCGGGATTGCCGACCCGTGCAGCCAGTGCGCAATTTCGAGGTGACCGGCCCACAGGTAGGTGGCCTCGTCCTGAAACGCTGTGTCCGCCCAAACGAGCGTCAGGGAAAGCCCCGCTTGCAGCCCGAGGATGACTACCAGCGGCCAGCCATCCGCCACGAACCGCCGGCCTGACCGGCTGTCCGCGCGGGCAACAGACCGCGTGGCTCGAAGCGAGGCGGCGTACTCTGGCAGCGCTGACGGGGGGCTTAGCTCGTCCATAGGTCGTACCTGTTCTGCATTGCAACGGCATGCTCGAACGGCCGACCCCCCTAGCACTACGTCACGTGCCAAACTTGCGCGAGCGCATAACGTAGCTAAGCCCATAGAGAGGCTCGTACTTCGCGAGACTTTACAGCAGCTGTTCAGGCCTTACCGGGGCATTCGGCTATTTCCTTGCCTGACGGCTATGTAGGCGTAGCTAACGGGCCAGTGGGCAGTAGCAAACCGTTCTGAGCGTTTTGCGGGACCCGGGCCATGTCCCAGACTGGCCTGGCATGTTTTTGCACCTCCTGGGGGTCAGGCCAGATGGACGACAACGATCTGCCGCTGAGGCGACGGGTACCTGGCGCGGCCCGGTCCGCGCCGAGGCCGGCGACCGCGCCAGTGATGTCCGAGGCTTTATTGCTGCGGATCCGGGCTGCCGTGGAAGCGTCCAAGGCGGCAGATGCGCAAGCGGAGCCTGAAGACCACGTCACTGAGCCGATCCCCCGCGACGCCGCGTCGTCGCCCGCGGCGACTGCGAGGGCCAGCGGCTCTGTGGTGGCGGAGAGCCAGCCGTTGCCGCACCGGGTAAGACAGCCGAAGCTCACCGCCGGTCGCAGCGCTCCCCCAGTCACCCCGAGCCGCTCGCAGCAGCGCGACCAGGATGTGCAACCGCGGCCGGAGATACCGAGTCCGGTGTCGCCGCCTGCGGCCGCCAAGCCCATCGCGGCACAGCCGCTAGCGCTGCCCGCAACTTTGCGCAGGCCCGCCGACCGGCCGGTGCTTGCGCGTTTGCGGAAAGGCTTGACAGTCGCGGCGGTGGTCGTCGTCCTGGCCGGCGCAGCCGCAGCGACCGTCGTGTGGTTGCGCGCCTCGCCAACAGGCCAGTCTGGCCAGAGCGCCCTGCAGCGCCAGGAAGCGGCGTACCGCGTCGGCGCGTCAGCATGGGTTGCCCGCTTTGTGACTCCAGGCACGACTATCGGCTGCGACCGGCAGATGTGCGCTGTGCTCGCGGCACGCAACTATGCCGCCAGCGACTTGCGCGTGCTCGGGCCGACTTCAAATCCGCTGCTTACTGACATCGTCATCGTCACACCGCGCGTGCGCAGCTTGTTCGGAAGCTATCTAAATTCCGAGGACGCCCCGCTGCGACTAACGACCATCGGCTCCGGCCGTGCCGTGATCACGATCCGGGTCGTTGCTCCGCATGGTGCTGCGGTGTACGTGAGACAACTTGCAACGGACCGGCGCGCCCGCGAGGTCGATGGCGCTGCCCTGCTCGGCAGCAGCCGGATCACAACGTCGGCGGCTGCCGCCAGACAGATGGCCAGCGGCCTGGTCGATACTCGCCTGTTGTTTGTGATGAGCGCTCTGGCCGCCGCCGAGCCCATTCACATCATGAACTTCGGCAACGTGGCGGTCGGCCAGAACGCCGCACTGCCCCTGCGTTTCGCCGACCTGTTCGTCCGCGACCCCGCGGCCCGCCTCAGCCCGGCCGTCTACGTCGCCGCGCTTCGCCGAGTGCTGACGTCGGTGCCCGCTGCGTTCCGCCCGAGGTCGGTCTCGACTCTGGTACTGGCTGACCATGCGCAGGTACTGCGAGTCCAGTTCGGCGCCCCGAGCCCGCTGGGCCTGCTGGCGCCCGCCCACTCGGGCGGCTAGCTGGTCACGGCCGGAAGGCAGTCGGGCCCCAGAACTTGTGCCTCGTCTCGCCAAAGGCGTCGCGCTTGGCGTGGGCGAACGCCTTCCGGGGTGCCACGGAGAGCACCTGCGCCTGGCCCAATCCATCGCCAGCCGCAGCGCAGCCGACCGGCCGGCAGGCACCCACTGGCATCCGCCTGCCCGAGCGCGTCAGTCGCGGACTTAGTTACGGTAAGCCGGGTGACGGAAAACCCCCTGCTCCGCAGCTACCTCACGGCCGCCGGCGTAGCCAGCGGCCGTGAGGGCCAGGCCGACGCGACACTGCGACGCGGCCAGTTCCATGACGTCGTGCTGATCGGCGACATGGCCTACCGCTTCCCGCGCGACGAGGAATCCCGGCGTCTGCTGCCGTCTCGGGTCGCGGTGCTGCGCCTCCTGGGCGCCTGCCCGATGCCTGTCGCGGTTCCCGGTCTGCGCTCCGACGCGGCGGTCGGCTGGCCGCTTGGCCGCTGCCATGCCGTGCTCCAGCGGGTACCAGGTGAGCCGATCGAACCGGATCAGCTCGCTGGCCCGGCCGCGACGGCGGCTGCCATTGCCGATCTCGCCGAGCTGCTTGACCAGCTCGCCGCGCTCGGCTCGGACGCCGCCGTCCGCCGGGCCGTGCCGCCAGCCGATCCACGCTCGTGGCAACGCTTCGCCGACGACGTATCCGGAGTCTTGTTCCCGCTCATGTCAGCCGAGGGCCGGGCACGGGCGCAAGGCGAGCTGAGCAGGGTTCAGGCTCTCGATCCGGCGGGCGAAGCCCTCGTGCACGGCGACCTCGGCGGTACCAACCTGCTGTGGACGCTGGCCGAGCCCGGGCCCCGCCTGACGGGCATCCTCGACTGGGACGAAGCGCACATCGGCAGCCAGGCCGACGACCTGGCCTCTCTCGCGGTCACCCTCGGCTGGCCGCTCGCCACGAAACTGGACGCCAGGCGACACCACGGCCGCACGCCCACCGTCGCAGCCGCCAGGGCCATCGCCGCCACGTTCGCGCTGCAGCAGGCACTCCCCGCCGCCCTTAGCGAGGACAAAGAAGCCCTGGACGATGGCCTGAGCGGCTACCGCGAGAGCTGACCGGGCGAGGGACGTCCGCCGGACGTCCTCGCCCCGGAGCAGCTAGCCACGAGCATGCCGAAGCGCGCGTGCCGCTACGGCTGTCAGCCAGCTGAAGCCGGCGATGATGCTGATCCGCTGGAACAGCCCACCAAGGCCGACCAGCCGTGGTGCCTGGCCGAAGCCCGCACCGGCGAGCGCCATCGCTGCCACCATGATGACGGCGGTGGCGGTGCCGCCGAGCGCCGGTCCGCGCTGGCCCGCCCGGCTGGCCCGTCGGCCGCTGATCAGCGCAGCTGCGGGCAAGCCCGCGAACACCGGGAGAGCTGCCAGGGTGTGCGCCGCGCCCGTGCGGCTGGGCCGGGCGGGCGCTTCGGGCGTTCCCGGCGGGTAGCCGCTGACGGGGTCGGTCGCGAAGATGGCCGAGCAGAGCAGGCCAGCCCCCGCCGCGCCGATCAGGGCAGGCGCTGCGCGGCGCCCGACCAGGGAGTCGTCAGCTCGCGCGAGCCCGGCCGCGCCGGCCAGCGCCAGCGTCCCGGCCAGCGCGAAGTTCGCCGTCTGGACCCAGCCACGAGGCCCTAGGGCAAGCGAACTGACGGGGTGGCGCAGGGGCAGGTAGCCGTCCCGCACCACGCCTTCGGCGAGAAAAGCACTCACGAAGACAGGACCGGCGGCCACCCCGCAGCGCAGCAGTCTGCGGGTCCACGCCTGCGCCGTCTGCGATATACCGGCGGCAGCCACGAGGGCAGCTTAGCGGGCTAGCCGAAATAGGGCCGCGCCAGCGAGGTGGCCTTTAGAACGTGTGCCTGGTCTCGCCAAAGGGGTCGCCCTTGGCGTGGGCAAACACCTTGGCCGGCGTCACCGTGAACACTTGCGCCTGGCCCGGCCCGTCGCCGTCGCTGGCGTCGCGGAATCCGCCGTCGGCGGCAGCGAACGTCCACCGGCCGTCCCACTTCGGGCGGAACGCTGCCGCTAGCCTGCCGAGCGTGACCTGGTCGGTGACCTGCACGGCGTCGCCCTCGATCACGATGTCGATGCCACGATCCCAGGTGTTGCACCCGGTGATCACCACGACATGCGGATTAGCCTGCATGTTGAGGCGCTTCTGCTCCCGCGCTCCGGTCGAGAAGCAGAAGGCACCGTCGACCCAGGCACCGACGACTGGGGTGGCATGCGGCCGACCGTCGGTCCGCACCGTGCAGACCCAGAACAGCTCGGCCGACTCCAGGATGCTGCTGGTCTCTTCCCAGCTCACGGGGACTGCGCTGGGATCGCTGAACTTGCTTAGCCTGCTGACGGGCATATTCATTCGTTGCTCCTGTCTCTGCCGACGGGCTCCCGCCAGGTAAGACTGGCAACGAACGAGGAACTTATCGGCCCGAGCGCGAAAGCCGGCCAGCAGGCTGGGCGGAGGCGGCTCAGACGTTGAAGCCGAGCGCGCGCAGCTGCTCGCGCCCGTCGTCCGTGATCTTTTCCGGACCCCACGGCGGCAGCCAGACCCAGTTAATCCGGAAGTCCTGGACCAGCCCGTCCAGGGCTGCTCTGGCCTGGTCCTCGATCACGTCGGTGAGCGGGCAGGCAGCGCTGGTCAGCGTCATGTCGATGGTTGCTGTCCGGTCCGGTTCCACCGTGACGTCGTAGACGAGGCCGAGATCCACCACATTGATGCCAAGCTCGGGGTCGACGACGTCTCGCATAGCCTCCAGCAGATCCTCGACCTCCGGGCTGGCCGTCGCCGTCGTCCCGCCGTCTCCGGCAGCGGGCGCCTGCTGGTCCGCAGGACCCGCAGTGTGCTCGGCTGCCACGCTGTGCTCCGTCATCGCTGCTCCCTGTCCCCCGCTGCCGCGAGGTCTGCGTCTCGCTCGGTCAGCGCCCTGGCCGTAGCATCCTTCCATGCCATCCAGCTCAGCAGCGCGCACTTGATCCGGGCTGGGTACTTGGACACGCCTTCAAACGCGACTGCGTCGCCGAGCACGTCCTCGTCCGGCTCGCCCGCGCCACGTGACTGCATCAGGCGCAGGAACTCGTCGCTGATAGCCATCGCCTCGCTGACAGTCTTGCCGATGATCATGTCCGCCATCACCGACGCGCTGGCCTGGCTGATCGAGCAGCCGAGCGTGTCGTAGGACACGTCCGCCAGCGCCGGCTCGCCGCCGGAGTCCTTCAGCGCGACCCGGAGCGTCACCTCATCGCCGCAGGTTGGGTTGACATGCTGCACCTCGGCGTCGAATGGCTCCCGCAGGCCCGCGTGCAACGGGTGGCGGTAGTGCTCCAGGATGATCTCCTGGTACATCGACTCTAGTTCCATCACGCAACCTTCAACAGACGCGCCCAATCCGGTGTTCCGTCATCATCCTGTCCCGGAACGGGCGATCTACGCCGTCCCGAAGAACTGCTGAGCCGCCCGGATCCCCGCCACCAGGGCATCGACCTCGTCGTGCGTTGTGTAGAGGTAGAACGAGGCGCGGGTGCTGGCCTGGACCCGGAAGGCCCGGTGCAGCGGCCACGCGCAGTGATGCCCGGCCCGCACGGCCACGCCCCGGTCGTCGAGCACCTGGCTCAGGTCATGCGGGTGGATGCCATCGATCGTGAAGGAAAGAGCGCTGCCCCGGCCGGCTGGCTCGGATGGCCCGAGCAGCCGCAGCCCCTCGATCTCGGTCAGCGCCGGCAGCGCGTGCTGGAGCAGGCCCTGCTCGTGCGCGCGGATGCCAGCCAGCCCCACCTCGGTCAGGTAGTCGACAGCCGCGCCGAGTCCGACGGCCTCCGCGATCGGCATCGTGCCCGCCTCGAACTTGTGCGGCGGCGGCGCGAACGTCGAGCGCTCCATCCAGACGCTCTCGATCATCTCCCCGCCGCCGAGGAACGGTGGCATCTCCTCCAGCAGGTCCCGGCGCGCCCACAGCACGCCGATCCCGGTCGGCCCGCACATCTTGTGCCCGGTGAAGCCAACAAGGTCGGCCCCCAGCGAGCCCACATTCACCAGCCCGTGCGGCGCCGACTGCGCCGCATCCACCAGGACGAGCGCGCCGACCGCGTGCGCGCGGGCCGCGATCTCCTCGACGGGGTTGACGGTACCCAGCACGTTGGACTGGTGGGCCAGCGCGACCAGCTTGGTCCTGGAGTTAATTAGGTCGTCGGCCTGCGACAGGTCGAGCCGCCCGTCCGGCGTCAGGCCGAACCAGCGCAACGTGGCGCCGGTCCGCTCGCACAGCAGCTGCCAGGGAACGATGTTGGAGTGGTGCTCCATCTCGGTGATGACGATCTCGTCGCCGGCGGTGAGGCGAAGCGGGCTGGCGGCACCACCGCCCGAGCCGGCGGTCGCATTCCCGAGTGAGTAGGCGACCAGGTTGATGGCCTCGGAGACGTTCTTGGTGAACACCACCTCGGACTCGTCCGCCGCCCCGATGAAGCGGGCCACCTTGATCCGGGCGCCCTCATAGGCCTCGGTGGCCTCCTCGCCGAGCTCGTGCGTGGCCCGGTGGATGTTGGCATTGTGCCGGGCGTAGAACTCATCGAGCGCGTCGATGACCTGACGCGGCTTCTGCGATGTGTTGGCGCTGTCCAGATACGCCAGCGGGCGGCCGCCACGGACCGTCCGGTCCAGGATCGGGAAGTCCTTGCGGACACGTGCAACATCCAGAGTCTGCCCGGGAGACGACCGGAGGACCTTCGAGGTTGGGGTCATACCGCTGCCTCCGCCTTGATGAAGCGCTCGTAGCCGCTGGCCTCCAGTTCCTCGGCGAGCTCCATGCCGCCCTCTTCGGCGATCCGCCCGGCCACGAACACGTGAACGAAGTCCGGCTGGACGTAGCGCAGCAGCCGCGGGTAGTGGGTGATCAGCAGCAGGGCATGGGCAGGATCCGCGCGGAACCGGTTAATGCCCTCGGACACCACCCGCAGCGCGTCGATGTCGAGCCCCGAGTCGGTCTCATCCAGGATGGCAATCTTCGGGTTGAGGAGCTCGAGCTGCAGGATCTCGTGCCGCTTCTTTTCGCCGCCAGAGAAGCCCTCGTTGAGGTTGCGCTGCGCGAACGACGGGTCCATCTGCAGCAGGTCCATCGCTTCGCGCAGGTCCTTGCTGAAGGTGCGGATCTTCGGCGCCTCGCCGCGCACCGCGGTGATCGCCGTGCGCAGGAAGTTGGACACCGACACGCCCGGCACCTCCACGGGATACTGCATCGCGAGGAACAGGCCGGCCCGCGCCCTGGAGTCCACGCTCATCGCCAGCACGTCCTCGCCGTCGAGCGTGATCGACCCCTGGGTGACCGTGTACTTCGGATGCCCGGCGATCGCGTAGGCCAGCGTGGTCTTGCCGGAACCGTTCGGGCCCATGATCGCGTGCGTCTGGCCGGACGAGACGGTCAGGTCGACGCCGCGCAGCACCTCGCGGCTTTCTCCCGCCGCATCCGTCACGCTGGTGTGCAGGTCGCTGATCTCGAGCGTGGGCATCTAAGTCTCCTGATTGGTTCTCGGCGTTACGTCAGGGCGACAGCGACGAGCACGTCGTCGCCGTCGATCTTCACTGGATACGTGGGCACCGGCTTGGTGGCGGGCGGCCCCGTCGGCTTGCCGGAACGCAGATCGAAGCACGACCCGTGCAGCCAGCACTCCACCGTGTGGTCGTAGACCTCGCCCTCAGACAGCGGCACTTCCTCGTGCGAGCAGACGTCGCGCAGCGCGAACACCTCGCCGCCGGTGCGGATGATCGCCACCGGCAGGCCGGCTACCTCGACGCCGACCGCACCGGAGTCCGGCAGGTCCGACAGGGCGCAGGCGCGCTGGAACTCGCCGGTCGTCATGCCAGCTCCGCCTCGATCGCCGTGGCGACTCGCTCGCGCAGTTCCGGCACCTCGATCTGGGCGATGAGCTGACCAAAGAAGCCGCGGATGACGAGCTTCCGCGCCTCCTCGAACGGGATCCCGCGGGCCATGAGGTAGAAGAGCTGGATGTCCTCAAGCCGCCCGCTAGCGCTGGCATGCCCGGCGCCGAGGACCTCGCCCGTGAGGATCTCCAGGTTCGGCACCGAGTCCACCCGCGTGCCGTCTGTCAGCACAAGGTTGCGGTTATACTCGTAGGTGTCGGTGCCCGTGCCTTCAGGCCGGATGATCACGTCACCGATCCACACGCCGTGCGCTTCCTTGCCCTGCAATGCGCCCTTATAGCTGACGCGGCTGCGACAGTTCCGCTCCGCATGGTCGACGAACAGGCGATGCTCCAGATGCTGGTCGGCGTCGGCAAAGTACAGCCCCCGCAGCTCCGCATCGCCGCCAGGCCCGGCGTACCGGACTGACGGTGCCAGCCGGACCACCGACCCGCCGAGGGTGACCGCGGTGTGTGCCAGCCGTGCGTCCTTGCCGAGCTGCGCGTGATGGTGCGACAGGTGCACCGCATCGTCGCCCCAGATCTGCAGGGACACGACGGTCAGCGCCCCGCCATCGCCCACCACGAACTCGACGTTGTCCGCGTACGTCGCCGACCCCGAATACTCGAGCACCACCACAGCCCGCGCATTCGGCTCGACGCGCACGACCATATGACCGAATGCCGTCTTGTCCGCAGCATCGCCACGTACCGAGATCCAGCTCGGGTCCGCGCTCTCCACGCCCGCCGGGACGGTGACGATCGTCGCTTCAGGAAACGAGGCGTATGCCCGGGCACTGACCCGGTCGGCCGGAATGTAGGCGGCGCCGACTCTGGGGTCGCCGTGCTCGCCCTTATCAACGGCGACCCCTGGGCCCGCGTTGACTACGACCCTGACCTCGCCGTCACCGGCAGAGAGGTCGGAGTGCAAACCGCGGAGACGACGGAGTGGCGTGAACCGCCACTCCTCTTCCCGCCCCGTCGGAACCGGAAAGTCCGCAGGGTCAAACGACTGCTGCTCGTGCAGCCTGGAAACGGGAGCCGTCTCCACGGCTCCCTGCAGGCCAGACACTAGCCGACCGCCCCTTCCATCTGCAGTTCGATCAGCCGGTTGAGCTCGAGGGCGTATTCCATCGGCAGCTCGCGCGCGATGGGCTCGACGAAGCCGCGCACGATCGTGGCCATCGCTTCGTCCTCGGTCATGCCGCGGCTCATCAGGTAGAACAACTGGTCCTCGGACACCTTGGAGACCGTGGCCTCGTGACCCATCTCCACGTCGTCCTCGCGCACGTCGACATACGGGTAGGTGTCGGACCGGCTGACCGTGTCGATCAGCAGCGCGTCGCACTTCACCGTCGACTTGGAGTGCTCGGCGCCCTCCTGGACCTGGACCAGGCCACGGTAGGAGGTACGGCCACCCGCCCGGGCCACCGACTTGGACACGATGGTCGAGGACGTGTTCGGCGCGCAGTGCACCATCTTGGCCCCGGCGTCCTGGTGCTGGCCCTTGCCTGCGAAGGCGACCGACAGGGTCTCGCCCTTGGCGTGCTCGCCCATCAGGTACACCGCCGGGTACTTCATCGTGACCTTGGAGCCGATGTTGCCGTCGACCCACTCCATGGTCGCGCCCTCGTGCGCCACGGCCCGCTTGGTCACCAGGTTGTACACATTGGCCGACCAGTTCTGGATCGTGGTGTAACGGCAGCGCGCGCCCTTCTTCACGATGATTTCGACCACGGCCGAGTGCAGCGAGTCGGAGGAGTAGATCGGCGCGGTGCAGCCCTCGACGTAGTGCACGTACGCGTCCTCGTCGACGATGATTAGCGTGCGCTCGAACTGGCCCATGTTCTCGGTGTTGATCCGGAAGTAGGCCTGCAGCGGGATCTCCACCTGCACGCCCTTCGGCACATAGATGAACGAGCCGCCGGACCAGACCGCGGTGTTCAGCGACGCGAACTTGTTGTCGCCGACCGGGATGACGGTGCCGAAGTACTCCTGGAAGAGCTCCGGGTGCTCCTTGAGCGCGGTGTCGGTGTCCAGGAAGATGACGCCCTGCTCCTCCAGGTCCTCGCGGATCTGGTGGTAGACGACCTCGGACTCGTACTGCGCCGCGACACCGGCGACCAGGCGCTGCTTCTCCGCCTCGGGGATGCCGAGCTTGTCGTAGGTGTTCTTGATGTCGGCCGGGAGGTCGTCCCAGGTGGCCGCCTGCTTCTCCGTCGAGCGGACGAAGTACTTGATGTTGTCGAAGTGGATGCCCGACAGGTCCGAGCCCCAGTTGGGCATGGGCTTCTTGTCGAACATCCCCAGCGCCTTGAGACGGAGCTGGAGCATCCAGTCGGGCTCGTCCTTCTTCGACGAGATGTCGCGGACGACGGCCTCGTTCAGCCCGCGCTGGGCGCTCGCGCCCGCCACGTCACTGTCGTGCCAACCGAACTGGTAGCTCCCCAGGGAGGCGAGGGTCTCCTC
>DASXMP010000108.1:0-106468 GCA_036495585.1 Streptosporangiaceae bacterium
CGACAGCCGCTGCGCGATCGGCACCGCGCTGATGTCCAGGGTGTTCCTCGTCGCCTTCTCGAACGTCCTGATGCCGCGTTCGCACAGCACGATGTCCAGGTTGCCGCGCTGGGCGATGTACTCGGCCGCCATCAGCCACTCTTCGATCGTGGCGTTCATGCCCCGCTTGAGCAGGACGGGCTTGGCCGCGGCGCCCACTGCTTGCAGCAGCGCGAAGTTCTGCATGCTCCGGGTGCCGACCTGCAGCATGTCCGCGTAGGAGCAGACCAGCTCGACCGAGGCGGGATCGATGACCTCGGTGACGACCGGCAGGCCCGTTTCCGCTCGGACGTCGGCTAGGATGCGCAGCCCGGCCTCGCCGAGCCCCTGGAACGCGTAGGGGGACGTCCGCGGCTTGTAGGCACCGCCACGCAGCAGGGAGGCGCCGGCCGCCTGCGCCATCCGTGCTGCCGCCAGCGTCTGCTCGGGCGTCTCGACAGTGCAGGGGCCGCCGATGACCGTGACCGTTCGCGGGCCGATCGGGACACCGCCGACGGTGATCACCGAGCGGCTCTGATGGTGCTCACGACTGACCAGCTTGTAGGGGGCCGAGATCCGCACCACGTCGCTCACGCCTGGGTAGCTCAGCAGGTTGAGCGCGCCGAACTGCTCGACGTCACCGACGAGACCGACGATCGTCCGCGACACGCCGCGGCTGACGAAAGCGTCTCCGCCTGCTGCATTGACCAGGCTGACGATCGCGTCGATGTCCTCCTGGCTCGCTTCCGGTGCCATCACCACCACCATGGGATCCTCCCTTAACCCGGCCCGATCACTCGCGCCGCTCATCTGGTGCAAAACAAAAGCCCCGGGCCTGATCCGGGGCCCGGGGCTTGAAGTCGCTGTCTGCTGGACTCAGCAGAAGTCACCTGCGTTGGCGCAGTGCCTGGCAGGCGACCGTCCCGGGGCCGGGCCGATAGCCGAATCCAAACCAATAAGCGCTACGCACGCCCACTAGCCTAGCGCACCGGCAGGCACGCGTTGTGCCCGGTAGCCGCGGCCCGAGCACGCGGCCCGGGGTGGCAAGATAGCGGCACCTGCGGGACAAGGGTCAATGTCGCGGCTGGTACGGCGCGAGTGTGGGAAGGGGCAGGTCAGCTGGACATGGCGCAGCCAGACACCGGCGCGCGGGAGCACTCCGCGGCGCCGGCCGGCCAGCCAGCATTGCCGCCCGGCCAGTACATACCGCGGACGTTGCCGGTGCTGCACTACGGCCCCATACCCCAATTCCGGCCAGATACCTGGGACCTGCGCGTCACCGGTGCTACCGAGGCGGGCGGCGAGGCGAGCCTGCGCTGGGACGACGTCGTGGCGCTGCCGACCTGTGAGGTCACCGCCGACTTCCACTGCGTGACGAAGTTCACGGTCCCGGCGATCCGCTGGGGCGGGATCCGGGCTGCGGACGTGCTGCTGCGCTTCCCGCCTGCCGGGTCGTGCACGCACGTGATGATCTGGGCCGAGTTCGGCTACAGCGCGAACGTCAGGATCGGCGATTTTGCCGCCGACAGCACGCTGCTGGCCACCCATCGCGATGGGGTCAGGCTCACCGCGGAGCACGGGTTTCCGCTCCGGCTGGTCATTCCCCATCTGTACGCCTGGAAGAGCGTCAAGTGGGTGCGCGCGATCGAATACCTGACCGCGGACCGGCGCGGATTCTGGGAAGAACGCGGTTATCACAACAGAGCCGATCCCTGGCAGGAGCAACGGTATTCCTATCAGGAGGACGACGGCGAAGGGCCGCCGCTCTAACCTCAGCCGGTCACCACAGCGCCGGTAGAGCCGCCAACCCCGGCCCCCTGAGCTCGCGCCTACAGGCTGATTCCGACGTTGATGGTGATCGTCGAACCCTGCGGCGCCTGTCCGGTCGGCGAGTAGCTGGTGACGTCACTACCCAGACCGGAGTCGTTGACGGTCACATTGAAGCCGGCCTGCTTAAGGTCACTGATGGCCTGCTGTTCGTTCTCGCCCTGCACATCCGGGACGTTGACCATGGCGGGCCCTGGTGAGACCCAGACGGTCACCACTTCGCCGGGCGTGATCGGCGTCCCGGCTTGCGGGGACTGCTTCACCACCGTGCCGGCCGGCTGGTCGCTGCTGGTAACCGCCTCCTGCTGGATCGAGTAACCGCCGGCCGAGGCTGTGCCCTGGGCGACCGCAACCTGCTGGCCGACAAAACTGGGGAGCGGCGGGCCAGCGCTCACCACCAGCTGGACCGCCTTGTACTGCGGCCAGTGCTGGTAGGCCGCGGGACTGGTGGAGATCACCACGCCCGCCGGGATACTGCTGGACGTCTCGTGCGTGACCGTCCCCGGCGTCAGCCCCGCCGCATGCAGGTTCTGCTCTGCCTGGGCAAGCTGCTGGCCGGTGACTGAGGGCATGGTCACCAGGGCCGGGCCAAGCGAGGTGATGAGGACGACCCGACCGCCATGGCTGGCTCGGGTGCCGCCGGCCGGATCGGTCGCAATGACGTGGCCCGCCGGGACCGCGTTGTCATGGCGGGCCGTGCCGGACACCACTTTGAACCCTGCGTTGGCGAGCTCGGTGCGTGCGGTTGCCACCGTCTGGCTGACCACCCGTGGCACGGTCGTGTACTGACCCTGCACCAGCCACCAGGCGAGCGAAGCGGCGACAAGCACCCCGAGCACGATGAGAATCCGGCGGCTGAACAGCCAGCGCTGCAGGAACGGTTCGGAGTACCGCGCCCGCCTGACACGCCTGCCCCGGTAGCCGCTGGCGTAGTCCTCGTCCATGCCGCCTACCGGGACGACCATCGTGTGGTTGGCGCTCGCCTGGCCTGGCGACGCGCCGTAACCGGCCATCCCGTAACCGGGTCCTGGATAGCCGTCGGCCGGTATCTGCCTGGTCGATGCCGTGGCCACCGAAACCGGGCCGTCGCCCGGCGCTGACTCGTCCGGGTCGTCGTACCGGCTCTCCTGCCGGGGCAGCGCCGGAGCGGCAGCATGCTGGCCCAGGCGCGGCATCTCTGGCAGCGGCATGCCGCGGCGGACCTCGGTGATGGCCTTGAGATAGTGCCTGGCATCCGGCGGGCGGAGGTCCGGGTCGCGGCTGGTGCCAATGGCAACGAGCGCATCCAGTGCGGCCGGCAGGTCCGGGTTGAGGCTGGAGGGCGCCGGCACCACGGAGTTGACATGCTTGTAGGCGACCGCGAGCGGAGTGTCACCGGTGTGCGGCTGGACCCCCGTGAGCATTTCGAACAGCATGACGCCGGCCGCGTACACGTCCGTCCGCGTGTCCGACGTGCTGCTCGACACCTGCTCCGGCGCCAGATAGGCGGCGGTGCCGATGAGCAGGCCCGTCTTGGTCTGCCGGATCCCGGCCACTGCCCTGGCCAGGCCGAAGTCCGCCACCTTCACCGACGTCCCGGTGCCGAGGAGCACGTTCTCCGGCTTGACGTCGCGATGGATGATGTTGGCGTCGTGGGCAGCCGCCAGGCCCGCCAGCACCCGCTCCATGATGTCCAGCGCCTCACGCGGGCTGAGCCTGCCGCGCGCCACCAGCAGCTCGCGAAGCGTCGGGCCGGGCACGTATTCCATCGCGATGTAGTGCAGATCGCCGGTAGAGCCCTGGTCGTAGACCGCGACCACGTGCGGGCTCGAGAGGCGGGCCGCCGAGCGGGCCTCGCTGATGAAACGGGCCACGAATTCCCGCTCCCGCGCCAGCTCCGGATGCGCGATCTTCAGCGCCACCGTGCGGTCGAGGCGGATATCCCGGCTCAGGTAGACGGTCGCCATGCCGCCCCGCGCCAGCTGAGACTCGACCAGATAACGGCCGTCCAGCAGCTGGCCTATGGGGGCCGACAGCGTCGTATCCATCGGGAGAATTGTAGGGTGCCTCCGCCACTTTCCGCCGGGTAACAACAGGTGGGCTGGCCCAGCGGTCAGGAGCCGGGCCCCGCCGGCCTGCTGGAAACCGCCTCCGAGCCCGGCCTAGCTCACGTTACCTGCCCTCAGCGTGGGCGTGATCGAAGTCCAGGTACGGCCAGAGTCCGTCGTCCGGTAGACCTCCGGCGAGCCCGGGCCGGCCAGCCAGGCGAGACCGCTTCTGGTACTGACGAAGTCAAAGTTCGAGGCAGCTGGTCCGAGCGGAACCGCGGCCCAGTTCTGGCCGCCGTCGGCGGTCACGTACGCGCCCGCTCCTATCGCACCCTGCGACCCAGCGCCAATAGTGATGCCCGCGTCCGGGCCGAAGAATTGCGACCGTGGGTACGCACCCGCGCCGGCCGGCCGCCGTCGCGTCGTCCAGGTCCGCCCGTCATCCCGGCTGGCCAGCAAGTACGCCGCCGCAGGGTATGCATCTATTTGCAGGAACGTCGTCGAGCCGGCTGGCTGTGCTGCCTGCACGTCGCAGCCGCTCTGGCAGGCCAAGACCGCCGGGTCCAGCTGGCCACCGGGCTGGTCAGTTGCGGCGACGCTGCCGCAGCCGGCGACGGGGAGCCCGAGAACGACTGCCGCGGCTGCCATGGATTGCTATCGCGTCATGCCCTGGAGACTGCCGTTAGCATTGCCCGGTTGCGGAGAAAGGCAAGAGAGCATGGCGCTCCCTGAGCACATTGTCGTTGTCGGCGCTGGCCTGGCCGGGTTGCGCACGGTCGAGGAATTGCGCGCAGCGCAGTACTCGGGTTCGATCACGCTGATCGGCGCGGAGACACGCCCGCCCTATGACCGGCCGCCGCTGTCGAAGAAGGTGATGGCCGGAGACCTCGACGACACCAGCTTGCGTGCGGACATGGATGCGCTCTCGGTCAGGCTGCGGCTAGGCGAGTCGGCCGCAGTGCTGGACGACGGACTGGTGCGAAGCGACACGGCAGAGTACCGATGGGAGGCGCTCATCGTGGCCACCGGAGCCAGTCCGGTGCGCCTGCCGGGCAGCGGGCCGCAGCGGGTGTTGCGGACGGCGGACGACGCGCTGGCCCTGCGCGAACTGCTGCGCCCCGGCCTGCGGCTGGTCATCGTTGGCGCCGGCTGGATCGGCGCCGAGCTTGCCACCGCCGCGGCGAATCGCGGCTGCCAGGTGACCGTGCTGGAAGCGGCCGGCGCGCCCGTCGCGGCCGCGGTTGGCGCTGAGGTCGGGGCACGCACCGCACCCTGGTATGACGCAGCCGGCGTCGAGTTGCGGCTGCGCACGGCGGTGGCGTCGATCGAGCCGGACGGCGTCGCGCTCGGTGACGGCGGCTGGCTCGATGCCGACGTCGTGGTGACGGCGGTGGGAGTGCGACCAGACGTGTCGTGGCTCGCCGGCTCCGGCGTTGAGGTGGACAACGGCGTTGTCGTCGATGGGCAGCTGCAGTCCAGCGTTCCCGGCGTCTATGCCGTTGGCGACTGCTCGTCCTTCTGGTCGGCCCGGTACGGGCGGCAGCTGCGGTTCGAGCACTGGGACGTCGCGCTGCACGCGCCCGCGGTCGCGGCCGCGAACGTGCTGGCAGGCCGGGAGACCTATGACCCCGTTCCCTATTTCTGGTCCGAGCAGTTCGGCAGGATGCTGCAATACGTCGGATGGCACGGCGCAGCCAGTCGGCTGGTCTGGCGCGGCGATCCGGCCGCGGGCAAGTGGGCGGTGGCCTGGCTGGATGGCAGCCGGCTGGTCGCGATGCTGACCGTCGGCTTGCCGAGGGACCTCGGCCAGGCCCGCAGGCTGATCCAGGCTGGATCGTCCGTCGACGCTGACCGGCTCGCCGATCCGGGCGTGCCTGTGCGGGACGCGGCCGTCGGCTAATTTCCGCGCGCTCTTCAAAAGGACCGGGTGTGGGATGTTTTGCTGTCGCTGCTCTGTGGGAAGCTCCACACGTGGCACAGATCGCCCCCCCGACCGACGCCATCGTCGGTGCATGGCTGACTATTCCCGATGTTGCCGGCCAGCTTGGCCTGCCGGTAAGCCGGGTCAAGCAGATGCTGCGAGAGCGCAAGCTGCTCGCGGTGCAGCGCCCGAGCGGCCAGACCGCTGTCCCGGCCGCTTTCCTTGACGGCGATCAGGTGATCGTCGGCCTGGCCGGCACGCTCACCGTCCTCTTCGACTGCGGATTCTCCGAGGCCGAGGCGCTGGGCTGGCTGTTCACCGCCGACGACACGCTGCCGGGCACGCCGGTACAGGCGCTGACCGAGCATCGGCGCACCGAAGTGAACAGGCGGGCCCAGGCGCTGGCCCTCTGAGGCTGGCACCGGCCGAGACGTCAGCCGGGCAGGCGTGGCCGCGCAGCCGCGGCGCGCCCGGCTCGCTCCGGCACGCCTGAGCCTGTGCGCAGCGGATCGCCGCTAGAGCCGTCCGGCTACCAGGAAGTGCAGCCAGGGCTCTGTGCGCATGGCGCACGCTAGCCGGTAGCCTGAGCAGATGTCGCTTCGCGCAGGCCCAGCGATCCGTGACCTGCTCGCCTCCGGCCGTCAGTCGTTCTCCTTCGAGTTCATGCCGCCGAAGACTGATCATGAAGAGGCACGGATGTGGCTGGCGATCCGCCAGCTCGAGCCGCTCATGCCAACATTCGTCTCGGTGACCTACGGGGCTGGCGGGACAACCCGTGACCGCACCGTGCGGGTCACCGGCCGCATCGCCGCCGAGACGACGCTCACGCCTGTTGGGCACCTGACCGCGGTGAACCATTCGGTCGCCGAGCTGCGACATGTCATCGGCTCCTACGCCGACGTCGGCGTGCACAACATGCTCGCGTTGCGTGGCGATCCGCAGGGTGACCCGCGGGCGCAGTGGGTGGCGCACCCGGACGGCGTGCATCATGCCGACGAGCTCGTCCGCCTGATCCGCTCAGCAGGCGACTTCAGCGTCGGCGTGGCGGCGTTTCCGGAAGGCCACCTCCGCTCCCGGAGCTGGGATGAGGAGATTGACTTCTTCATCGGTAAGGTGCGAGCGGGCGCCGACTTTGCCGTCACGCAGATGTTTTTCTACGCCGAGGACTACCTCCGGCTGCGGGATGCTGTCGCGGCCAAGGGCTGTGACGTGCCGATCATTCCCGGCATCATGCCGATTATCAGCGTTCCCGGGATCGAGCGGGCCGTGCAGCTGTCGGACTGCCGGTTCCCCCCGGACCTGGCTGAGCAGCTCCGCGCGCATGCTGAGGACAAGCCGGCCGTACGCAAGATCGGCGTGGAGTTTGCCGCTGGTCTCTGCGAGCGGCTACTCGATGAGGGCGTGCCCGGCCTGCATTTCTACACCCTGAATGGCTCTCGGGCCACCAGGGAGATCTACCAGGTCCTCGGCCTGGCCGACCGTAGCCGCAGGGGACAGGGCGCGGCCAGCTGAGCCGGGCAAGCTGGACAAGCAACGTCTAACTGGGCGCTGTCGCGTGCGCTGACCCGGCGGCGCGGGCCAAGGGCAGCTCCGCGCCCATGACGGCATAGGGCAAGCCACCACCCGGGAACAGGAACTGCGTCAGCAGGTCACTGAAACCGAGGCTGCGGTAGAGCCGGCGCGCTGGCGTCTCCGCATCGCGGGTCGACAGCAGCGCGGTTCGCTCGCTGCGCCCGGCCGTCAACTCGTGCAGCATGCGGCGGCCGATGCCGCGGCCCTGGTAAGCGGGCAGCACGTGCACCTCGGCGATCTCGACGACATGCTCAACCCAGCCGTCGGCTGCGGCCTGCCCATGGCTGGCTTGCAGACCTGATCTGACGACGTCGTGCCACCACTGGCCAGGACCGCCCCGGAAGCAGTAGCAGAAGCCGACGATGCCGTGATCGGGTGCATCAGCCGGGCTGACGCTGGCGGCGATGGCGCGAAAGGCCGGATTGCCCGCGTGCCGTTCCATGATTGATTGCCGGGCCGGCAGTTCCTCCGGCGGCGCGACCAGGGCCGCGCCGTAGATCGTGGCCAGGCGGGGGAGCGCGGCCAGGAAGGCCGGTCTGCCCATCTCAGCGATTGTGACGACGTCCTGCACCCGGGAAAGCCTAGCTGCGCGATCAGCCCGCCCGTGCGACTGGACAGGTGCGGAGACGGCCGCCAGCCACTTTTGTCAGACCCTCCCTGTAACTTCGAACGCAGATGCAAGGAGTGGACAGTACAACGAATGTATGTTCGAATAGCTGGTGTGCGCACGGGGAGCTGGGCCCCCTCAGCCCCCCGGTCGGCCGGGCGCGGCGTGGGGAAGCGCCCCGCCCGGCCGGGCACCGGCAAGGAGGAGCGTCGATGAGCGCGATCGTGCAGGCGAGGCCAGGGCGGCCAGGGCGGGTGGCACCATCGGCCCTGGCTCTGATCGAGTCGGCCAGGCATGGGCTGGCGGCCGCGGAAGACGAGACGAACCCGAGCGCCCGGTACGTCAGCGCTCATCTTGCCGCCCTGCGCGCGGCGGCGGCAGTGGTCGCCGCCAGCGCCGAGCCGCCGGGCCGCCGACGGAGGCCGCAGAGCGTGTGGGAGCTACTGCCCAAGGTTGAGCCGGCGCTGCGGGAGTGGGCCGCGTTCTTCGCAGCCGGGGCAGCCAAGCGTGCCGCCGCAGAGGCGGGCCTATCGCGTGCCGTCTCCGCTCATGAGGCCGATGACTTGCTGCGGGACGCAGGAGCCTTCGTCTCGCTAGCTGAGGGAGCACTGGGGATCGACGCGGGACAGCAGTTGCTTCCGCTGCCGACTGCAGGCTAGGCACTGGGCGGGCTAGGCACTGGGCGGACTAGGTGCCATGCGGACTAGGCATCAGGCGGCTAGGCATCAGGCGGCAACCAGACAGCGATCCGGGCAGGCAGTGAACTGCCTGCCCGGAATCTGTTACCTCTGCCACCGTCGCCCAGAGGGTGTTAGATCAGGTCCCAGCGAAGCCGCGGATCAAGCGGATCAGAAGGTGTCGACGGCGCCGCGAGCCTCAGAGTCCAGGATTCCCCAGCCGATCAGCTCCTCGGTGAGGTCAGCGGGGGTCTTGTCGTAAATCACCGCCAGTGACCGCAGGTCCTCCTGGCGGATCGACAGAACGCGGCCGTTGTAGTCGCCGCGCTGGCTCTGGATGGTCGCAACGTAACGTGCGAGCGGGCCGCCCTTGTCCTTCGGCAGCGCTGCCATCCGCTCCAAGTCGATCACAAGTTTGGGCGACGGGGTCAGCAGTGTCGGCAGCACATCGCCGGGCAGCAGCTCTGACACCGGCACGCCGTAGAACTCGGCAAGTTCGGCAAGCTTCTGGACGGTCACCGAACGGTCGCCGCGCTCGTAAGAGCCAACCACGACGGCTTTCCACCGCCCGCGGGACTTCTCCTCTACTCCGTGTAGCGACAGCCCCTGCTGAGTGCGGATGGCGCGCAGGCGCGCGCCGAGAGTCTTGGCATAGTCAGATGCCATAGTTACGGCCCCCTGGCCAGTCATAGCTGAAAGTGACGGTTACGGACAGTGACGGTAGGCCCGGCCGCCCATGAGGTCAAGCCGAACGGCAAAAAGTAGCAGAAGCTACGCGCCTCCACCCATCCCCGGCCGACCGCCAGCGTCCGTCCGCGGTCGGCCGAGGCCGCGCGGGAACGCCGTGTCGGCCGGCGATCCCGGCCGCTAGGCCAGGCGCCGCGACTGCGGCTGGCCAGGAATTTCCCCATGAAACGCCTACGATGTGATGCTGGTCACCGATTGCAACGTGTTGTACGTGGCTCACTCTTAGTATGCGCAATGACCCCGACCAGGGCCAGCATGTTCTCTTAGCCGTGTGTCGCCCGCCGTGCTACGAAGTGTCGGCTTCACCGTGTCACTCCGCCCGGCGCCAGGCTGCGCGCTGATACGGTGGGGCAGGCAGGCGTCCTTTAAGCCCCGTCCAGAGAGGCGGGAAAGGGGGTCCTTTTGATGCATGCGATGGAACCTGCTGGCGGACAATCCCCAGCTAGTAGCCCGGCTGTCGGCGCGAGCTCGGCCCGGCCGCTCGTGAGCCGACCGGCGCAGCGAGGCCAGCCAGCAGCACAGACAGCACCGCCGGGCCAGACAGCCCAGTCCGCTCGGCCAGCCCAGGCCGCCGGTCAGCGGCCGCGCTCGGTCCCGCTGCCGGGCAGCAAGACGGTCCTGACCGCCGAGGAGATCCGGCGGGCGCTGACCAGAATCGCGCACGAGATCCTGGAGCGCACCGACGGCGCCGGCGATGTCATCCTGCTCGGCATCCCGACCAGAGGCGTCCCGCTCGCCCATCGGCTGGCTGCGGGCCTGGCCCAGGTAGAAGGGCGGCCGGCGCCGGCCGGGTCGCTCGATATCACCATGTACCGCGACGACCTGCGGCTTCGGCCCGCACGGACGCTCGGTCATACTGACGTGCCAGCCGAGGGGATTGACGGCAAGGTCGTCGTCCTGGTCGACGACGTGCTGTACTCCGGCCGGACCGTGCGCGCGGCGCTGGACGCGCTGGGGGACCTCGGGCGTCCGCGGGCCGTGCAGCTTGCCGTGCTGGTGGACCGCGGCCACCGAGACCTCCCGATAAGAGCCGACTACGTCGGCAAGAACCTGCCCACGTCTCAGCGGGAGCTGGTCCAGGTCCTGCTGACCGAGACCGACGGTCAGGATGCCGTCATGCTGAGCCAGGGAGCGGGCCGATGAACCGTCACCTGATCTCCGCCGCCGATCTGACCAGGGACGATGCCCTGCTCATCCTGGACACGGCCGAGGAGCTGGCTCAGCTCGCCGACCGCCCGATCCGCAAGCTGCCCACGCTACGCGGCCGCACCGTGGTCAACCTGTTCTTCGAGGACTCGACTCGCACCCGGATCTCGTTCGAGGCGGCGGCGAAGCGGCTGTCCGCCGATGTCATCAACTTCTCAGCGAAGGGGTCGAGCGTCGCCAAGGGCGAGAGTCTCAAGGACACCGCGCTGACGCTCGAGGCGATGGGCGCCGACGCCGTGGTGATCCGGCACCAGGCCTCGGGCGCGCCGCACCGGCTGGCTGGGTGGGTGCGCGGCAGCGTGGTCAACGCCGGGGACGGCACGCATGAGCATCCCACCCAGGCGCTGCTGGACGCGTTCACGATGCGGCGGCGGCTGGGACGGCTGGAGGGCCTGCGCGTCGCGATCGTCGGCGATGTCCTGCACAGCCGCGTGGCGCGCTCCAACGTGCTGCTGCTGCGGACCCTCGGCGCGGAGGTCACCCTGATCGCGCCGCCGACCCTGCTGCCAGTCGCCGTGTCCACCTGGCCGTGCGAGGTCGGCTATGACCTGGACACGGTGCTGCCCAAGGTCGACGTGGTGATGATGCTGCGCGTGCAGGCCGAGCGAATGAACGCTGCCTACTTCCCGACGGTGCGCGAGTACAGCAGGCGATACGGACTGGACGCGACGCGGATGGGGCTGCTGCCCGAGCACGCGATCGTGATGCATCCCGGGCCGATGAACCGCGGCGTGGAGATCGCTGCCGAGGTCGCCGACTCGGCCAGGTCCACCATCACCGAGCAGGTGGCGAACGGGGTCAGCACCCGGATGGCCGTGCTGTACCTGCTGCTCGGCGGCACGAGCGGGACGGAGGCAAGCCTGTGACGGGGACGACCGGCAACAAGACATGGCTGATCAAGGGCGTCCGGCCGGACGGCGCCGACCCGGCCGACCTGGTCCTGGCCGACGGCCAGATCACCGACGTGGGCCAGGGACTGTCGGCGGCTGGCGCGCAGGTGCTCGATGCCGACGGGCTGATCGCGCTTCCCGGCCTCGTGGACTTGCACGCGCACCTGCGCGAGCCTGGCCGGGAGGACGCCGAGACGGTGGCGAGCGGCACCGCCGCCGCCGCTTTGGGCGGCTTCACCGCCGTGCACGCCATGGCCAACACCGACCCGGTGGCTGACACCGCTGGCGTGGTGGAGCAGATCTGGCGGCTTGGACGGCAGGCAGGCCGCTGCGACGTGCAGCCGGTAGGCGCGGTCACGGCAGGCCTGGCGGGCAGTCGGCTGGCCGAGCTCGGCGCGATGGCCGATTCGCCCGCCCGGGTCCGTGTCTTTTCCGACGACGGCCGCTGCGTCTCCGACGCGGTGCTGATGCGCCGCGCCCTGGAGTACGTCAAGGCCTTCGACGGAGTCATCGCCCAGCACGCGCAGGAGCCGAGGCTGACCGAGGGCGCCCAGGTCAACGAAGGCGAGGTCTCCGGGCGGATCGGCCTGGCCGGCTGGCCGGCCGTCGCTGAGGAGGCGATCATCGCCCGCGACTGCCTGCTCGCCGCGCACGTCGGCTCGGCCCTGCACGTCTGTCACGTGTCTACGGCCGGCTCGGTGGAGATCATCCGCTGGGCCAAGGCGAAGGGCTGGCGTGTGACAGCTGAGGTGACGCCGCACCACCTGCTGCTGACCGACGAGCTGGCTACCAGCTACGACCCGGTCTACAAGGTCAACCCGCCGCTGCGCACTCAGGCCGACGTGGATGCGCTGCGCGCCGGGCTGGCCGACGGCACGATCGATTGCGTGGCCACCGACCATGCGCCGCACCCGGTCGAGGACAAGGAATCGGAGTGGCAGGCGGCCGCCTTCGGCATGACCGGGCTGGAGACGGCGCTCCGCGTGGTGCACGCCGCGATGGTCCAGACTGGCCTGCTGGACTGGCCAGGCGTCGCGGACCGGATGTCGGTGCGCCCCGCCAGGATCGGGCGGCTGTCCGGGGGCGCCGGCGCTGGCGCGGACCGGGTCCCGGTGCACGGCCAGCCGCTGCGGCCCGGCTCGCCGGCCAACCTCGTCTTGTATGACCCGCAGGCCGTGGGCGTAGTCGACCCGGCGCAGCACGCGTCTCGCAGCCGGAACTCACCCTTCGCCGGGATGGAGCTGCCCGGCCAGGTCGTCGGTACGTTCCTGCGCGGCGAGGCGACCGTCCTTGATGGGAAGCTAGCCCGATGACCACGAGCCCGATGACCAGGGAAATGGCGGAGAACCGGCCAGCAATCCTGGTGCTGGAAGACGGCACCACGTTCCGGGGCACCAACTTCGGCGCGGACGGCGAGACCTTCGGCGAGATGGTCTTCAACACCGGCATGACCGGCTACCAGGAGACCCTGACCGACCCGTCCTACGCCGGCCAGATCGTCGCCATGACGGCGCCGCATATTGGCAACACGGGCGTCAACGACACCGACCCGGAGTCCCGCGGGATCTGGGTCAGCGGCTACGTGGTGCGCGAGCCGGCCCGGCTGGCATCCAACTGGCGAGCGCAGCGCAGCCTGCAGGCCGAACTCGCCGACCAGGGCGTCACTGGCATCGCTATGGCGGGCACCCGCGCCCTGACCCGCCATCTGCGCGACCGCGGCGCGATGCGCGCCGGTATCAGCGCGCAGACCACCGACGCGGATGCCCTGCTGGCACGGGTCCTGGCCAGCCCGCAGATGATCGGCTCGGACCTGGCCAGGGGCGTCAGCACGCCGCAGCCGTACGTGGTCAGCCCGCCGGCGGGTACGCCCGTCCGGTACCGGGTGGCGGCCGTGGATATCGGCATCAAGTACTCCACACCGCGACTGATGGCGCAGCGGGGCTGTGAGGTGCACGTGCTGCCGGCCACCGTGACCGCCGCCGAGATCCTCGCCGCTGGCCCGGACGGGGTGTTCTTCTCCAACGGCCCGGGCGATCCAGCTGCGATCGGCTACGCGGTGGACGCCATGCGCGGCGTGCTGGCCTCCGGCACGCCGGTTTTCGGCATCTGCCTGGGCAGTCAGGTGCTCGGGCGCGCGCTTGGCCTGTCCACCTACAAGCTGCGCTTCGGCCATCGCGGGGTGAACCAGCCGGTCCAGGACGTTCGCACTGGCCGGGTGCAGATCACCAGCCACAACCACGGCTTCGCGGTGGCAGCGCCCGGTGCGAGCCCTGGCGGGCTAACACCGGACGGCAGTTTGAGCCCGCGTGGACGACCTCCTGAGGCCCCCCGCAGTTTTGGCACGGACTTCGGCCCTGCCGCGATCACCCACGTGAACCTCAACGACGGGGTGGTCGAGGGGCTGCGGCTGCTGGATGCGCCCGCATTCAGCGTCCAGTACCACCCGGAGGCTGCCCCCGGACCGCACGACGCGAGCGGGCTCTTCGATGAGTTCTGCGAGCTGATGGAGGCATCCCGGTGACCGGAGAGGGAACGAGCCAGCTCCGGGCTGCGGCCTACCAGATGGAGCGCGGCGTGCTCGCGCTGGCCCGTTCCCGGCAAGGAAAAGGAGCACATCGTGCCTAGGCGCGCGGACCTGAAATCCGTCCTCGTGATCGGATCCGGGCCGATCGTCATCGGGCAGGCCTGCGAGTTCGACTACTCGGGCACGCAGGCCTGCCGGGTGCTGCGCGCGGAGGGGATCCGGGTCAGCCTGGTCAACTCCAACCCGGCGACGATCATGACTGACCCGGAATTCGCGGACGCGACGTACGTGGAGCCGATCACGCCGGATGTCCTGGAGAAGGTGATCGCCAAGGAACGGCCGGACGCGATCCTGCCCACACTGGGCGGCCAGACCGCGCTGAACGCGGCCGTCGCGCTGCATGACGCCGGCACGCTCGCGAAGTACGACGTCGAGCTGATCGGTGCCGGGATCGAGGCGATCCGCGCGGGGGAGGACCGGAACCGGTTCAAGGAAATCGTCGGCAGCGTCGGCGCCGAGGTGCCGCACAGCCGGATCTGCCACACCCTGGAACAGTGCCGGGCCGCCGCCGGCGAACTGTCATTCCCGGTCGTGGTGCGGCCGTCCTACACCCTCGGCGGCACTGGGTCCGGGATCGCCCGCGGGGCTGCCGACCTGGACCGGATCGCCGGCGCTGGCCTCGACGCCAGTCCGGTGACCGAGGTGCTGATCGAGGAGTCGGTGCTCGGCTGGAAGGAGTTCGAGCTCGAGCTGATGCGCGACCGGCATGACAATGTCGTGATCGTCTGCTCGATCGAGAACATCGACCCGATGGGCGTGCACACCGGGGACTCGGTCACCGTCGCGCCGGCGATGACGCTCACCGACCGCGAGTACCAGCACATGCGCGACGTGGCGATCGACACCGCCAGGGCGGTCGGGGTCGACACCGGCGGGTGCAACATCCAGTTCGCGGTCGACCCGGCCACCGGCCGGATGGTCGTGATCGAGATGAACCCGCGGGTGTCGCGGTCCAGCGCGCTCGCGTCCAAGGCGACCGGGTTCCCGATCGCGAAGATCGCCGCGCGGCTGGCTATTGGTTACACGCTGGACGAGATCCGCAACGACATCACCGGGGAGACGCCGGCCAGCTTTGAGCCGTCGCTCGACTACGTGGTCGTCAAGGTGCCGCGGTTCGCCTTCGAGAAGTTCCCAGGGGCGGACCCGGTGCTCACCACGCACATGAAGTCGGTGGGCGAGGCGATGGCGATCGGCGGCACGTTCGCCGAGGCACTGGGCAAGGCGCTGCGGTCGCTGGAGCAGGTCGGGGCCTCCTTCAGCTGGGCAGCGCCGGCACCATCGGGCGAGACTGAGCGGGCCGAGTTGCTGGCAGCTTGTGCGGTGCCGCATGACGGACGCCTGGCAACGGTGCACCGGGCGCTGCGGGCCGGGGCCACGGTCGCGGAGGTGTCCGCGGCCAGCTCGATCGACCCGTGGTTCGTGGACCAGATCGCCGCGATCGAAGAGCACGCGCTGCGGATTCGTGACGACGGTATCGGGGTAGGCGGGCCGGCCACGGCCCGGGCGCTGGCCGCGGCCAAGTCGCTCGGGTTCTCCGATACCCAGATCGCCGAACTGACCGGCAAGGCCGAGGCTGACGTCAGGTCGCTTCGGTGGTCGCTCGGGGTACGGCCGGCCTATCACATGGTGGACACGTGCGCCGCTGAGTTCGCCGCGCGCACGCCGTATCTGTACTCGACCTACGACCTGGAGTCGGAGGTGCCGCCCGGATCGCGGCCGAAGGTGATCATCCTCGGCAGCGGGCCGAACCGGATCGGCCAGGGCATCGAGTTCGACTACGCCTGCGTGCACGCATCCTTCGCGCTGACGCAGGCCGGCTACGAGACCGTCATGGTGAACTGCAACCCGGAGACCGTTTCCACCGACTACGACACCTCGGGCCGGCTCTACTTCGAGCCGCTGACCCTGGAGGACGTCCTCGAAGTGGTCGCGGCCGAACAGGCCACCGGCGAGGTGGCAGGCGTGATCGTGCAGCTCGGCGGCCAGACCCCGCTGGGTCTGGCGCGGGCGCTGGCGGCCGAGGGCGTGCCGGTGGTTGGCACCTCACCCGAGGCCATCCACCTGGCCGAGGACCGCGGCGAATTCGGCAAGGTGCTGGCAGCCGCCGGCCTGCTCGCCCCCCGGCACGGCACGGCCACGTCGGTGCGCGAGGCCGAGGTGGTCGCGCACGACATCGGCTACCCGGTCCTGGTCCGGCCGTCTTATGTGCTCGGCGGCCGCGGCATGGAGATCGTCTACGACGACGGCGCGCTAGCCGACTACGTGCAGCGGGCCACGCAGGCCTCGCCCGAGCACCCAGTGCTGATCGACAGGTTCCTGGACGACGCCATCGAGATCGACGTGGACGCACTCTACGACGGGACCGAGCTGTTCCTCGGCGGGGTGATGGAGCACATCGAGGAGGCCGGCATCCATTCCGGCGACTCGGCCTGCGCGCTGCCAGCGATCACGCTAGGCCAGGAGTACATCGCGCTGATCCGGTCCTCGACCGAGGCGATCGCCAGCGGGGTGGGCGTGCGCGGCCTGCTGAACGTGCAGTACGCGCTCGCGGCAGGCGTCCTTTACGTGCTGGAGGCCAACCCGCGGGCCTCGCGGACCGTGCCGTTCGTGTCCAAGGCGACCGCGGTGCCGCTGGCCAAGGCAGCGGCCCGGATCATGCTCGGCTCCTCGATCGCGTCGCTGCGGGAGGAAGGCCTGCTGCCAGCGGAGGGCGACGGCGGCACGCTGCCGCTCGATGCTCCGATCGCGGTCAAAGAGGCCGTGCTGCCGTTCGCCCGGTTCGCCGACGCGAGTGGCGCGGGCGTGGATACCCTGCTCGGCCCCGAGATGCGGTCCACCGGCGAGGTGATGGGCATCGACGAGGTGTTCGGCACCGCGTACGCCAAGTCGCAGGCAGCTGCGTACGGGCCGCTCCCGGTCAAAGGCCGCGCGTTCGTGTCGGTCGCAGGCAAGGACAAGCGGTCCATGATCTTCCCAGTCAAGCGGCTGGCCGAGCTTGGCTTCGAGATCTGGGCTACCAGCGGAACCGGCGAGGTCCTGCGCCGAAACGGCGTCCATGCCACGATCGTCCGTAAACACAGCGAGGGCCGTGGCCAGGACGGTGAGCCAACCATCGTGGAACGGATCCTGGATGGCCAGGTGGACCTGATCGTGAACACGCCATTCGGCGGACCAGGCCAGTCCGGGTTCCGCCGGGACGGCTATGAGATCCGCACGGCCGCGGTCCGGCGCAGCATCCCGTGCATCACGACCGTGCAGGGCCTGGCGGCCGCGGTGCAGGGCGTGGAGGAAATCAACCGGGGCGAGGTGGGCGTGCGGTCGCTGCAGGAACACGCCGCGCACCTGCGCGCACGGCAGCGGGGCGGCGCTCGGCGATGACGCACGGCGAGCTGGAGGCGCAGGCTGGTCCCGTCCAGGTGCGCGGCACCGTACTGACGGTCCGCCGGGTCGACGCCTACTACGCCATGACGCTGGTCGCCCCGGCGGTGGCCGCCAGGTTCCGGCCTGGCCAGTTCATGGCGCTGGCAGTGGGCGGGCCGGCCACGTCGATGCTGACCAGCCGGGCGTTCTGCATTCACGATGTGCGGCCCGACCACGGCGGCACAGTGGAGTTCGTGTTCGACCTGCGGGGCCCAGGCACCCAGTGGCTGGCCGACCGCCGGGCCCGGGACGTGCTGGATGTCACCGGGCCGCTCGGGCGGCCGTTCCCGCTGCCCCGTGACCCTGTCAGCTGCCTGCTGATCGGCGGCGGGTACGGCAGCGCGCCGCTGTTCTCGCTGGCCGGGCGACTGCGCGAGCGGCGCTGCGAGGTCGACTTCCTGCTCGGCGCAGCCAGCAGCGACCGGGTCTTCGGGGCGCTCACCGCCCGCCGGACCGGGCGGCTCGCGAGCATTACCACCGAGGACGGTTCTCTTGGCGCACGGGGCGTCGTGACCGACATGCTCGACCAGGCGATCCACGAGGGGCGCACGGACGTCATCTACGCGTGCGGGCCGATGCCGATGCTGCGCCAGATCACCGCCCTGGGGCGCCGGTACGACATCCCGGTCCAGGCGTCGGTCGAGGAAGCCATGGCCTGCGGCATCGGTGTCTGCATGACCTGCGTGCTGCCGATAGTTGGCTCGGACGGCATCACCAGGATGGCGCGCGCCTGCACCGACGGGCCGGTGTTCCGCGGCGAGCAGGTGCGGTGGGACGACGTCGGCACGATACCGTTCGACGCGTTCGGTGCACCCGGCTGGGAGCCTCGATCGCGGCGTAGCCTCGCCGGTCCGACGGCCGGGTCTGCGTCGGCGGGCTCGGGGCCGGCGGGATCGGAGTTGGCGCCCACGATGTCGCCGGGTCCGGCGGCATCCCCGGACCCGGCGCCGGGCTCGCCGTCAGCGAGCCCGGTCGACAAGGACGCGGGCCGGCGGAAAGCCGCCGCCAGTGCCGAGGGCAGGTCGTCCGGACGGCGTGGCCATGCCAGTTGACCTGCGGACCAGGCTCGGCCACGTGGAGTTGCCTAACCCGATCATGACGGCCTCCGGCTGCGCCGGGTCTGGCCGCGAGCTCGCGCAGTTCATGGACGTATCCAAGATCGGCGCGGTCACCACCAAGTCGGTCATGCTCGGCCCCCGGTCTGGCCGGCCGACGCCGCGAATGGCCGAGACGCCGAGCGGGATGCTCAACTCGATCGGCCTGCAGGGCCCTGGCATCGACGCGTTCCTGCAGCGCGACTTGCCGTGGCTGCTGTCCCGGGGAGCCCGCACCGTCGTCTCGATCGCGGGCAGCACCGTGGCCGAATATGCCGATCTTGCTACCCGGCTCTCCGACGCCGCCGGGGTGACGGCCATCGAGGTGAATATCTCCTGCCCGAACGTGGAGCACCGCGGCGAGGTCTTCGCCTGCGATCCGGCTGCTTCGGCTGCCGTGGTCGAGGTGGTTCGCAGCCGGGCGAGGTATGACATCCCGGTGTTCGCGAAGCTGTCACCGGACGTGACCGACATCGCGTCGATTGCCAAGGCGTGCGTCTCGGCGGGCGCGGACGGACTGTCGATGATCAATACGATGCTCGGTATGGTGATCGATACCGACACCATGCGGCCGCATCTGGCCGGGCTGACCGGCGGACTGTCCGGCCCGGCCATTCGCCCGATCGCGGTCCGTTGTATCTGGCAGGTGCGGGACGCGCTTCCCGGTGTGCCGATCATCGGCATGGGCGGCGTGCGGACCGGCCGGGATGCGCTGGAGCTGATCCTCGCGGGTGCCTCGATGGTCAGCGTGGGCACGTCGCTTTTCAGCGATCCGTCGGCTTGCGTGCGTATCCTTCGTGAGCTGGAAGAGGAACTAGCAGAGCACCGGGTGGAGCGGCTGGCCGACGTGGTCGGGCTGGCCCACCAGGCACGTGCCATGACGGGCCGCACGCTCAGCCCGAATGCCGTAGCGAGGAGGACCTGATGCCGGGCCACGCACCAATCGCCGTCGCGCTGGACGCCCCGGACCTGGAGACCGCGGCACGATGGGCGGCGCTGGTGGCTCCGCATGTCAGCACGCTCAAGGTGGGCCTCGAGCTGTACCTGCGGTACGGGCCGGACGTGGTCGCATCGGTACGCGGCGCGAGCGGCGTGGAGATCTTCCTCGACCTCAAGCTGCATGACATCCCGGCGACCGTGGCGGGTGCCGCCCGGGCCGTGGCCAGGCTGCGCCCCGCCTTGCTGACCGTGCACGCCACCGCCGGCCCGGCAGCCATCCGGGCCGCCGCGGACGCGGCGCCTGACGTCTTGATCGTGGCGGTCACCGTGCTGACCTCACTGGGCGAATCCGACCTCGGCAGGATCGGGCTGGCGGGCCCCGTGAGCGACTCAGCCCGTCGGCTCGCAGCGCTCGCGGTAGAGGCGGGAGCCCGCGGCCTGGTCTGCTCGCCCCGGGAGGTCGGCGCGGTCCGCGCGGAGGTCGGCGATGACATCCTGCTCATCACCCCTGGCATCCGCCCGCCCGGGGCGGATATCAACGACCAGGCCAGGGTCGCGACTCCGGTGGAGGCGCTGCGAGCCGGTGCCGATCTGCTCGTGATCGGCAGGCCAATTACCGGGGCGGCCGATCCCGGCGCGGCCGCGTCCGGAATCGCGGCCACCCTCCGGCGGGCGGACGCGGTGCACGGCTAACCGGCGCCCGAGGCTGGTTGCGCGGCCGCCGGCCGGACCGACTAGCGCCCGCACTGCCGGTAAGGCGGCTGGTCACCAGGTTGGTCGCGTGAGCAAACGGCTGTCAGAAAGGCCGGCCGCCTTCCGCCTGCCGGAAAATTTCGACACGCTGCGTATACATGCACGTACGTTACGTCATATTGGATAATTTGTAACGCGCAAACGGGAGTTCGCATTGCCGATGCGGGCTGAAGTCGCTAGTTTCCCCTCGCGGAGCGACTTTTTCGATACGAAACCCGAGGTGACCTCGCGTGGCTCTTCCTCCTCTTACTCCCGAGCAGCGGGCAGCGGCGCTTGAGAAGGCTGCTCAAGCCCGTAAGGACCGTGCGGATGTGAAAAATAAGCTGAAGCACGGATCCACGACCCTGCCCCAAGTGCTCAAGGAGGGGCAGACCGATGAAGTAGTTGGCAAGATGAAGGTGTCGGCTTTGCTCGAGTCCATGCCCGGTGTGGGTAAGGTGCGGGCCAAGCAGATAATGGAGCGCCTGGGTATCGCGGAGTCGCGGCGTGTTCGCGGCCTCGGCGCCAACCAGCGCAGCGCGCTGGAGAGCGAATTCGGCGGCGATATCTGAGCGGCACATTCGGAGCCAGGGAGGGGGCCGCGGGAAGCATGCTCGCAGCCGAGCCGCGCGGGCTGCGCCGCGGCACCCCTGCCCGGCCCCAGCTGACGGTGCTCTCGGGGCCGTCAGCTGTTGGCAAGAGCACCGTGATGGCGCTGCTGCGGAAGCAGTGCCCATGGATATGGCAGTCCATTTCGGTTACTACCCGGCCGCCCCGGCCCGGCGAAATGGACGGGCGAGAATATTTCTTCGTCAGCGGACCGGAATTCGACGCTATGGCCGTGCGCGGTGAGTTGCTCGAATCCGCGGAGTTCGCCGGCAACCGTTATGGCACGCCGCGCGTACCGGTCCAGCAACGGCTCGAGAGCGGTGCGCCGGCCCTACTCGAGATCGACGTGGCGGGGGCGCGCCAGGTGCGGGAGGCGATCCCGGACGCGCTGCTGGTCTTCCTGGCCCCGCCGTCCTGGGCCGAGCTGGAGCGCCGCCTGGTCGGCCGGAATACAGAGTCGGCGGCGGTCATGACCCAGCGGCTGGCCGCCGCGCGAACCGAGCTGGCCGCCAGCGGTGAGTTCGACATCACGCTGGTCAACACGTCGGTCCAGGATGTGTGCGATCAGCTGGTAGCCTTGTTGCGCGCTCAGTATTCCGATGCGGGGCGCGAACCCGTCGCCAGTCTTGGCGGCGGCTGCACTCCAGATCCGGAAGGCACACGTTGGCAGCGATTCCGGCCATAGAAGGCATCATCAACCCGCCCATCGACGACCTGCTGCAGGTCGTGGACAGCAAGTACGGGCTGGTCATCATGGCGTCGAAGCGGGCGCGGCAGATCAATGCCTACTACGCCCAGCTCGGCGAGGGTCTGCTTGAGTACGTCGGACCGCTGGTCGAGACCAGGGTCCAGGAGAAGCCGCTCTCGATCGCGCTGCGCGAGATCAGCGACCGGCTGCTCGCAGCGGAGACGCCCGAAGCCTGACCCGGCTGGTCGTGCCGGGAGTACCCGTGCGCATCGTGCTTGGCGTTTCCGCCGGGATCGCCGCCTACAAGGTCTGCGAGCTGCTCAGGCTGCTGACCGAATCGGGACATCGGGTACGAGTCGTCCCGACTCCTTCCGCGCTCAACTTCGTCGGTGCCGCCACCTGGGAGGCGCTGTCGGGCGAGCCTGTCTCGGTCAGCGCCTGGGATTCGGTTCCTGAGGTACTCCATGTCCGCCTCGGCCAGCAAGCAGACCTGGTGCTCATCGCGCCGGCGACCGCTGACCTGATGGCACGGGCCGCGACTGGCCGCTCCGATGATCTGCTGACCGCAGTGCTGCTGACCGCTCGCTGCCCGGTCGTGTTCGCGCCCGCTATGCACACCGAGATGTGGGAGCACCCGGCGACCAGGGCCAATGTGGCCACCCTGCGCGCCCGCGGCAGCCTCGTGCTGGAACCGGCGTCTGGTCGGCTCACCGGTCCTGACTCCGGCCCGGGCCGCCTGCCCGATCCGGCCGAGATCTTCGCAGTTGCCCAGCGGGTGCTGACCAGGGGCATGGCGGGCCTGGCGGCCGACCTCGCCGGACGGCGGGTGCTGGTGTCGGCCGGCGGTACCAGGGAGGAACTCGATCCGGTCCGCTACCTCGGCAACTGGTCATCGGGCAAGCAGGGCTACGCCCTCGCCAGGACCGCAGCAGGCCGTGGCGCCAGCGTCACGCTCTTCGCGGCGAATACGGAGCTGGCCGATCCGGCGGGCGTGGCAGTGGTCCGGGTTAAGTCCGCCAGCCAGCTGCGGGAGGAAGTGCTCGCCGCGGCGGGCCCGGCCGACGCCATCGTGATGGCTGCCGCGGTGGCGGACTACCGGCCGGCGGTCCGCAGCGACAGCAAGATCAAGAAGACCGGGGCAGCGCCCGACCCCATTGTGCTCACCGAGAACCGCGACATCGTCGCTGACCTGGTCGCGGCGCGGCGCCAGGCGGGCCAGGCACGTGCTGGCCAGGTCATCGTCGCGTTCGGCGCCGAGACTGGCGACCTGCTGGCGAACGGTCGCGCCAAGCTGGCGAGGAAGGGCTGCGACTTGCTGGTCGTCAACCGGGTCGGGAACGGCCTGGCCTTCGGCACGGCTGACAATGAGGCGATCGTGCTCGGGTCCGACGGCTCGGAAACCAAGCTGCCGCGAGCCGCGAAAGAGGAGATCGCTGACTCGATCTGGGATCTCGTCGCCGCCCGGCTTACCTAGTCGATCAGTAGGGACGTGGGGACCAGGTCACGCCTCCGCGGCCGGCACCGTTACAATGCGGCGGAGGTCGCAGCGCGGATGTAACACTGGGAGCCGTTTCGCGCGTCCCAGCATGCGAAGCTTCCGCCTGCCGGCAACAACTCCCCACGCGTAAGGAAAAGGTGTCATCTCGTGGCTCGTCGTCTGTTCACCTCCGAGTCCGTCACTGAAGGTCATCCCGACAAGATGGCCGACCAGATCAGCGACGCGATCCTGGATGCCATGCTCAAGGGCGATCACCGCAGCAGAGTGGCGGTCGAGACCCTGATCACGACCGGCCAGGTGCACGTGGCGGGCGAGGTGACCACAGACACGTACGTCGATATCCCCGGGATCATCCGGGAGAAGGTCCTGGACATCGGCTATGACTCCTCGGCGAAGGGCTTCGACGGCTCCACCTGCGGCGTCCAGGTCTCGATCGGCGCGCAGTCGCCGGACATCGCCATGGGCGTCGGGGAGGCAGTCGAGCACCGCGAGGGCGAGGGCGCCGATGAGCTGGACCGGCAGGGTGCGGGCGACCAGGGCCTGATGTTCGGCTACGCCTGCCGTGACACCCCCGAGCTCATGCCGCTGCCGATAACTCTCGCGCACCGGCTGGCCAAGCGGCTGTCCGAGGTGCGCCGCAGCGGCGACGTGCCCTATATCCGGCCGGACGGCAAGACGCAGGTCACCATCGAGTACTCAGGTGACGAGGCGGTGCGGCTGGACACGGTGGTGGTCTCCACGCAGCACGCACCGGCGATCGACCTGGCCGGGCTGCTGACGCCCGACATCCGCGAGCACGTGGTCGAGCCGGTGCTGGCGGGCCTGGAGCTCGACACCACGGGCTACCGGCTGCTAGTCAACCCGACCGGCCGGTTCGAGGTCGGTGGCCCGATGGGAGATGCCGGACTGACGGGCCGCAAGATCATTATCGACACCTACGGCGGCATGGCCAGGCACGGCGGCGGCGCGTTCTCTGGGAAGGACCCGTCCAAGGTGGACCGCAGCGCCGCGTACGCGATGCGGTGGGTGGCCAAGACCGTGGTGGCGGCCGGGCTGGCCGACCGCTGCGAGGCTCAGGTCGCTTACGCGATCGGCAAGGCAAAGCCGGTCGGCTTGTTCGTCGAGTGCTTCGGGACCGAGCGAGTGCCGGTCGAGCGCATCCAGGACGCCGTGCTGCAGGTTTTCGACCTGCGGCCGGCCGCCATCATCCGTGATCTGGACTTGCTGCGGCCCATTTACTCCCAGACGGCGGCGTACGGGCACTTCGGCCGCGAGGAGCCGGACTTCAGCTGGGAGCGGACCGACCGGGCCGACGCCCTCCGCACGGCCGCCGGCGTCTGAGGGCGACGGTCCAAGGCTGTCGGCCGGGTTCTGCCTAGGGTGGCTGACCAGGGATGACAGCGACCTGCCCGGACAGGTATCGGCCAGTTTGTTGTTATCCAGACTCGCATAGGCCATTGCATTACCATCTCTACCAATATCGAGGCCAATCCGATACTGGTCGGTGATGGATGTCGTCGAGGAATACCGGCTCGGCTCGTGAGACCGCGGTCGCCGGTGAGCCCGCGCCCGTGGACGCGGCGTCGGCGGCGCCGGTGACGGCCGACCCGGCCGCCGGACCGGGGGCGCCATCCGGTGTCGGTGCCGCTGCCGCGGATGAGCAGGACTCCTGGTTCCAGGCCGCGCCGGCGGCTGCCGGGACAGCAGCCGCTGATGCAGGCGAGCCGGCTGGCGCGGAGCCAGGTTTTGACCCATCGGCGACCTCTGAGTGGTTCCTGCCCGAAGGCAGGGCGGGCCTGCAGCCGGAATCGATGACAGTCACCTGGGACGAGGACACCGGCGAGGAGCCCGGGGGTCGTCCCACGGCGCAAGGCAGCCAGCCAGCCGGCGCGCCGCCCTGGGCGGGCGAGTCAGGCGGCCCGCAGGTCTCGACGCCACCACCGTGGGAGACCGGGCCGTGGCCCGGACCAGGCGGTCCGATAGGACCTACCGCGGTCGCGGGACCGGCCCAGCCCGCCGGTGACCGCCAGGCACCGGCCGGCGGGCCGTCGGTGCGCACTCTCTGGGTTGCGGGCGCGATTCCGCTCGTGCTGCCAGGACTCGTGGCCGGCGCACTTGGCCTGCGAGCCAACCCGTCCGGGCCGGCTCGGCAGCGCTCCTGGCTGGCGATAGCCATGTCGCTAGCCTGGGCCGTGGTGATCGTGGTGATCGTCGTCAGCACGTCCGGCGGACCGGCGGCTGGCTGCAGCTATCCCGCCGCGGTCCACCAGGCCTACACCAAGGTGATGGCGGACTTCAGCAGCTCGGCCGCGGCGCGCGCACAGGCCGCTGACCTCGGCACGGCTGCCAGCCAGGCCAACACGGCGGCGGCAGGCGCCGGGCAGATCGGACTCCGCAGTGCGCTGTCGACCCTGGCGGGTGATCTCCAGCAGGCGCGGGCCGACCTGACGGACCGCCGCACCGTCCCGGCGGCCCTCCGCCGGCAGCTAGCGGCCGATGGCCCTGCACTCGTTAGCGCTTGCAGCCCTACCAGCTGAGGCACGGCAGCGCAGGCGACCCCGGCGTCACTGGCCTCTGATAAGACGGGACGGTGTCAGGCCAGGTCCCCACGGCGGCAGCCACCGTAGCCAAGCGGCGTCGTGCCGCGGCTCAAGAGCCGGCGGCTGAGCTGCCCGTAGCGCGCATCGCGGTCGAGGTCTCGCTGCCGCATCTGGACCGGCCCTTCGACTACCTGGTGCCGGCCTCGCTGGCCACCGATGCGGTGCCGGGCTGCCGGGTCAGGGTGCGGTTCGCCGGCCGGCTGACGGGCGGGTACCTGCTGGCGCGCACCGCTGACAGCGACCATCAGGGGCGCCTCGGCTTCCTGGAGCGGGTGGTGTCACCCGAGCCGGTGCTGACACCGGAGCTGGCCGGGCTGGCTCGCGCCGTCGCCGACCGGTACGGCGGCACACTGGCTGACGTGCTGCGCCTGGCCATCCCGCCGCGGCACGGTGGCGGCACGGGACCGGCGCAAAGCGACCAGCCCACCCGGCCGCCCGCCACCGCCGCAGACCCGCCTGACCTGTGGGCCCGGTACCCGGCTGGGCCGTCGTTTCTCGCGGCGATCGCCGGCGGGCGAGCGCCGCGGGCGGTCTGGTCGGCACTGCCGGGGCCTGCCTGGCCGGACGAGATCGCCGCCGCGGTGGCGGCTGCCGCGGGAGCCGGGCGGGGCGCGATCGTGGTGGTGCCCGATGCGCGCGACCTTCAGCTCATAGACGCGGCGCTCGGCGGCCGACTGCCCCCAGGCGGCCACGTGGTGCTGTCGGCCAGCCTGGGCCCGGCTGAGCGCTACCGCCGGTGGCTCGCGCTCGCCCGCGGTGAGGTGCGGGTCGTGGCCGGCACCCGTTCCGCCATGTTTGCCCCGGTCGCCGGCCTGGGTCTGGTGGTGCTCTGGGACGAGGGGGACGACCTGCACGCGGAACCGCGCGCGCCCTACCCGCACGCCCGCGACGTGCTGGCACTGCGGGCACACCAGGCACACTGCGCGGCGCTTTTTGGCGGCTTCGCCCGGACGGCCGAGGCCGAGCAGCTGCTGGCCAGCGGCTGGGCGCGGCCGCTGGCGGCGGAGCGGGAGACAATCCGCGCACATGCCCCGCGGATCCTCGCTGCCGGCGGCGAGGACGAGCTGGCCAGGGACGAGGCGGCCCGGTCGGCCCGGTTGCCTGGTCTTGCCCTGCGGACTGCGCGGCAAGCCCTCGACAGCGGGCCGGTGCTCGTCCAGGTGCCGAGGCGAGGGTACCTGGCGGCCGTGGCCTGCGAGCGCTGCCATGCCAGGGCGCGCTGCAGCTGCGGCGGACCGGCAGAGCTGCCCGGCCCGCAGGCGCCCCTGCGCTGCGGGTGGTGCGGCCGGGCCGTCGGCCGCAGCTGCCGGGAGTGCGGTCACCAGGGGCTGCGGGCCTTGGTCACCGGCGCCGGACGGACCGCGGACGAGCTGGCGCGGACCTTCGGCTCGGTCCCGGTGCTTCGATCGGGTGGTCGTGAGGTGCTGGCGCGGGTCGGCCCGGACCCCGCCGTCGTGGTCGCGACACCCGGCGCCGAGCCGGCCGCCGAAGCCGGGTACAGCGCGGCCATCCTGGTCGATGGCTGGGCGCAGCTCGGGCTGGCCAGCCTGCGCGCCGCCGAGGAGGCCTTGCGGCGGTGGATGAACGCGGCCGCCCTGGTCCGTCCGGGGCCTGCCGGTGGCAGCGTCGTCGTAGTGGCGGACGCCGTCCAGCCCGCAGTCCAGGCACTCATCCGGTGGGATCCGGCGACTTTCGCGGGCCGGGAGCTTGCCGAACGAGCCGAGCTCTGGTTTCCGCCAGCGGCCAGGATGGCCGCGGTGAGCGGCCCCGCCGAAGCTGTGGCGGGCCTGCTCGCCTGCCTGGCCCTCCCAGCAGCGGCCGAGGTGCTCGGCCCGCTGCCGGCCACCAGCGGGGGAGCGGGCCTGGCCAGGCGCGGCCGAGGCCAGCCTGAGGGTTTCGGCAGTCCCGAGGATCCAGCAGAAATGCGCTACCTGATCCGCGTGCCAAGGTCAGCAGGCACGGACCTGGCGGCGGCTCTGAAGGCTGGTCAGGCGGCCCGCAGCGCGGCTAAGGACCCGGGCAGCGTCCGGGTGCAGCTCGACCCGCTGGCGCTGATCTGAGGCGGGCCGATCTGACGCCACCGGTCTGACTACGCACCGCCAGGCCGTTATGGTACTTGCGTGACCACTTCACCGGGCGGCCGTGCACGGCCAGAGTCGGCGGGCGGCCAGGACCCAGTTCCTGGCCGGGACCGGCCGCGGATGCCGCCGGTGCGGCTCGCGCCACGCGACGAGCTGGCTGCCGCTGCGCGCGTTGCCCCGCTGCTGCGGGCGGCGCGAGACCTGAGCAGCTGGGCCCGCGACCACCCAGAGGTGCGGGCGCGTCAAGTGCTGGACGGCACGGACGCCCGGGCCGCGGCCGACGCACTCGAGCTCACGCCCGACGAACTGGACGCGGCCTGGCAGGTGGTCGCGGCGGCCAGCAGGCAGGCGGCTGAGGTGCGCTCAGCCGGAGCCGCCGCTGAGCCGCGTGCCACGGGACGGCCGGCCGCCAAGCCCCTGGCCGGACAACCTCACGCTGCCGAGCCAAAGGCTGCCGAACCGATGGTCGCGGAACCGATGAGCGCGGAACCGCTGAGCACCGCCAGCGCCGAGGCCGTGCTGCGCGAGTGGGATGGCGCACTGGCGGCACTGCTGGCAGCCGAGGACCTCGACGGGCTGGCGACCGCCCTGTACACGGTCGGTTCCCCGGTGCGGATCGACGCCCTGTTCGATGCCTACGCGGCAGCCGCTGGGACCCGCCCGGCCGGAGATCCGGCCGCAACCGCGGCCGGCTGGACGGACCCGGGCAGTCAGGGCGACGACGAGGCGCGGCTGACGCCGAGCGCGGACGAGGCGGCGGCCCTGTCGCACGCGCTGGAGACGCTCGCCGATCTCGGCGTGGTGGAGCTTGGCACCGAGGATTCCGGCGCGCTCACCGTGACGCTCTCGCCCCTGGGCATCTGGGGCGTGCACCGGCGGCTGCTCGCGCAGGGCTGGCACGTTCCGGTACTGGGCGGAGCCGACCGGGATGGTGCGGCAGGCCTGCTGCTGACGCTGGCAAGCTGCGACGCTGAGGACGGCGAGACAAAGATCGGCGCATGGCTGGCGGTCCGGCCGCCGGATCGGGCCGCTGCCGAGCTCATCGACGCGGCCAAGCTGGGCTCACCGGGTCTGCGCGGCGCGGCTTTCGCGGTGCTCGACCGGATCGGCGATGCAGCCGTGGCCCCGGTCCGCGGCGCCCTGGCTGAGCCGCTGCTGCGCGCACACGCTGCGGTCTGGCTGCACGAGCACGGTGAGGAAGCCGAGCTCGGTCCGACCGAGCGGGCCTGGCTGCTGGTCGATCTCGGGGCCGGGTTGCTGGAAGAAGCAGATCCGCGGGACGTAGTCGCCGAACTGCTGCCTGAGGTAGCCCCGCAGGCACAGGCAGACATCGTGGCCGGGCTTTGGCAGGTCAGCCATCCCGGCGTCATCGACCTGCTGACCACGCTGAGCGAGCATCATCCCGACCCGAGGGTGGCCAGGGCGGCCCGGAAGGCGGCGTTTAAGGCACGGTCCGCACGTGTCAGCGGCAGCTGGCGGGCTTCGTAGACTGGAGCATCCGCGCCCGCACGGCTTGCAGGCGCGCTGAACTCGTTGTGCACCCGGGAGGAACGTCGTGAGTACCAGGCCGATCAGGCTGTTCGGCGACCCGGTTCTGCGGACTCCGGCCGACCCGGTGACCACTTTCGATGCCGAGCTGCGCAAGCTGGTCCAGGATCTGACCGACACGATGCTGGAGGCACCGGGAGTCGGGCTGGCAGCTCCGCAGATCGGCGTCGGCCTGCGCGTGTTCACCTACAACGTTGACGACGTGATCGGGCACTTGATCAACCCGTCGCTGCAGTTGTCGGACGAAGTCGAGATCGACGACGAAGGCTGCCTGTCGTTCCCGGGCCTGGCGTACCCGACCAGCAGGTCCTTCGGCGCGGTGGCCACCGGCTTCAACATGTACGGCGAGCCCGTGACGGTCGAAGGCGCCGGCCAGCTGGCCAGGTGCGTGCAGCACGAGACCGATCACCTGGACGGCGTGCTGTTCATCGACCGGCTGGATCCGGTCCAGCGCAAGCTGGCGATGAAGGAGATCAGGGCCTCGGAGTGGTGGGGCGAGCCGGTGCCGCTGGTCAAGGTCTCGCCACACCCGACTCAGGGCAAGGCCTTCTAGCGGATGCGCCTGGTGTTCGCCGGCACGCCCGCGACCGCGCTGCCGTCGCTGGACGCGCTGCTGCGGTCTCGCCACGAGGTCGCGGCGGTCATCACCAGGCCGGATGCCAGAGTCGGCCGAGGCCTGCGATCCAGACCGAGCCCGGTGGCGCAGCGGGCCGCCGAAGCGGGCCTGGACGTGCTGACGCCAGACCGGCCATCCGACCCGGAGTTCCAGGCCAGGCTCCAGAGCATCGGGCCGGACTGCTGCCCTGTCGTCGCCTACGGCGCGCTGATCCCGCAGTCGGCGCTGGACATCCCGCCGCACGGCTGGGTCAACCTGCACTTCTCGATCCTGCCGGCCTGGCGGGGTGCCGCTCCGGTGAACCACGCGATCCTGCACGGCGACGACGTTACCGGCGCCACCACCTTCCAGCTGGTCCGCGAGCTAGACGCCGGACCGGTCTACGGCGTGCTGACCGAGACGATCAAGCCGTCCGACACCACCGGCGACCTGCTCGGCCGGCTCGCTGCCGCGGGCGCCGACCTGCTGGTGGCGACGCTGGATGGCATCGAGTCAGGCGAGCTCGAAGCCCGGCCGCAGCCAGCGGACGGGATCAGCCTGGCGGGCAAGCTCACTCCCGCTGACGCCGAGGTTCACTGGGATCAGCCGGCCGTGGCGATCGACCGGCTGATCCGCGCGTGCACTCCGGCACCCGGTGCGTGGACTCGGCTCGCCGGGCCGCGGGTCAAGCTCGGGCCGGTAACGCTCGCCCCCGACGCCAGCTCGCTGGCCCCCGGCCGGCTGGCGGTGGGGCGTGGCCGCGTGCTGGCCGGTACCGCAACGGTGCCGGTTGCGCTCGGCGACGTCCAGCCCGACGGCAAGCGCTGGATGAGCGCAGCCGACTGGGCGCGCGGACTGCGTACCGGCGACGAGCACCTGGTCCTCGGCTGACGTGAGCTCACGGCCGGGGACGAACCGCCCGCAGCGGAAGGGAACGGGCCCGGCCCGCCCGCGCGGCCAGCGCAGTGACCCGGCCCGGCGAGTCGCGCTCGACGTCCTGCTGGCTGTTGCCGACCGGGACGCTTACGCCAACCTCCTGCTGCCCGAGCTGATCGCAAGGCGCGGACTGGCCGGCCGGGATGCGGCCCTCGCCACCGAGCTCAGCTATGGCACGCTGCGCGGCCAGGGCACCTATGACGCCATCCTCGCTATCTGCAGCGACCGCAGGCTCGACTCGCTCGACGCCGTTGTGCGCGAGTCGCTGCGGCTTGGCACCCATCAGCTGCTGGCCACCAGGATCGGGGCGCACGCGGCCGTCGCTACCTCGGTGGATCTGGTGAAGGATGCCGCGGGGCCGCGGCCGGCCGGATTTGTCAACGCGATACTCAGACGGGTGGCCACCCGTGACCTGGCCGCCTGGCTGGAGATTGCCGCGCCTGCCGCCGCTGCCGACCGCACCGGCCACCTTGCCGTCCGGTTCAGCCATCCGCGGTGGATTGTGGAGGCGATGGCGGCGGCACTGGCGGGCCAGCCGGCCACCAGTCAGCCCGGCGAGCTGGCAGCGCTGCTCGCGGCCGACAACGAGCGGCCGCGGGTGCATCTGGCTGTGGTACCCGGCCTTGCGGATCGCGATGAGCTGCTTGGCGCTGGCTGTCAGCCGGCCAGGTTCTCGCCGTACGGTGGCTATCTGCCGGCGGGCGACCCTGCCGCGATCGCGCCGGTCGCGGCTGGCCGGGCGGGCGTGCAGGACGAAGCCAGCCAGCTCGCGGCGATCGCACTGGCCAGGGCTGCTAACGAGGGCAGCGACGCCCGCTGGCTCGACTTGTGTGCCGGTCCGGGCGGGAAGGCACGGCTGCTCGCGGGGCTGGCGGCACAGCGCGGGGCCCGCCTGCTTGCCGCTGAGCTCCGCCAGCACCGGGCCCGGCTGGTACGCGACGCCATCAGCGTGACCGGCTCGGCAGCGGCCATCACGGCCGACGGCACCCGGGCAGCGTGGCGGCCCGGTGCCTTCGACCGCGTGATGGCCGACGTCCCGTGCTCCGGTCTCGGTGCGCTGCGGCGCCGCCCGGAGGCACGGTGGCGCCGCAGTGAGGGCGATCTGGCCGCGCTCGGGGCGCTCCAGCGCGCGCTGCTGCGCAGCGCACTGGACGCGGCCCGTCCTGGCGGCGTGGTTGCGTACGTAACGTGCTCACCGCACCTGGCCGAAACTCGTGATGTGCTCGCTGACGTGCTGGCGGCCCGAGACGATGCGGTCGCGCTTGATGCGCCCGCCCTGCTGGCCGAGGTGCCAGACATCAGGTCGGGGCCAGACGGCCGCTACGCCCAGTTCTGGCCGCACGTGCACGGCACCGACGCCATCTTCCTCGCCTTGCTGCGGCGGATCGGCTAGCGCCTGGCCGGCTGGCGGCAACGCGTTGCATGTAGCGCTTCGCGCGGCATGCCGACGGCCCACATTGCGGGATGGCAAAGCGACTTTCTGTCAAGTCCTTTTTTGCATGTCGCTTACTGAGAGCAGCACCAGGCGCGGTGTTCGCGTGGTGCCGGAAGGACGTCCGGCAACTGGTGTTTACGAGTTGGAAATCTAGCCCTTACCGAAGGCATACCCGTGCTGTATGGTGTCCCGCAACTTGTAATTCAGGTGCGTTCCTACGAAAGGAATTTGGGGGATGCGACTAGATAGCAGAAGCGGCGGGGGACGGCGCCTTCGCCGAGTGGGCTGGGTCAGTCTGGCGGTGGCCGCTGCGCTGATCGCTGCGGGCTGCGGATCGTCAGGCTCGGGGTCAGGTTCGTCGAGCGGCGGCTCAAACAAGGTTCCATCAATCGGCATCGACTCCTTCAGCACTAACGTCGCGTCGGTCATGTCGAAGTTCAAGCCGCTGACGAAATTCGCGACTAAGGGTTCCAACAGCCTGTTGGTGGGCGTGATCCTGCCTGACACCACGTCATCGGTCCGGTGGGTTGACTTCGACCAGCCGTATCTGAACGACGCGTTCGCGGACGCCGGGTACACCCAGGCGCAGTACCGGATCGACAACGCGCAGGGCAGCGACGCGACCCAGCTGAACGACGCCACCGCGGACATCAACCTGGGCGCCAAGATCCTCATCGTGTGCCCGCTCGATGGCCCGACTGGCGTGGCAATCGCCAAGCTTGCACAGTCCAAGGGCGTGACGCTGATCGCTTACGACCGCGCCATCTTCCAGGGCAACAAGACCTACTACGTCAGCTTCGACGGCGAGAAGGTGGGCGAGCTGATCGGCCAGGGCTTCCTGTCCTGCCTGCAGTCAGAGGGAGTCAAGAGCCCCCAGGTCTACGTGATGAACGGCGGCGAGGACACCGACCCCAACGCGATCGCCTTCGCTGACGGTTACAACAAGGTGGTCTTTGGCCAGGAGGCCAAGTCCGTCAACGCTGGCGCCAAGAGCACCTCCGGCGGCGCCACGCTGGTTCAGGAGAACTTCGCGCCCGGCTGGGACAACACCAAGGCCGGCACGATCTTCCAGCAGGCGTTCACCGCAAACCCGAAGATCAACGCCACGATCGTCGCCAATGACGGGATGGCCAACTCGATCATCACCGACCTCAAGTCGGCCGGTGTGCAGGCCGGCAAGATCCCGGTCACCGGGCAGGACGCCACGGCGCAGGGCATGGCCTACATCCTCGAGGGCTACCAGTGCGGCTCTGTCTACAAGGCCGTCTACAAAGAGGCCGAAGACGCCGTGTCGATGGCCACGATTCTGCTGGCCGGCGACACGCCTCCGGCGGCCCTGCTGAACGGGAAGACCGTTGACCCGGCTGACTCGAGCGTCACCGAGCCAGCCTCGCTGCTGACCGCGGTGTGGGTGACCAAGGCCAACATGGAGTCGACCGTGGTCGCGGATGGTTTCGACACCGCCACTGCCATCTGCACGATCGCCGGCGCCAGCCTTTGCGCGGCAGACGGAATCAAGTAATCATCTGACCGGCGGAGTTCGGCGGGCAACCGCCGAACTCCGCCGGAGCCGGGCTGGCGGACCCGCCCATCGGGCGGGTCCGCCAATGCCTGGCGCGAGGTGGTCGTGCTGGCAAAGCTAGTGACAGGTCGTCAAGATGACTGAGATGAATGAAGCCGCTGAGGGCACGAGCCGCGGCGGCGACGGCGCGGAGCCCCTGCTGAAGCTGCGGGGCGTCGACAAGCACTTCGGGCCGGTGCAAGCGCTCTACGGGGTGGACCTGGACCTGCCCGCTGGCCAGGTGACCGGGCTGTGCGGGGACAACGGCGCCGGGAAGTCGGTGCTCACCCGCACGATCGCCGGCGTGCACCAGCCCGACCACGGCCAGATCTACTTCGAGGGGCGCCCGGTCCATATCCGCAGCGCCCGCGACGCTGCCGCGCTGGGGATCGAGACCGTCTATCAGGATCTTGCGCTGGCTGACAATCTAGATATCGTCCAGAACATGTTCCTCGGCCGGGAGCGGCTGCGCCGCGGCCTGCTCGACGAGGATTCGATGGAGCGGCAAGCGGCCGAAACCCTGAGCACCCTGCGGGTGACCACGGTGCGCTCGATCCGGCAGCCGGTGGCCTCACTGTCGGGCGGTCAGCGGCAGGCGGTGGCGGTAGCCAAGGCCGTGATGTGGAACTCCAAGCTGGTGCTGCTGGACGAGCCCACCGCCGCGCTCGGGGTGGTGCAGACGCAGATGGTGCTGGACCTGGTGAGGCGGCTCCGGGAGCACGGTCTCGCGGTGATGGTGATCTCCCACAACCTGAACGACGTGTTCGAGGTCGCTGACCGGATCGCCGTGCTGCATCTGGGCCGGATGGTGGCTGAAGGGCCGGCTGCGGACTTCGACCGGCAGAGCGTGGTGGAGTACATGACGACGGGTACCGCCAGCGGGCGGCCGTTCGAGCCTGCCGGATCCGCTAGTGGCGAGGGCTGAGTACATGGCCCTGATCGGACTATCCCAGTGACGGCCAACGCCGGTGATTCACCGGCCGCCGCAGCGGATGCGGGGATCGCGGTCGACCTCACCGCCGACCCTGAGATTGCCGCGGCAGAGGTCCCGCCCGAGCTGCTGGCCCAGTCACTGCGCCAGTATCTGCGGGGCTGGTGGCTGCAGATCCGCAGCGGGAACAGCGGCGTCCTGCCGTCGATCCTGGCGATCGTGCTGGTCGCTATCGTCTTCGAAATCATCACGCCCGAGCACGCCTTCCTGCGGCCGAGCAACCTCGTCTATATCTTCGGGCTGAGCACTGTCTACATGGTGCTCGCGGTGGCTGAGACTGTGGTCCTGCTCCTCGGCGAGATCGACCTGTCTATCGGCGCCGTCGCCCTGGTCGGCGGGGTGATCGCCTTCAAGCTGGTGCAGAAGCCCGGGCCGGACTGGCCGTGGTGGGCCGCGATCCTCGTCGCCCTCGTCGGCTGTGGCGTCGTCGGCGCCCTGCAGGGGACGCTGGTGGCGCGGCTCAAGATCCCGTCTTTCATCGTGACCCTCGGCGGGTTCCTGCTGTTCTCGGGCATCCTCATCGTCATTCTTGGCGGTGCCGACGGCAACGTGGACCTCAATACCGATTCACCCAACCAGCGGGTCATCTACAACATGGTCCAGGGAATCATTACCCCGGTTGTTGGCTGGGTCGCACTGGCTGTCGTCGTCGTGGCCGCCGCCGCCGTCCTGTGGCGACGCGCGGCCGCCCGGCGTCGCCAGGGCCTGGTGGCTCCGCCGGCGAGCCTGACGGCAATCAGGATTGGCCTGGTGGCGCTGGTCGGGATAGTCGTGGTGGTGATCTGCAATCTGAACCGCGGCACCCTCATCACGGCGGTGGCAGGGGTTCCGTGGGTGATCCCGATCGTGCTGGTCGTGCTCGGCGTGTGGACGCTCGTTCTCGGCCGGACTCGCTTCGGCCGCTACATCTATGCCATTGGCGGCAACCCGGAAGCTGCCCGCCGCGCCGGTGTCGGGCTCGCGGGCATCCGTACCTGGTCCTTCGCGCTATGTGCGGCGACCGCCGGTCTCGGCGGCATCCTGCTGGGTTCCTTCTTCTTTGGTGAGTACAGCACCAACACGGCCGATCCGGGTCAGCTGGTGCTGTACTCGGTCGCCGCCGCCGTCATCGGCGGGGTCAGCCTCTTCGGCGGCCGTGGTAAGGCACTCCACGGCATTCTCGGCGGCCTGCTCATCGGCGCGATCGCCTACGGCGTATCCCTGCTGAACCTGGGTCAGCTGACCACGCCGCTGCAATACATCCTGCCGGGCGGCGTGCTCATCGGCGCTGTGCTGGTCGACGTGCTGTCACGGCGGGGGACCGGGAGCGTGACTCGTGTCTGACATACCCGTGACCGCCGACCCCGCCGAGACCCCAGGCACGGTGGTCGACCTCACCGCTGCCCACGAGGTCGCCGCGGCTGACGTCCCGCCTGAGCTGCTGGCCCAGTCGCTTGGCCAGTACCTGCGGGCCTTGTGGCTGCGGGTGCGCAGCGGCGACAGCGGCGTGCTGCCGGTCGTCCTGGGCATCATCGTGGTCGCCGTCGCGTTCCAGATCGCGAACGCTAAGTTCCTGTCGCCGCAGAACCTGGTCCAGCTCTTCGAGCAGAGCACCGTGTACATGCTGCTGGCGATGGCAGTGATCTTCGTCCTGCTCCTGGGCGAGATCGACTTCTCCGTCGGCCTGGTCATGGGCCTGAACGCTGTCTTGGTTGCCGAGCTCGTGCAGCCCACCGGCCCGGATTTCCCGTGGTGGGCGGCGATCATCGTGGCACTGCTCGCCTCCGCTGCGTTCGGCGCCTTCCAGGGATGGCTCGTAGCCCGGCTGGGGTTGCCGTCGTTCATCGTCACCCTCGGCGGGCTGCTGATCCTCGAAGGTCTGGCGATCATCTTCCTCGGCGGATCGCTCGTGGGCATCGGCAACTCCCGGTTCACCAACGAGCGCATCCTCTACGACATCTTCTATGGCCAGTTCAGCCCGGTCGTCGGCTGGATACTGCTGGCCGTGCTGGTCGTGGGTGGCGCCACGGGGATGTGGCTGCGGGACATGCAAAGGCGCCGCGGTGGCCTGGAGACTTCGCCGCGCAGCCTCACTGCGCTGAAGATCATCCTCATGACCGTGGCTGGGGTGGCGATCGTCGTCATCTGTAACAGCAACCGAGCCCATTCCGGGGTCATCGAGGGCGTGCCCTACATCATCCCGATCGTCTTGATCGTGCTCGGCGCTTCGACCATCCTGCTGCAGCGAACCCGCTTCGGCCGTTACGTGTACGCCATCGGCGGCAACCCCGAGGCGGCCCGGCGAGCCGGCGTTCGCGTCCGTTCCGTCCGGATCTGGGGCTTTGTCCTGTCTGCCCTGATCTCCGCGATCGCCGGCGTGCTATTTGGCTCGTGGCAGGTCTCGATGACGACCAACATCATCAAGTCTGCCAATGCGTACGTGCTGCTTGCCATCGCCGCGGCGGTCATCGGCGGCACTAGCCTCTTCGGCGGCCGCGGCAAGACTATCCACGGCGTGCTGGGCGGCCTGGTCATCGGCGGCATCTACAACGGCCTGTACCTGCTCGGTATACAGAGTCAGTGGATCGACGTCGTGGTGGCCGCGGTGCTGCTGGTGGCGGCGACCGTCGATGTGCTCTCGCGCCGGGGTGCACCGCTGCGGGCGTGACGTGAGCGGAGGCCAGCGCCGCTGAGCACATCTGCAGACCGCAGGCGTGCTCAGCGGCTTATGGTCTCGGCGCTGCTGCCACTGCGGCGTGCTCACCGCCCGCTGGTCACGGCGCGCGGCTGACGCCCGCCGACGCGGGCGGTGCCGATGTCGGCCCGCCTGCCCTGGCTGTACCCGGCGCCGTAGCCGGTGCCGGTGTAGGTGACTCTGGCCTGGCGCGTCACCGGATAGGCCGCTGACACGTTCTGCCTGATCACCAACGACCGGTCGGCGAGCACAAGCGCGGTTCGCGACCCGCCGTCGTCTGGTGCTGCCGACGCCTCTCGCTCAGCGCCCTGCTCGGCCGCACGCACCCGGGCAATGACAGCCGCAGCGAAGCCAAGCAGCCAGCTGCGGCGCCAGGCGCGCACGCTGTCCGACCACGCCGGCACGCGGGCCGCGGCCAGGCCGTGCCACATCTGGATCAGCAGCGAGGTGTAGAGCATGTCGGTCCGCTCGATATCGGACGCGTAGCCGAACACGTGTACCTGCTGCCGGCCCGATCCGGCCGGGAGCAGGATGCACTGGCAGCGCAGTGCGGCCGCGAGCCCGCAGAGCAGGTGCGCCTGCACGCGCGCCCAGGGGTTGTAGATCTCCACGATCCGGTTGTCCGGCGTGTCGGTCTCCGGCCGCTGCGCGGCGAGCAGCGCCCGGTCGATTCCGTACTTGGCCATCAGCTCGGCCGCCTTGGCGGTGAGCGCCTCCGCCTCGGCTGGGGTGACGCCCTCGGCCTCGGCCTTGGCCAGGAGCTTGCGCACGCGGTCAAGCAGCCTGTCTGGAGCCTCTGTCATCATCGGGGTGCCTCCAGAGCCTTCGACGGGGAGGGGGACAGGGTCGAACCTAGCGGGCCGGTCGGACAGCCGGCGAGCTGACCGCGCCGGCCGATGCGCACGTGCACCAGGCCAGGGGAGAGCCGCACTCAGCCGAGGTCCGGTGGTGGCGACAGGAGCCCGGTGAGGATCCTGGCCAGGATGTCGCGGTAGCGATCGGCAGGGTCGCGAACGTGCTGGCTGGGATCAGCTGGCGCCCCAGCCTCGAGGAGCTCACCAAGGCGCCGATGGCTGCCCGTCGCCAGGGCCTGCCGCAGGTAGGCGGCATTGCGATGCTGGCGGCCTGCACCGCCGCTCAGTTCGTTCTGCATGAACAGCGCGCTGGTGGCACTGAAGATGGCGAACGCCTCGATCTTGGCGGCGGCGCTCGCCGGATGGGAAGCAAGCGTCTCCAGGAAGTGCTCGAGCAGCGCCAGGCCGTTCGGGCCGAGGGCCGGCCTGGTGAGGAGCAGGAATGCCAGCCAGGGATGGCGCCGGAGGATCGCGCGCGCTTGCTCGCCGAGCTCGAGCAGGTCGGTGAGCCAGTCGCCGGTCGGCGCGCGGTAGACGTACTCGGCGCCGACCGCATCGCTCATCAGGTCGAGCAGGTCCTCGCGGTTGTCGACGTAGCGGTAGAGGGAGGCCGCGCCCGTCCCGAGCGCGGCAGCAACGCGTCGCATCGACACCGCTTCCAGGCCCTCCCGGTCGGCGATGGTGATGGCGGCTGCCGTGATCTCGGCGCGGGAGTGGCCGGGCGGGCGGCCCGCGGCCGCTGCTTCCAGGCGCATCCAGATGGGGTGGCTCGATTCGGCAGGCATGGGCTCAAGCTCCAATTGCGAACAACGTTCCTGAACGCTAGCCTATATTGCGAACAGTGTTTGCGAAGTGGAGAAACCAATGGATGCAGTGGGTGCCGGCCAGGTCCGCTACGCGCGCAACGGTGCCGTGCGGATCGCCTTCGAGGAGCTCGGCGGGGCAGGAGGTGATCCCTTGCTGCTGGTTATGGGGATGGCGGGATCGCGATTCTGGTGGCCGGACGCACTGATCAGGGAACTGGTCGGGTTCGGCTTTCATGTCGCCGCCTACGACCAGCGCGACGCCGGCCAGTCCACCCATCTCCCCGACACCGGCGCGGCCAGCCCGCTGGTGGCGGTGCTGCGCCGGACCTCAACCGCCTACACAGCGGAGGACATGACCGACGACGCGGCCGCAGTGCTGGACGCGCTCGGCTGGGAGTCCGCGCACCTGTTCGGCCACTCGATGGGCGGGCAACTGGCCCAGCGCACCGCCGTTCGGCACCCGGACCGCGTGCGCAGCATTACCTCCTCCGCCTCCCTTCCAGGCGACACCGGGGGCCTGGCGGCTGCCCGCTACGTCCGCCTCGGTACCGTCGCCCGGCTGGCGAAGCTGAGGTTCCCCGAAGGGATGGAAGGCGACATCGCCCTGAACCTCGCCGTGGTGCGGGCCGTCGCCGCGCCGGACTATCCCGTCAATGAGGCGGCAGTGCGCCAGATGGCTGAGCGCGACGAGGTCAGCGGGGCCCGTGACACCGGCGCGCAGAGTCGCCAGGCCGGCGCCAAGTGGCACGGCGGCCCCATGTCGGGCATCGGCGTGCCGGCCCTTGTTCTGCATGGCGCAAAGGACCCGCTGGTGCGCCCGGCGGCCGGCCGCCACACCGCCGCCGCGATCAGTGATGCCCGGCTCGTCATCCTGCCCGGCGTCGGGCACTATCTCCCGGACGGGGTTTATCCGCGGATCGCCGGCGAGATCCGGGCCCTCGCCGACCGCGCGAACCGCGGCGCTCGCTGAGACACCGGCCGGGGTGTTTCGGGCCCGAGCCGTCACCCGGTGACCACGGACGGCTGGCCCGTTCCTGGTAGTAGCACGGTGGGGCAGCCGGCGGGGTCCTAGAATCGGCCGTGATGAGCGTGCAGATAGCGCCGAGCCTGCTGGCGTCTGACTTCGCCCGGCTCGCGGACGAGGCGGAGGCGGTCGCCGGCGCGGCCGATTGGCTCCATGTCGATGTGATGGACGCGCACTTTGTGCCGAACCTCACCATCGGCCTGCCAGTCGTGGAGTCGCTGCTGCGCCACGCCCGGCTGCCCTTGGACTGCCACCTTATGATCTCCGACCCCGACCATTGGGCGCCGCTGTATGCGGAGGCCGGCGCGCGGAACGTCACCATCCACGCCGAGGCATCGCCCGCACCCATCAGGACGCTGCGGCGGATCCGTGCCGCGGGCGCGCGGGCGGGGCTGGCCTTCAATCCGACGACATCCCTGCTGCCCTATATCGACATCCTGCCCGAGCTGGACATGCTCTTGCTGATGACGATCGAGCCGGGTTTCGGCGGGCAGCAGTTCATGGACTTCGTCCTGCCCCGGATCCGCCAGGCCCGCGAGCTGATCAGCGCGAATGGCGGCCAGATCTGGCTGCAGGTGGACGGCGGGGTGAGCGAGGAGACGATCGGCCGCTGCGCGGAGGCCGGGGCGGACATGTTCGTGGCCGGCTCGGCTGTTTACGGCAGCGGCGATCCGGCTGGCGCGGTCAAAGTATTGCGGGACCTGGCCATCGCTGCCAGCCCCGGTGGTCCGGTGAGCCCGGCCGGCGGCTGACGACGCGGCCGGCCGCCGCGGCACGCGGGCGGCCCGGCGGGGCGCCTGGCTCCCGTCCTTCCGCGCGAGCGCGATGACTTCTGCGTGTGCTCTTGGTCTAACCCCGGCGCGGCAGTGGCGAGCCGGGCAGGTCGAGGAAGACGCCAGCCGAGCGGCGGTGGCCTGCTGGCATCGAGCCGGGATTGATGGGAGGGTGGCCGGGTGAGCGGCGGCGAGGATCGGGACGGCGTATCGCTGACGAACCTGGATGCCGAGCTGTTCCCAGGTGCTGATGCGACCAAGCGTGACCTCGTCGACTACCTGGACGCGGTGTCCGGTCCGCTCACGGGCCTGCTGGCAGACCGTCCGCTCTCGGTCATCCGGGTGCTGCGTGGCCAGCAGCCGTTCATGCAGAAGAACCTGCCCAAGTACACACCCGACTTCGTCCCCTCGGTGCAGATCTGGGCGGAGGCCTCGCACCGCGAGGTCACTTATGCGCTGTGCAACGACCGCCGGACCCTGCTGTGGTTCGCGAATCAGCGCGCCGTGGAGTACCACCCGACGCTGATGCGGACGGGTCACTTCGACGAGCCCGATTACGTGATCCTGGACATCGACCCGCCGGCCGGCCCGGACGATGCAGGCGGCAGTCCGCCGGAATTCGGCCTGGCAGTTCGAGCTGCCCTGCTGGTGCGGGAGGCGCTGGCCGGCGTCGGCCTGGCCGGTGCGGTGAAGACCAGCGGTTCTAAGGGCGTGCACGTGGTCGTGCCGCTGGCGGCCGGCCAGTCTGCCGCGGATGCCGCCGCAGCGACTAGGGCGGTCTCGGCCCGAGCCGAGCGGCTTGGCCCGGATCTGGCCACGACGGCGTTCCTGCGCGAGGACCGCGACGGCAAGGTCTTCCTCGACGCGACCCGGGCAGGCGGGGCGACGGTGGCGGCCGCCTACAGCCCGCGCGCCCGGCCTGGCACGCCGGTGTCGTTCCCAGTGGCCTGGGACGATCTTGGCGACGTCATGCCCAGAGACTTCACGGTGCGGACCGCGGCCAGCCTGCTCGCTGGGCGCGACCGGTGGGCGGAACTGCTGCCATCGCCGCAGCAGCTGCCTGCCGACCTGGTCGCAGCGGGCCACGAGATACCGGTCGCCCGGGTGGCGGCGATGCACGAGGGGAAGCGCCGGGCCAGGGCGCGCCGGCAGGGGTCGGGCGAGGAATCCAGTTCAGCCAGCTAGCCGCGCCTCGAGCGGCTGCTCGGCCAGCATCTTGTGGTTGGCGGGCGGAATACCCGCTATGGCACACTGGTTCTGGCAAGTGAACGTGCTCCGGGGTCGGTGAAACTCCGAACCGGCGGTGACAGTCCGCGACCCGGCCGAGCGCATCGGCTGGCTGACCCGGTGGAATTCCGGGACCGACGGTTAAAGTCCGGATGGGAGGCAGCACGTCCGCGCGGATGCCGGCCTGCGAAGGCCCGGCCAGGCGTCCGTGCCTGGCGCGATGTTTCGCGCATTTCCCCGGAGCGACGGTCGCGCGCGATCGCAAGGCAGGCTCCGGAGGAGGACACGGTGTTTACCGGGATAGTGGAAGAGCTCGGCGAGGTCGTCGGCCTCGATGTCGACGGGGGGAGCGCCCGGCTCACCGTGCGCGGGCCGCTGGTCACCAGTGATGCCATCCGCGGTGATTCGATTGCCATCAACGGCGTCTGCCTGACAGTCGTCGCTGCCGGGAATGGCGAGTTCAGCGCCGACGTGATGGGCGAGACGCTGGACCGCTCCAGCCTCGGCTCGCTGCGTCCCGGCGCGCAGGTCAATCTCGAGCGGCCGATGCGTCCCGACAGCCGCCTCGGCGGTCACATCGTGCAGGGTCATGTCGATGGCACCGGCACGATCACGGCTCGCCGGCCGGCCACGGGCTGGGAGGTCGTGCGGATTGCGGTGCCAGCGGACCTGGCCCGTTACCTGATCTTCAAGGGATCGGTGGCGGTGGACGGGATCAGCCTCACGGTGTCGGGACTCGCCGAGGCGGCCGATCCGGCGCCGTGGTTCGAGATCAGCCTGATCCCGGAAACACTCGCCCGGACGACGCTCGGCCGCAAGGAGCCGGGTGATCGGGTCAACCTGGAGGTCGACCTGATCGCCAAGTACGTCGAGCGCCTGCTCGCGGGGAGGCGGGCATGACCAGCGTTGCTGACTCGGTGAAGGACGGCGTGCACCTCGACGACGTGGCCCGCGCAGTGGCCGACATCGCGGCCGGGCGGCCCGTCGTGGTGGTGGATGACGCCGACCGGGAGAACGAGGGCGACATCATCTTCGCGGCCAGCAAGGCGACGCCCGAGCTGCTCACGTTCATGATCCGCTACACCAGCGGGGTGATCTGCGTGCCGATGCCCGGCGAAGTGCTGGACCGGCTGCAACTTCCGCTGATGACCAGCCAGAACAACGAGCGAATGCGGACCGCTTACACGATCAGCGTGGACGCGCGCGACGGCGTCACTACTGGCATCTCGGCCGCGGACCGGGCCAGGACCGTCCGCACGCTGGCCGACTCGGCCACCGAGCCCTACGAGATCGTCCGGCCGGGCCACGTGTTCCCGCTCCGGTACACCCCAGGCGGCGTGCTGCGCCGGCGCGGGCACACCGAGGCCGCCGTCGACCTGGCCAGGCTCGCCGGGCTGACCCCGGCTGGCGTGCTCGCCGAGATCGTCAACGACGACGGCACCATGGCGAGGCTGCCGCAATTGCGTCAGTTCGCCGACGAGCACGGGCTCGCACTGATCTCGATCGAGCAACTGGTCGCCTACCGGCGGCAGCACGAGCGAGTGGTCAACCGGGTGGTCGAGACCAGGCTGCCGAACCAGTACGGCGAGTGGCGGGCGATCGGCTACCTCAACGCCGTGGACGGCACCGAGCACCTGGCGCTGGTGCTCGGGGATATTGACGCTCCGGGGCAGGATGTGCTGGTGCGGATGCATTCGGAGTGCCTGACCGGAGACGTGTTCGGCTCGTACCGCTGCGACTGCGGGGCACAGCTGGACGCCGCCATGGCCGCCATCGCAGCCGAGGGCCGCGGCATCGTGCTGTACCTGCGCGGCCACGAGGGCCGCGGCATCGGGCTGGTTTCTAAGCTGCGGGCCTACCAGCTCCAGGACGGCGGCGCGGACACCGTGGATGCCAACACCGAGCTCGGCTTCCCCGTGGATGCCAGGGAGTACTCGACGGGCGCGCAGATGCTGACCGACCTTGGCGTGACCGCGCTGCGCCTGCTCACGAACAACCCGGCCAAGGTGGACGCGCTGGCGGGCTTCGACCTGAAGGTCAGCGGCCGGGTCAGCCTGCCGGTGCTGCCGACCCCGGACAACCTGCGTTACCTGACCGCGAAGCGGGACCGGCTCGGCCACCAGATCGACAACCTGCCCCCGTCGGCCGCGAGCGCGATGAGCGAACAGGGCCGATGATGCGGCCGGGGCGCCCGCCGCGGTGCGGGCGATGAGCGGCGCGGGACGGCCGGACGGCCAGGTCGTGGACGCGGCCGGGCTGAGCCTGGGGATCGTGGCGACTCGCTGGCACGCGGAGATTACCGATCAGCTGCTCGAGCGGGCGATGGCGGCGGCCAAGGCGTGCGGCGTCGACTCGCCGGTTGCGGTGCGGGTGCCCGGCGCGGTGGAACTGCCCGTGGTCGCCGCCGAGCTGGCCAGCCGGCATGACGCGGTGGCCTGCCTTGGCGCCGTCATCCGCGGCGGCACCCCGCACTTCGAGTACGTCTGCGATGCCGTGACCTACGGCCTGTCCCGGGTCGCGCTTGATGCCGGCACGCCCGTGGCGAATGGCGTCCTGACCTGCGACACGCTGGACCAGGCCAGGGATCGGAGCGGCGCACCGGATAGCGCGGAGGACAAGGGCTGGGATGCCGTCGTCGCGGCGCTGCAGACCGCGCTCGTGCTCAGGTCCCTGCGGTGATAGGTGCCGGGCCGGCAGCCCTGGCTAGAGAGCGAGATGCAGCACGTCCTGCGCGGGCCTGACAGTACGACCGAGCCGGCTGCCGCGGCAGCTGCCTGTGATCGTCGTGGCGGCCTGCGGATGCTTGTGATGCACTGGTCTGTGCAGCGCGCGCGTGCTGACGGGATGCCGCGACACGGATCGGACTGCCCATGACAGGTCAAGCACTGGATAGGACCAGCGGAACGGAGCCGGAGACCCTCGAGCTGCAATCGGTGCCCGGGTTTATCATTTTCGACCTGCCGGGAGCGCAGACGTCAGCTGGTGGCACGCGCCTGGCCAAAGATGTAACGGTGGCCGAAGTCGCGCTGCTTGCGCGCGCCATGACGTACAAATACGCGGCGCTTGGGGCCCGGATGGCTGGCGCGAAGGCGGGCGTGGTCGGTGACCCTGCCGATCGGGTCGACCGAGCCGCGCTGATGGCCCGCTACTGCGCGGAGGTAGGCCCGCTGGTCGAGGCCGGCCGGTTCCTGACTGGCCCGGATATGGGAACGTTCGAGGAGGACTTCGCTCCGCTGCGCAAGGATCAGGCCGCACCTGCTGCCATGACTGCCGTCGTGGACGGAGTGCCTTTTGAGGATCTGCTCACCGGGTATGGCGTGGCGGTTGCGGCTGAGGTGGCACTGCGCGCTGCGGGCGGCGACTGGCACGGGAGCTCGGCCGCGATTGAAGGGTTCGGCAAGGTCGGCGGCGGGGTTGCGCGGGAAGTCATCCGGCGCGGCGGGCGCGTCGTTGCCCTTTCGACCGTCGCCGGAACCGTCGCAGATCCGGGCGGGCTGGACATTGAGCGGCTGCTTGAACTGCGCAGCGCCTACGGGGACGACTGCATCGCGCGGTACGGCCGGCCGGTCGCGCCGCCAGCCGATCTTTTCGCCGCTGAAGCCGACGTCATCGTCCCAGGCGCGCGCCCGGGAGTGATCAACAGCCTGGCAGCGCGGTCACTTGCGCCAACCGTTCGCGTGGTCGCGCCAGCGGCTAACGTTCCCTACACGCGAGGCGGAGCGGAGGTACTGCGTGGCCGCAAGATCGCTGCGCTCCCCGACTTCGTGTGCAACGCCGGTGCCGTGCTGGGCTACCGATCACCTCCACGGGCGACGCCTGCCGAAGTTCTCGCGGGAGTGGCGAGCAGGGTCACCGAAATCACCTCGGAAGCCCTGAGCCACCCGAGCGGTCCTCTCGCCGGAGCTTGTGCACACGCCGCCGCCTTTCTGCGTACCTGGTGGGGAGAACCGCCGGCCCCGCCGTTTGCAGCGTGAATTTGCCAGGCCGGCCCAGGCTCCGATGTTCGGCTTCCACAACCTTGGTCTACAAGGATCGACCGCCGACGGAATCCGGCTACTTCTGCTCGTTGCGCTGACTGCCCTTGTGCTCTTGATCATTTACCGCATCAGCCGTCGTCGCTTAGCTGCGAGCCGGCAGCCCGCCGCATGCCCGGTCTTGCCAGGCTTGGCTATCACACGCGGGCCGGCGCGACGCGATAGTGGTAGCCGTGGTGGTCGGCGAAGCCAAGGCCGCGATAGAGGGCGCAAGCTCCCCGGTTGCCGTCCTCCACCTGCAGGTACACGTTGCCGACGCCGTGGTCGGCCGCGCTCGCGACGAGCGCCGCGGTGACGGCGAGGCCGAGTCCGCGGCGGCGGTGCTCGGGGTGGACCTCGATGGCGGTCAGGCCGGCCCAGCCCGCCGCCGCAGCCACCCGGCCGATCGCGATGACCTCGCCCTGGGCCCGGATCGACGCAAATGCCTGCCATGGTGCTGACGTCAGCAGCCGAATGGCCATGGGCGGCAGCGCCTGGCCACGGAAGTGATACCTAGCGAGCCACCCCTCGTCTGGTGCGTCGTCGAACCGCACCCGGACACCACCGGACGCAGCCGCGGCCCGGGTCGCGACCACGGCGCTCTGCGCTGTCATCACGGTCGCGGGCCTGGACCGGACCGCCCAGCCGCGCTCGGCCAGGAGCCCGTCCAGCTCACTGGCATCGGGGCGCCCAGTCGGGTACGGCACCGCGATCATCGCGGGCAGGTCCCGGTCGTCGTACCACGCCTGCACGCGCTCAGCGGCAACGGGGATCGGCAGGCCCGGATCGCCGGCCGCGAGTGCGCTGTTCGCTCGTCCAGTGAAGCCATCGGCCGCCCGGAGCAGCCACGCACCAAGGCGCTCTTCGTCCGCGCCGCGCCAGCCCGGCGCGGCGGCGTGTTCTAGTTCGGCGATTGAAATATCCATCTGCGGCAATTGTGTCATCGGCTGGTCAGCCGGAGCCTGTCGGCTCCTGGGCCAGCGGACACGCGGCCACGCGGGCCGGCCAGGATGGGTACATGATGACCTTGGCAGCGGCGGCGGCGATCGGTGCGCGCGACAAGTTTCTCGCGGTGGTCTCGACGAGCAGGTCGGACGGCTCCATTCAGTCCTCGGTGGTCAACGCCGGCGTCCTGCCGCACCCCCTGACCGGGCAGGACGTGGTGGCCTTCGTCACCTACGGCCGCGCCAAGCTGGCACACCTGCGCGCCCGGCCCCAGGTGACCATCACCTTCCGGGCGGGCTGGGAGTGGGCGGCGATCGAGGGGCTGGCAATGATCGCCGGGCCGGACGACCCGCTCGGCGGCATCGACGCGGAGCGGTTGCGGCTGCTGCGGCGAGAGGTCTTCATCGCGGCGGGCGGCACGCACGACGACTGGGACACCTACGACGAAGTCATGGCGGCCGAGGGCCGCTCGGCCGTGCTCGTCACGCCGACGAGGATTTACACCAACGGATAGCCGGGCAGTCGACAGAACGCCCCTGCCGCACTTTGAGCAGGGACGTTTGAACAGAGGCGTTCGAGCAGGGCTGCCGCCGCGAGGACGTACGCCAGGTGCGGCCGCGCCTGGCTACGAGCGCGTCCAGGCGAGGACCGCGCCGCGCGCGCGGACGCTGACAGCGGAGCCCGGCGGCAGCTGCGGGCCGCCCGTCGTGCGCACGATGATCTGCTGGCCGGCCGCGCCGCCGTCGGGCTGCACCCGCACCACGGCGTCGTGGCCGTAGTACTCACACGCCACCACCCGGCCGGCCAGGCAGCCTGGCTCATCCGTCGGGCCACCGAGAGGACCGAGTTCAAGCTGCTCTGGCCGGATCAGCACGGTCACCGGCCCGGGCAGCAGTCCGGCCGCGGCGGCCGGCTCCACGGGCAGCCGGCCAAGGATGGTGTCGACGGCTGCGGGCTGCTCGCTCGCCCCAGTTCCGGCCGCCGGGCCGGCCGGGCGCGTGCCTGCGGAAACGTCGGCGATCAGGCCGTCGAGCAGATTCGCATCGCCAACGAACCGGGCGAGGTCCGGGTCGGCGGGCCGCGTGTAAATCTCCTGCGGGGCCGCGTACTGGACGATCTTGCCGTCGCGCAGGACCGCGATGCTGTCGGCCATCGACAGCGCCTCGTCCTGGTCGTGCGTCACGAGGATCGCGGTAGTCCCGGCCGCCTTGCAGATCTGCTGCACGTCCGCGCGGACGCTGGCACGCATGTGTGCGTCCAGCGACGCGAAAGGCTCGTCCAGCAACACGACCTCGGGCTGGATCGCGAGGGCCCGGGCTAGGGCGACGCGCTGCTGCTGGCCGCCGGAGAGCTGGTGCGGGTATCGCCCGCCGAGTCCGGCTAGTCCGACGGATTCCAGCAGTTCCGCGACGCGCGGGCCGCGGCGATCCTTGCCCCGCAGGCCGAAGCCGACGTTGGCAGTGATGGTCAGGTGCGGGAAGAGGGCGCCCTCCTGGGGCACATAGCCGAGCTGGCGGCGCTCGGGCGGCAGGTGCAGGCCGGGTCGGTCGACCACCCGGTCACCGAGGCTGATCGTGCCGGCGTCCGCCTGGTCGAATCCGGCGAGCAGGCGGAGGAGAGTCGTCTTGCCGCTGCCGGAAGGACCCAGGATCGCGGTGAAAGACCCGGCGGGCACGTCGAGGTCAACCCCGGTAAGTACCGGGTGCGAGCCAAACGCCTTGTGCAGCCCGGTCACCGCCAGCTGCTTCATGCCATCATCCCTGTGCCTGCCTGGTTCGGTCGAAGAAGCGGCCGAGGACGATCGTGGGAACTGCCGCCACGGCGATCATAACTAGGGCAAACGGTGCCGCCTGCGCGTAGGACAGGCTGGACTGGTACTGCCAGAACTGTGTCGCGAGCGTCTGCACACCGGTCGGGACCAGGATCAGCGTGGCCGTGAGCTCGGTCACGACTTCCAGGAACACCAGGCAGAACGCGGCGACGAGGCCGGGCGCTGCCAGGCGGAGCGTGATCCGGCCGAACGCAGCCAGTTTGCGGTGACCCAGCGAGCGCGCCACGTCGTCGAGGTCGGCAGGCGCCCGGGCGATAGCTGCCTTGACGCCGACGAGCGCCAGCGGGAAGAACATGATCGTGTAGCAGAGCACCAGCAGCGGGGCCGTCTGGTATCCGGCCCCGCTCAGGTACTGCTCGCTGAAGTAGGTGAGCGCGAGTGCGATCACTACTCCGGGCATGGCCAGCACCAGGTAGGTGCTGCGTTCCAGGAAGTGCCGCGCCTTGCCGCTGTGCCGGATTGCCAGCACCGCCACCGGCAGCGCTAGCAGGGTGTCGAGCGCGGCCGCGCCTGCGCCGTAGAGCGCGGTGTGCCAGGCGGCGTCGGCCATCGAGACGCTGACCGAGTCTGAGACCGACGGCACACCGCCCTGAAAGATCCAGTAGATGCTGGCGCCTATCGGCACGCCGAGCGCCAGCCCGATCAGGACCAGCACGCCGAGCAACGCTGGCACGCGGCCAGCGCCGAGGCGCAGCGGCAACGTGATGCGCGGCGTCATCGGCCCTGACCTGGCCACCCGCCCGCCGCCGCGCAAAAGGCCCTCGCCCGCCAGCACGACGAGGCTGATCGCGACCAGGATCAGGGAGAGCGCGCATGCGGCCGGGACCTCGGTCGGCAGCCCCAGGTTAGTGAAGATCTCCGTGGTGAAGGTCTGGTAGCTCAGCATCTCGAACGCGCCGAACTCGGCCAGCAACACCAGCGCGACCAGCAGGCAGCCGCCCAGGATCGCGCCTCTGGCCTGACCGAGCGTGATCCGCACGAACGTCGCGACCCGGCCGACGCCGAGGCTGCGAGCTACCTCCTCCTGGCCCGGGTCTGCTGACCGCAGGCTCGCCGCCACTGGCAGGTAGACCAGGGGATACACCGCCAGCGTCATCACGATGAAGGCGCCGCGGAACCCCTGCATCCAGGTAAACAGCGAAGCCCAGCCGAAGCTCACCACGAAGTCCGGGATGGCCAGCGGGATCACCAGCAGCACCGCCCACAGGCGGCGGCCCGGCAGGTCGGTCCGCTCCACCAGCCAGGCGGCACCGGTACCGATGACTGCGCACGCCGCGGTCACCGCGACCGTGAGCCGGACGGTGTTCCACAACAGCGTCGCCGTGAGCGAGCGAAAGACCTGGCTGGCCACGGTGGCGTACCCGGCCCGGCCGGACTCGATTAGCAGGAAGACGAGCGGCACCGCGAGCAGCGCCGCTACCAGCAAGCTGATTGCGAGCAACCCGGCCGGCCGGCGGGGCTTGCGGGCCGGGACGGTGACGATCGCCGGAGCGGCGGACCGGGCTGGTGCCGTGGCCGGGGCCGTGGTCATGACGCCCGGCCCACGGCGTCGGCCGCGGTGGCACTGGTCCGCATCCGGCGCGGCGCCCCGTTCCGTCCTTCCCCTGCCATCACAGCAGCCCAGCCTGCCGCATCAGCGAGATCGCGGTGCTGCCGTCGCCGAGTTCGGCGATGGTCATCGGGTACGGGTGCAACTGGCTGAGCGGCGTCTCACCCGCGTGCGTCGTCACGCCGGACGCGATCGGATACTCGAAGCTCAGCGACTGGCCGGACCCGGTGCCTGGGGTCGCCAGGATTTCCTGCCCTTGCTTGCTGACCAGGAACGCGAGGAACTTCTGCGCGTCGGCCTGATGCTTGCTGGACTTCACCACGGCGGCGCCGGACACGTCCATGACGTATCCGGGATCCCCGGCGGCGAAGTGGGCAAGCTTGGCGTGCACGTTGCCGGTCCCGATCTCGGCTCGCATCCGGTACCAGTAGTACTGATTCACCACGCCGAACGCGACCGCGCCGCGGTTGACCTCGTCGACAATCGTCTCGTTGTCTGGGTAGACGTGCCCGGCTGCGTTGGTCTTGACGGCCGTGAGCCAGGACAGCGTCGCCGTCTTGCCGTAGGCGTGCAGGTAACTCGTCACGATCGGCTGGAAGTCGGTCTCGCTGGGCGCGATCGCCAGTTTGCCCTTGTATTGGGCGCCCGCGAGCTGGCTGATGTGTGCCGGGATCTGGCTCGCAGAGATCAGCTTCTGGTTGTAGACGATCACGCTCACTCGGGCCGAGACGCCGACCCAGTCCCGCTCTGGCGAGCTGAACCTGCTGGGCGTCTTTGCCAGCGTGCTGGCGTCGACGGCAGACAGCAGGCCCTTGCCCTGCAGGCTCTCCAGCGGCGGCGAGTTCTCGGTAAGAAACACGTCGGCTGGCGACCTTGTGCCCTCCGCGCTGATCTGATCGGCGAGCACGTCCTCGTCGTCGCTTCGGACGACGACCTTGATCCCGGTCTTCTGCTCGAACGCCGAGATGAGGCTGTCGGCCGTCTGCTCATGCTGACCGCTGTACAAGGTGATCGTGCCGGCCGCTCCGGCCGCTCCGGCGGTCCCGCACGCCGTCAGTACGGCACCGCAGGCAAGCACGGCGGCAGTGAGGGCGGCAGCCGTGCGCGGGCGACGGATGCGGGCGGCCGGCATCCGCCGGCTCTGCAGCGGGTTGCTGGTCATGCGCTCGCTCCTCATGCCGTGGCCCCCGGACAGATCGCGTCGATCTTCTTGCTGGCCGCGGCGATCGCTACGGTGGCTGCCGCGCTCGTGCCATGCGCGAACTCCCCGGCGTAGGCCGTGGCCAGCGCGCGGACGTCTGTCTGGAGTGCACCATCGGAGGTGTGGATCTGGCGGAGCGGGCCGATCTGCGCCTCGGCGTACCCCACCGGATCCGAGTCGGGATCCGGTCCGTCCGCAAGCGCGCCGCCGACCACCGTGCAGGTCTTGCTCACGGCGGTGGCCGAGGCCGCCGCCGGGCGGCTGGATCCGCAGGCGGTGACTAGCAGGCTTGCGGTCAGGCAGAGCATCAGGACAAGTCCCAGTGGTCGAGCGCGGGTCGTGATCGTCATCGTTCCTTCCCTGGCGAGCGCCGGTTAGTAGCCGCACCGCGCAGCGATGATAGCTTAGGCTTACCTAACTTACGTTACGGGGGCGGCGCCGACGCCCGGTGATACCCCAGTTCACCGAGCCGTCCTTCCCCGTTCTGCCAGGGATCGCCAGGCCGCCAGGTGATCATCACAAGATCGCGCGGTCAGGTGTCCGCCACGTAGGCTAGATGCAGATTTGCGATGGCGCTGAGGTGAGAAGAAGGCCGGTGACCGCCAGTGCGCGACATCCTGGACCCCATCACTGCGTGGTGGGAGGCGAACGAGTCGTTCGGGCTGGCGACGGTCGTTCGTACCTTCAGCAGCGCGCCCCGGGAGCCGGGTGCTGCGATGGCGGTGTCAGCGACTGGCGAGGTTGCCGGCAGTGTGTCGGGCGGCTGCGTCGAGGGGGCTGTCTACGAACTGGCCAATGAGGTCATTGCCAGCGGCCGGCCCGTGCTGCAGCGGTACGGCATCAGCGACGACGACGCCTTCGCGGTTGGTCTGACCTGCGGTGGCATCATCGATATCTTCGTCGAGCCGGCCAGCCAGCAGCGATTCGCCGCGCTCGGCGAGGTGGCCGATGCGGTCCGCTCCGGTACGCCAGTAGCTGTCGCGACCGTCATTGAGGGACCCGGCGAGATCGGCTCGCGGCGGATCATCTGGGAGGGCGACGGCGCGACCGGCACGCTCGGCGCCGGGGACCGGCTCGACGAGGCGGTGGACGACGACGCCCGCGGCATGCTGGCGCAGGGGCTGACCGCGGTCCGCCGGTACGGGCCGGAGGGCGAGCGCCGCCTCGATGACCTGGCAGTCTTCGTGCAGTCGTTCGCCCCGGCACCGCGCATGCTGGTTTTCGGGGCGATCGACTTCGCCGCCGCGGTGGCCAAGGCCGGAAAGTTTCTCGGCTACCGGGTCACCGTGTGCGACGCGCGGCCGGTCTTCGCGACCAGGTCACGGTTCCCGGACGCGGACGAGGTCATCACGCAGTGGCCGCACCGGTACCTCGCCGGTACCGAGACCGACGCCAGAACCGTGATCTGCGTGCTGACCCATGACCCCAAATTCGACGTGCCGCTGCTCGAAGTAGCGCTGCGCCGCCCGGCTGCCTACATCGGCGCGATGGGCAGCCGCCGTACCCACGACGACCGGCTGGCCCGCCTGCGCGAGGTAGGCCTGACCGAGGCCGAAATGTCGAGGCTGCGCTCGCCGATCGGTCTCGACCTCGGTGCCCGCACGCCCGAGGAGACGGCCATCGCGATCGCGGCCGAGCTGATCCAGCTCCGCTGGGGCGGCTCCGGCCAGCCGCTTACCGAGACGACGGGCAGGATTCACCACGGTCATCTGCCGGGTGACCGTGAGCTGGCGGGCGTGCAGGAACAACGCGGCACCTGACCATGACACCGAACGTGGCCGGCCTGCTGCTCGCGGCGGGTGAGGGCAGCAGGCTCGGCCGGCCAAAGGCCCTGATCATGCTCGGCGGGCGCTCGCTTGCTGCCCGCGGCGTGGCGCTGCTCCACGACGGCGGCACGACCCCGGTTGTGGTTGTGACCGGTGCCGTCGGCGCCGAGGCAGTGGCCGCCGACCTTTCCGGCGCGACCGGGACCGGCCCTTTCGGCCGGGAGCCTGCCGACGGCCGGCTCGCGGACGTCCGCATCATCGACAATCCGCGCTGGGGCAGCGGCATGGGCTCCTCGCTGGCGACTGGCCTGGCCGCGCTGTCGGCCGCGCAGAGCGGTGCGCCGCCCCTCCGCGCAGGCACCTCGGCAGACGCGGGCGCCGTCGTGGTGGCACTGGCGGACCAGCCACTGGTCGGGCCGCAGGCGGTGGGCCGGCTAATTGCCGCGTACCACGAGGGCGCGAGCGTGGCGGTGGCTTGTTATGCCGGCAAGCCGCGTAATCCGGTGCTGATCGCCCGCGAGCACTGGCCTGAGGTCATCGCACGGGCGGAGGGGGACGTCGGCGCCCGGCCTTTCCTGCGGGCGCACCAAGACCTGGTACGGCGCGTGGAGTGCGGCGACACCGGGCGCCCAGACGACGTGGACACGCCGGAAGACCTCGAGCTTGTGCGTCGGCTGCTGGCGGACACGGCGACGTTTCCGGCCTGATGGCCTGCAGAGCCGGCTCGGCAGGTCTTAGTAGCTGATTGCGGTGGCCTGCAGGCCCCAGTGATGCGCGCTGCGCTGGCCGGGCGCGAGCGTGAGCAGGTCTGTGCCGGTCACGAAGGCGTTTGGCGGGCAGGTCATCGGCTCGATCGCGACGGCGCCGCGCCGGGTCGGCGGAGCGAGCGTGTCCGCGGTGAACGCCTGGAGCCACCGGTACCCGGGGCCGGCCCAGAGCGCGAGCTGTGCGTCCGGCCCGGTCAGGCGAACCCAGGCCCGTCCGTCGGAGTCGGCCTGCAGGTCGGTGAAGCCGTGATCGAGCGTGATGCCCTGCACTGGACGCGGACTGCGGAAGTCGAACGGTGACCCGGTCACGTCCTGCGGCGCGCCGGCCGGGATGCCGCGGTCGTCGGCGGGCTGCCAGCGAGCGGCCGGCAGTTGCAGCTCGCAGTCCTCGATCCCGGCCGCGGCGGCCCGCAGATACGGATGTGATCCGGTGCCGAACGGTGCCGGGCGGCTGCCGCTGTTGCTGGCGGTGACGATCACCTCCAGGCCGCTGTCGGCGGCGAGGCGATAGCTGGCACGCAGCTCCAGCCGGAACGGGTAGCCCGGCTGCCCGAGCAGATCCAGCCGCAGCTCCACCTGATCCGCGGTATGGTCCGCGAGCTGCCAGCTCGCCCACCTGGTGAGGCCGTGGATGGCGTTGCCGCGGGCGGGCTCGCTCAGGTCGAGCTGGTGATTGGCACCACCGAACGAGTAGCGGCCGCGGTCCACCCGGTTGGGCCAGGGCGCGAGGAGCTGACCGGCGCCGGCGGGCGGTCTCTCGTCCGCCGGGTACCCGGTCACGACGGCGTAGCCGCGGTGGGTGAGAGTGCGGAGGCCGGCGCCGAGCTCGGTGATGGTGGCCTGATAGTCGCCTGCCGCGATCTCATACTGCGCGCCCGTGAGCGGGAGAGTCTGTGGCATGAGCCCATTGTGGAGGAGAGAAAGCCGGCGGGGCTGCTTGGGGAGCGGGGGACCTTCAGCCCCGCCGGCACTTTGCACCATAGCTGCCCCGGCTGTGCATCCGCTCCCAGTTCACGAACTGCGAAGATTCGCGCGCATGAACCGGAATGGGCCAGCCGGCGTGGCTTCGACGGGTCGGCAACCGCTCGGGTCGCGTCACCGCCGCGTGCCTACATAGCTCGCAAATGCCACGATGTTCGCGAGGTAGTGACCGGTCTGGCGGTCGAACTGACCGCCGCACGTGATGAGCCGTAGGGTCGGCCAGCTGGTAGCACCGAACACCTTGCGAGTCGGGAAGCTCGTCTTGACATACATCGAAGTCGAGTACGTCTCGAACACGGCCGTCTGGCCGTTCCGCAGCCCGACATAAATCTTGGCGCCCGGGCGCAGGTCGCCGAGCTTGTAAAAGACCGCGGGACCGGACTTGGCCGCGTCCACGTGACCGAGGATGGCCGCGGCCCCGGCCTGGCCCGGGTACGGCCCCTTGTCATACCAGCTCGTGAGCTGGGGCGTGCTGAGCGAGGGCACGGCAAGCGTGCCGCCGCGCGTCAGGCCGAGCGAGATCACCCTGGCGTGGACTCCGATCGACGGGATGTCGATGCGGACCGGTGCCGCGCGCGTCAGGTTGTGGCCCGTGCTGTGGTGTGGCAGCAGCTTGCTGGCGAGCTGCCGGCTACCCGAGGCCCAGTTCGGCGGAGCGGGTGGCGGCGCCCAGCGCAGTGTGTCGTGGCCGATGAACGCGATGATCACTCCGGACACGATCATCACGAGCGCAAAGACGTTGAGCCACGAGATCCGGCGTATGTCGATCTTGTCCCCCCGGCGGCTTAGTCAGCGCCACCGGATGGTTCCCGGCCAGGGGCCGGTTATGCCAGCAGTCAGAGCGAAGCAGGCACTGCGGGCATCGACACAAGGCGGCCAGCCCGCACTGCATCCGCCGCGAGCATCCCGAACAGGTAGAAACAGGCGGATTCCTCCGTCGTGAAGACCTGGACCTCGTGGTGAGCGCCGTCGGCACAGTGGAAGACCTCAACCCCGGACGCTGAGTGGACCAGGCAGAACGCGCCCTCGGCCGCCTTGCCGATGGAGTAGCTGCTGGCCGGGATCCCGGCCTGGCTGGCCAGTTCAGCGAACAGCTGTTCGGTTGCCAGCCGCCGGCGCGTGCCACCTCGTGCCGACAGCCGCCCGGCCCGGGCCGGCGCGGTGCTGGCGGGCTCGGGCCGTACCCGCTCCGGCTCGGCGGGCGCGGGCGACCTGCTCTCATCCGGCACTGGGGTAGCCATGGGCGCAGGCTCAGGCGTCCGCCGTGACGCGGAGGCGGCCCGCATGGCCTGGGCTTCCAGCGGCAGTGGCGCCTGAGCGCTGACCGGCAGGGTGACGCCGCTGCGTTCCTCCCGGAACTGGTAATCCGGCGGTGCCGGGTCGTAGCCGGGCTGCGCGGCGGGCGGCAGCTGGCCGGCCACAGCCGTTGGCTCGACCGGGTTCTGGACAGCCTCATCATGGCCGATCGCCGTGGTGTAGTCGGCCTGCTGCTCCACGACGTCGGCAACCTCGGCACGGGGGGCGACCAGCTCGAACACGCCGCGGTCCACCTGCCAGTAGCCGAGCTGCTCGGCCTTGTAGCCGTCGTGCCCGAGGTACCCGATGTGCAGCCGGTCGCCCAGGTCGTCCAGCACCATGCAGGGCTCGCCGCGGAACGAGCCGACCGGCCGAGACACCCACAGTGCTTCGACCTGGTCCAGGTGCAGCTGCTTGCGCCAGTGGCCGGTGGCCGGCTCGAAGCCCAGCTCTTCTGGCGGCGGGCACGCTGCGAACAGCACCACGTCGGTGTCGGTCGGCCCGACGCCGGCCTCGAACGGTGATCCGCCGTAGCTCGCCATCAGCCGGTAGCGCACAGTTCTGGCCCTTCTGCCGGACGCAGCCACACCTGGCCGTCGTAACGAGCGATGAAATCGGTCCCGTTGATCCCTATCCGGTGTATTTCCGCACCCACTGGCACCGGGATCGGATCGGTGAAGTATTCGGGTACCGACTGGCCGGAACTCGCCGTGTATCCGGTCCCGGTGAACGGCGGCTTCATGACCCAGTCGCCGCCGAGCGCGGGGGAGTAGGGCACCTGGTAGGCCTCCGTACCGACGGCTCGCCAGCGGAGCACGTAAATCTCGTCAGCCTGCGGGCTGAACTCGGAGCCTTCGTAGTCAAGGCCGAACGCCTGGTAGACGTCGTGCGGATGAGTGAGGGAACCGTCGGCGATGCGGTGCACGAAACCGGAGATGACCGACCGGCGCCCGGTCAGGTAGGGCTCCACCATCCGCGGCGGGATGGCCTTGTGCAGCAGCGTGCCAGGCGCAACGGCCAAAGACCCGCGGCTGGCCTGGTCCACCCTGTCCCCTGTAACGGAAGTCACCTGCAGTCCCACGAGACTCTCATAACGCCAAAGGCGCACTCAACTGCTTCGGCAGAGCTTTAGTCACCGATAAGGCTACCTCCAGGGACGATGCCGGCCAGACCGGGCGCGCCAATGCCCGCGCCGGGACCTGCGCGAAGACCAACGGCTAGGCTCACGCAGCGGCAGGTGTCTGTCTGGCTGGCAGTGCCCGACGATGGGGGCGTCATGGTTGACCTGGGAGCTGGCGAACCGCAGTTCCGCGACGATCGCGGCGGCGCGGACCCGGACACGACCGCGGCGCTCGAGGCCTTCGAGGCTGGCCGCGGCACCGAACACGAGGCGCTGCGCGCCCTAGCGGGATCCAGGCTGCTCGTCCCGGTCGTCGCGGTGCGGGCGGACGAACTCGCGGCCGGCGACGGCGCCGAAGGTGAGCCGGCGGGTACGCCTGCGGCTCCGCCCGCAGCGCCCGCGGACGCGGCTGCGAGCGGCGAGAAGGCTACCGAAATGGCCATGCCCGCGATCGTCGGACGCGACGGCCGGCGCGCCCTGCCGGCCTTCACCAGCCTGAACTCGCTGGCCGCCTGGCAGACCGGCGCCAGGCCGGTGCCGGTGCCCGCCGCCAGCGTGTGGCAGTCTGCGGTCCGCGAGTCCTGCGCCGTCGTGATCGATATCGCCGGGCCGGTCCCGCTGGTAGTCGAGGGCTCCAGGCTGGCCACGCTCGCGGCCGGCGGCCCGGCCCCGGCGCTCCACGAGGACCCCGATGCGTGGCAGGCGGCCGCCGCGGCGGCGAGCGAGATGGCACCCGGTGTGCGCATCCGGCTGACCGCCCCGCGCGGCGGACTTGACTTCACATTGGAGATCGCGCCGCCGGCGGGCGACCCGCAGCCGGTGCCTAGTGACGTCGCCGACCGCATCGCGGACGCGGTCAAGGTGCGGCTCGGCGCCAGGGCCCGATCTGGCTTCGCGGTCGTGCTGCCCAACCCGGCCGCCAGCGGCGGGCAGTCCTAGCCCGGTACGCTCAGGGCGTGGCGGCAGTCAGCCTTGCCGACGTGGCCGACGAGCTGTACTCGCGCACGCCGGCCGAATTCATCGCGGCGCGCGACGAGCAGGTCCGGCTCGCCCGGGCAGCCGGTCAGCGGGACGTGGCTGCGGACATCAAGAAGCTGACCCGGCCGACGGCCAGCGCATGGCTGGTGAATCAGCTGGCACGAGATGCGCCAGAGCAGATGGGCCGGCTGTTCGAGATCGGCGAGGCACTGCTGGAGGCCCAGCGGACGCTGGCCGGCGACCGGTTGCGCGAGCTCTCGGGCGAGCGCAGGCGGGTCATCAACGACTTGCTGCCCGTCGTGGTCGGCGTGGCCAGGCAGGCAGGGCAGCCGGCCAGCCAGGCGGTGCTTGGCGAGGTGCGCGCCACCCTCGAAGCAGCTCTGGCGGACGCGCAGGCCAGGGATGCCGTCCGGACCGGTCGGCTGACGCGCGCCTTGGCCTACGCCGGGCTGGGTGAGGTTGACCTGAGCGCCGCCGTGGCCGTGCCCGGCCCGCCGGCGGAGCGCGCACGGTCAGGGACAGGCTCTGGTGCAGCGAAAGCGGCTGGCAAAGCCGGCCAGAAGGCGGTGCCGAGCGCCCGGCGGGGCGCCGCCCCTCGCCCGGCAACCAGCGCGCGGCAGGGTGCGAGGAAAACCGTCGCCGCGCACCGGGAAGACGACGCGGCAGGCGAGCTGGACTCGGGCGCGACGACTGCCGACGCCGTCCGGTCGGCGGCGGACGCGGTCAGCGAAGCTGAGGCCGCCGTGGACGACGCGCGGCAACTGGCAGCGAGCCTGGCTGAGCAGCGGCAGTTTATGACCCGCCGCCTGGCCCATCTCGAGCGCGAGCTGAAGCGCACCCAGCAGGAGGATGACCAGCTAGCCCGAGAGGACAGCGAGGCCCAGCAAAGCCTTGCCGCGGCCGAGCGCGACCTGAAGGCCGCCCGGCAACTGCTAGACCGGGCCCGAAAGCGCGCGGCCACCTAGCGTGCGCCTGCGTCCCCAGCGCGTCTGCGGTCAGGGCCTGCGGCGGAGCGAGAACGCGAACCCGGCCCAGAGCACGGCAGTGAGCATCCCTGCGGGCACCCCAGCGAGCAGGAACAATCCGATGGCCAGTGGGAACAGACCGCCGAAGCTGGTCGGGTCGTTCGGCCCGGAGTAGCCGCTGACGAAGAGAAAGATGACCACGCCCAGCACCACGACGAAACCGGCCGACGCGAGCACAGCCAGCCCCAGCAGGATCCCGCTCAGGGTCGATAGACGCCGCTGCGGCGCCGGACGCAGCGGCCCGGTTGGCCCGCCTGCCATGCACACATCCAATCCCGGCTCCCCGGTCGCTGGCCAGCTGCCGTGACTTTGCCGTCAGCGCCAGTGTCTGGCCTGCTCGGGGCGCCGGGCAAATCGACGAGCCCGGCGCCTGCACCAGCGCGGCCGCCGCGCGTCGATGACTATGCTCGGGGCGTCGGGACAGGTCGCGCGCGCAGGCGATACGGGAGATTCATGACCATGATCGGCCAAGCCGATACCGCGGCTGCCGATGCCGCGGTGGTGGCAGCGGGCCAGGCAGCCCGAGCCGGTGCGGCATCGCTGCGGCGGCTGCCAGCCGACGGGCTGGACCGGGCGCTGCGTGCCGTTGCCGCCCGGTTGCGCGACCGCGCCGGCCAGGTGATCGCGGCCAACGAGGCAGACGTGAAGGCGGCCATCGCCGACGGACTCGGCGCGGCATTCGTGGACCGGCTGACGCTGACCCCGCAGCGGGTGGAGGCGATGGCCGACCAGCTGCGAACCCTGGCCGAGGTGCCAGCCGCGCCAGCCAGGACGCGGGTGCGGGATCTGCCGGACGGGCTCGAGCTGCAGGAGTGGCGGCGTCCGGTCGGCGTCGTCGGAGCGAACTTTGAGGCTCGGCCCAATGTGGTGGTCGACATCGCCTCGCAGCTCATCAAGTCGCAGAACGCTGGCGTGCTGCGCACGGGGAGCAGCGCCATGACCTCGGCCGAGGTGCTCATCGACGAGGTAGTTGGCCCGGCGATGGCGGCCTCGGGGCTGGATCCGGCCGCGATCCAGCTTGTGCGCGTTCCCGGACGTGAATCTGCTTTCGCGCTTGTGCGCCAGCCCGCGCTGATCCCGCTGGTTATCTTGCGCGGGAGCGGTGACAGCACCCGCGCCCTCGCGCGCGAGGGCGCGCTGCACGGCGTCCGCACGCTCGCGCACGCTGACGGTGGCGCGGTGATCTACGTGGACGAGTCCGCCGACCGGGCGCTGGCGCTGCAGCTCATAGAGCGCAGCCTCGACCGGCTCGGCGTGTGCAACCGGCTGAACCTGCTGCTGCTGCAGGACGCCATCTGGGACTCGACGATTCCGCTGGTCACCCAGGTGGCCGAGCGGCTTGGCATCGCGGTCTCGCTCCCGCCGCACGAGCATCCGCTCGGCCAGGAGTGGGCGCTGCAAGCTGGATCGGAGGCGACGATCACCATCGCGCCGGCGGCCGGTGCGGCCGACGCGGCAGAGATCGCCAACCGCGAGACCTCTGGCCTGGCGGCCTCGATCGTGGCGGCGGACTCGGCCGCGGCTGCCGACTTCCTGGACGGTTACGCGGGCACGGGCGCGTTCTGGAATGCCACCCCGCGACTGCTCGACGGCTTCAAGCTGCTCTCCGTCCCGGAGACGGGGATCAACATCGATGTCGTGCCGGGACCGCGGGGACCGGTGACGTTCCGCGACCTGTATCTGCGTCAGTACGCGGTAGTCCCGCGGGGCACTGTTGCCATCGACAGCGTCGGCATCGAGGGCGCGGGCTAACCGCTGGGCGCGGTAGAGCCCGCCCTTGCATTCAGCGATTGGGATACTCAGCAATTGGCTCAGCGCTTGGGATTCTCAGCAGATAGCGCTGAGAATCCCAAGCGTTGTGCGTTATCCACAGGCTAGCCGGAGTAGACGACCAGCGACTCGCGGTGGACCGCATGGATGGCGCGGACCACGTGCCGGGCCGCCGCGTCCGTCGGCACCTGACCGTGCACGAACCCCTTGTCCAGCAGGAACGTGGCTGTCAGCGCTGGCTGCGCGAGCAGCAGCGAGTCGGCGAGGTCGGTGATCCGGTCGGCCGACGCCGCGCCCAGCTGTGCGTGGGCCTCCCGGCTGGCTCGCCGTGGCCCGGCTGCCAGTTCCCGGCAGTCCTTGTAGACGTCGGGATCCAGCAGCGCGATGGCGGTGTCGGGCTCGCCTGCCGGACCGGTCGCACCCGCGTAGCGGAGCCGCAGCAGCGTGGCGATCGTGCACGCGACCTCCTGCGGCGACAGGGCTCGCAGGAGCCGCAGGATGCTCGCGGGCAGCGCGACCGAGCCGCGGCCCAGTAGCCGCTCCGGGTGCCGCACGTCGACCAGTTCCACCACCGCACCGGCGGCGAAATCACCATCGACCCGCTTCACCCCGGACAGGAACAGCGTGCTGCCGGTCCGCAGGCTCACCTCGGCGTCGCGGTTGACGTGCAGCGAGCCTGCTGAGTACGCCATCCCGCCGATCCACCGGCGAGCCGGGTCGAGCCTGGCGACGGCGCCGTCACCAGCCGCGCTGCGGATCACGGTACCTACCCGGGCTCGCGGGTTCAGGCTCCGGCTGACGATATCCGGCTCGGTCGCCGAGCCAATGACGCAGTCCACCCCGCAGTGCGCGGCGCGGGCAGCGGCACCGAGCTTGGAGCCCATGCCGCCGCGTCCGGTGCCACCGCCTCCGACGCGGACGGCCCGCGCTTCGTCCGGGCTCAGCCGGGCGATGCGGTCGGTGAGGGAGGAGTCCCGGTAGGCGGCGCGGACGTCAGTGAGGAAGAGCAGGCGCGATGCATCGGCCGCGACCGCCACCGCAACCGCGACCTGATCGTTGTCGAGTGCCGACAATGGGTCGGTCGCGTCGTTGCCGTTCACGATGGGCAGCAGTCCCCGGCTGACGGCCTCGCGGAGCAGATGCCCGAGGTCGTCCATGGCTCGTGGCGAGGCCAGATCGCTGCGCGAAACCAGGATCTGGCAGACCTCGACGCCGACCGCCGCGGCCAGCTGCCGGTACAGCGCCATGAGCGCGGGCTGGCCGACCGCCGCTGGCAGGGCGGTGTCGACGGTATGCGGCCGTTCCGCGGTCGGGTTCGCGTCCTGACCGCTGTCGTAGCGCTCGAGGATCTCTGCTAGCGAGTGGACCAGGTCGGCGTAGTCGACCGCCTGCATTGAGGATCGGATGGAGCCGACGAGCGCCTGCAGGGCAGGGGCCGCACCCGCGGTCGGACCCTCGAAGGCCAGCAGCCGCCGGCCGAGCCGGGCCGCACCGGAGGTGACCAGGATGATCTCGTGCCCGGCTCGCTGCGCTGCGGCGATCTGGCTGACCAGGCCGGCAATGACGTCCAGCGCGAGCCCGTCGTGGCTGGCGATGGAGCTAGAGCCGAGCTTGATTACCTGTCTCGTCACCGGAACTCACGACAATGGGCTGCTGCGGACGGCACGCCGCGAGCGGGCGGGCGCTGCCAGGCAGCGTGATCGCGGGCAAATGATCTTCTCTGACGCTATCACGGTGCAACCCCGGGCCGACCTGCTGCGGCAGACGCCGGGGCGATGCGGGCGGTGATCCCTTGCGGCGGCAGCTGACCCGTACGCCTTTCTCAGTTGCCCGCGAACGCTGGCGGTGCTGGGATGACGGGAACAGTGCCCGTTCACACAGGTAGGGAGGCAGGAGTGCCACAGCATGTGGCCGTGCTCTGAGAGCGGGGGACGACGCCGACGCCAGTGCGGCGGGATGACACCTACCGCTGGCGGCTGAGGAGGCTCGGCCGACAGTGACCGGGACAGTGCCAAACCCGGTCGAGGTCCGGATCCGCGGCTGAGACAGGCCGCGGTGAAGCAGGAAGCGGAAGTAATCGCCGACCGCTGACGAGGCGGAACAGGCGGTGAATCGGTCCATCGCCCGCCCAAGCCTGGGAACCGTTCTGTGCGAGCCTGGTGCCCGCCCGTAGCGGCGAGAGGGAACGGAACCCCGCGCTCCGGTTGAAGATCATTTCTTCAATCCGGAGGCCAGGGCCATCATCAGGGCTGCCCAAAACCAGGGTTTCACGTGCGCGCACTGCGGCTTGATTGTCCGGCCGCTGACCAATGGCGGGTACCGCAATCACTGTCCGGCCTGCCTGTGGTCCAAGCATGTCGACGTCCGGCCCGGCGACCGGGACTCGGACTGCCGGGGGCTCATGACACCCGTCGGCCTCGAACAGCGGTCAGGCAAAGGTTTGGTCATCGTGCATCGCTGCCAGCGCTGCGGCTTCACCCGGCCGAACCGCGTTGCCGTCGACCCAGCGCAGGGTGACGACATCGAGCCGATCATCGCGCTCATGTCGCGCTGATGGGCCAGGCAGATCTAACCGCAGCTGGTCGTTGCATTGGACCGCCCGTGAACCTACCCAGATCCTCGAATTCTGCGCGCTTGCGGCTCTGTGCACGTCTCCTTCGCGTGGACGAGTCCCGGCGCGGCACGCCAGCACAGCCGGTAACCGGTCGCATAGGAAATGGCTGGCCAAGCGAGGAGCGCTGGGTGGAAATCAATGGACGCGGCCACGCGCAACTAAGCATGATCAAGCACGTGGAAATACGCATCCAGTGCTTGTGCATTGACGCCGTCGACCCGGCCAGGATCGCCAGCTTCTGGGAGTCCGCGCTTGGCTGGCGCCGTACGTTCGAAGAGGAAGATCAGGTCTGCCTCGAGCCGCCGGAGGGCAGCCCGGAAGAAGGTATTGCCCCCGACCTGATCTTCCTCAAGGTCCCCGAGAGCAAGGCTGTCAAAAACCGGCTCCACCTGGATCTGCGCCCAGCCGACCAGTCCGCCGAAGTCGCCCGCCTACAGGCACTCGGCGCCACGCAGGTCAGCATCGGCCAAGGCGAGGTCAGCTGGGTAGTCATGGCTGACCCGGACGGTAACGAGTTCGACGTGCTGCAACCGCTCACGCCGGACGAACTGCCTCCCGGGCACGACGGTCTCGGCCGCCGCATCAGGGCAGGTACTCGTCCCTGAGCCATAAGTCCCAGCAGCGGGACTGCATTTCATGAATCGCCGCCCACGTCAATGACTCATTGTCCTGCCGCCGAGCGGGCCTTGCCTGGAAAGCCCGTGCGCAAGTCGCGGGCGGATGCCGAGAGCCTGAAGCAAGGCGGTGATGGTGCAACACTGAGGCCTGTCCACGATGGAGGTATTGAGAGATGGCATCAGTGTCGGGGCCGGTGATCCCTGAATCGCTTGCCGATCTGCTGGAGCGGCCGTTGTATGCGCACCTGGCCACGGTTCGGCCAGATGGCGCTCCGCAGGTGAATCCGACCTGGTTCCGGTTCGACGGTGAGTACCTGTGGCTGACCGCGACCACCAGGCGGCAGAAGCACCGCAACTGGCAGGGTCAGCCCGCGGTCGCGCTGTCGATCACCGACCCGGACCGGCCGTCCCGTTACCTAGAGGTCCGGGGGCGGGTCGAGCGGATCATTGCCGATCCGGAGGGCGCGGAGTTCGTCCGGCTGGCGGAGCGTTACGGCATGCCGCAGGGACCGCCGCCGGACGCGGCGGACCGCATTGCCGTGGCCATCCGGCCAGAGCACACCACCACGCAGTGACCAGCGTCTGAACGTCCGCTTCCGCCGCGAACGTGCTGCCGAGGCGTCGAGCCGACCGGCGGCCTTGGCGTCTGATCAGCGGTGCTGGTACACCAGCCGGGCTTTGCCATCTGCGATGGCATAGTCGGTGAGGCGGAGATTGATGGTCGGATGCTCGCCGGGGAAAAGAGATCGCCCGCCTCCCAGCAGGACCGGGACGATGCTCACGGTGAGCACATCGACGGCATCGGCGGCAACGAATGAGTGCACCAGCAATCCGCCCCCGAAGACGAAACAGTGCTGGCCGTGCTCACGCGCTGCCGTCACGGTGCCGACCACGTCGTCGCTGAACTCGATGCCCGCGCAGGTATCGCGGCGGCCAGCAGCGTCCGAGGTTGCGACAATTACCCGCTTGCCGAGCGCCACGTAGTCCTCGGATTGTCCTTGCTCGTAGCAGTGGCGCCCCATAACGACGATGTCGACGTCCTGCAGGAAGTCATCGAACGGCAACTGGTGTGCGGTGTCGAGTCCGGGGCTGGGTACTGGAACGATCCAGTCGTAGCCACCGTCGTGGTCGGCTATGTAGCCGTCGAGACTCATAGCCAGGCGAACGCTGATTGCGCCGCGCGCGCTGGTCATGCTTCAACCGTAGTCACGGACACCGTGAATGCTGGCTGACCTAACACTCGCCGCCACGGCATGCCTTGGCTGCGTTGCAGCGCTGGCCGCTAACGGTGTTCCCTAACGGCGACTACTACATTTACCTTGCTCCCGCCGTGTGCAGGCCGCAGCGCCCAGGTCGGCCTGCAGGACTTCGGCTGGCTGTTGTTCCCGATGTCGATGGGCTGCCTTGTTGGCAGGCGTGCCCGTGCCGTGGCTTCAGGCGTGCAGCTTGGCCGGGGTGATGATCAGCGGGGCCGAGAACAGCGTGGCGAACTCTTTTGAAGTGCCGAACAAGGCCCCGATGCGCTCGGTGTACTTGCCCAGGTAGGCGGGGTGTTCGTTGGCGGGCGGCTGGTCATCAGCCGTCCTGGCGGTGCCCTCCAGGCGCACAACGTTCCTGCCAATGTCGGTGACGTCGAGCACGAAGCTCACCTTCGGGTTAGCCGCGAGGTTGCGCAGCTTCTGCTTCTGCGGCCGGGTGTAGACCAGGATCGTCTCATCATCGCGGAGCAGGAACCAGACCGGCACGGTGACGGGCTGCCCGTCCGGCCGTACGGTGGTCAGCCAGGCGATGAGGTTGCTGCGCAGCCGAGCCTCGGCCCGCTCCCGGTCCGCTGCCGGCAGGTCAGATGTGAGCTTCATCGTTATCCCCTCAAAGGTCGCAGCGCCCGACCTTACCTGCCGCCCAGGACAGTCTCCCGGCAGGCTGCTGAACCAGGCGGGCAGCGGAGAACGCGCTGTCATGGCGCCGAGCGGGCCTTGGCGGCAAGCCAGTGCGCTAGTCGCGGGCGGATATCGAGAGCTTCGTTCGGCTGGCGGAGCGCTACGGCAGGCCGCAGGGACCACCGCCGGATGCATCGGACCGCCGTGGCCATCCGGCCAGGGCACACCACCACGCAGTGACCAGCGGCTGAACCTTCGCAGCTGCGACGCGATCGAGGCGCAGGCGGGGCGAAATGTCGTAGCGCCCGTGCAGACTGGGGTCATGCGCGCTACTCCGCTCTTGCAGAAGCTGGACGCCGTCACCGTCCGGGTGCCCGACCTCGATGCCGGGTTGCGGTTCTATCGCGACGCGCTCGGTCATGAGCTGCGCTGGCGCAACGACGCGCTCGGCCAGGCGGGCCTGCGGCTGCCCGGCAGCGACACCGAGCTCGTGCTGGCCACCGACCTGGACTATGAGCCGGACTGGCTGGTCGATTCAGCCGACCATGCCGCACAGGAGATCTGCCGGGCTGGCGGGCAGATGATCGCTGCGCCGTCCGACATTCCGGTCGGCCGCGTCGCGGTAGTAGCCGACCCGTTCGGGAACCCGCTCGTCCTCGTCGACTTGTCCAAGGGCAGGTATGAGACCAACAGCAGCGGCGTGGTCATCGGCGTCGCGCAGGACGACTAAGCCCGGTCGGCCAGCGGCGGGCTGCGCAATCACGGCTGGCCGACCAGCTGGCGTAGCTCGCGGGCGACCTGTTCGGGATCTGTGAGCAGCGCGAGGTGGTGACTTGGCTGGTGTATCACTCGCCAGCCGAGTCGACGCGCCCTGGCCGCATCGCCCGCGTATTCGTCGCTGAGCTGGAGATAGCTACACGGCGCATCGGGCCAGCCGGGCACGGGCGGATAAACTTCCTCGAGCATGGCCATGGGCAGCCGGGGACATCCGGCAGCGAAATGCTGCCGGACAGCCGGATCAGGGAAGAGCGCGGCCAGTTCCTCGTCCGCCCACCAGCGCGACCATGGTGGCAGCCAGCCGTCCGGGTCGGCCAGGTCTCGCAGTCGTGTCGCGAACGCGGGCACGGTGTCGAGCCAGGAGCATCCCGGCGCCGGCAGCCGGGAGTCGACGAAGACGTAACCCAAGACGCTGTCTCCGAGCATCGTCCCGGCTGAAGGCAGCAGCGGTCCCGCCCGGCTGTGCCCGATGAGGATCACGGGCTGATCGCCCGCGGCCGCCGCAATCGCCTGGGCCTGCCGCAGGTGATACGGCGGGCCTCCCGCTGCTGTCTCAGCCAGGTCAGCCACGACTACCGCGTATCCGGCCCCGGCCAGGTCGGTTGCGACCGGGCCCCACGTCCCGCTGCCAACCAGCGGGCTATGAACCAGCAGCAGCCGGACCTGCATGCCTTGTTCGTATCACCGACTGCGCCGTGCGTCCAACGCGTCTGCTGCTGCCGGTCCTCGATCTATGGCTGGCGTGCTTCAGCCAAGGCACCAGCCAGGCGCATAGCCGTCTGGCCGAGAGGCCGGATTACACGCGCGGGCCAGAGTTGCGGCGGCGAAGGGCGATTCCGCCTGTTACCGCGCCGGCGGCGATCATCGCCAAGCCAAACTCGGTCAGGCCGCCATTGGTCTGGGTCGACGTCGAGCCGTCGCCGGTCTGCGCGCCACCAGGTCCTGGCAGGGCCGTGACCTGTAGCGACGCGGGCGCCGAGCTGCCGTCGGAGCAGTCAATGTCCGGGTTGTAGTGGCCCGGCCTGATGCTGCGCGGCAGCGTCACGGTGACGTCGAAGATCCCGTTGTCGGATGTCCTGGTCATCGGGACCTGCGACGGCAAGCCGAGCGTCGCCCCGGAGAGCGTGGCCGACGACGTATCGGTGTCGGGGCAGGTCACCTGGAACTCGACTGCGGATCCTGGTGTCGCGGTAGACGGCGAAGCCGTCGCCACCGCCGGGCCGTGGTTGCCAGCCAGCGCGGCGCCTGCCACGCGGTCCGACGCGGCCAGCGCGCTGCCCGGGGCCGAAAGCGAGACCAGGGCGCCAAGACCGGCCGCGCCAAGACTGAGAGCGGCCAGGCTCGCCGGCGGCGGGCTGGTCAGGACAGGGCGGAGGCGAGCAGGAGCGGTAAATCGCCCCATTAGGCGCATGATGTCCATCCCCCGAAGAACCACATTGCACCTGAGAAACGCACTCGCAGCCTGCGGCCGCGAAGTGCACAACTAGACGATCTTCCCGTAGTGCAAAGGCGGGGATACCCGCCCCGGCGCCAGCCAAACGATGGGCAGTCGGCCCGGCATGGGAAGATCGGCAGCATGTTGCGCTGGCTGACCGCCGGAGAATCACACGGCCGCGCTCTGGTCGCGGTCTGTGAGGGTATCCCCGCCGGGGTCGAGGTTACGACCGCGGATCTGGCTGACGCTCTGGCCCGTCGCCGCGCCGGTTATGGCCGCGGCGCCCGGATGAAGTTCGAACGGGACGACGTCGAGCTCACCGGCGGGGTCCGACATGGCGTGACCCTGGGTGGCCCGGTGGCGATCCGGATCGGCAACACCGAGTGGCCGAAATGGGAGACCGTCATGGCCGCCGACCCAGTTGACCCGGCTGTCCTCGCCGCGCAGGCCCGCAATGCGCCGCTGACCCGGCCGCGCCCCGGCCACGCCGACCTAGTCGGCATGCAGAAGTACGGCCACGACGATGCACGACCGATCCTGGAGCGGGCGTCCGCGCGGGAGACCGCGGCGAGGGTCGCGCTTGGCGAGGTGGCTCGCAGGCTCATGCGCCAGGTGCTCGGCGCCGAGGTACTCAGCCACGTAGTGTCGCTCGGCCCGGTGCGCGCCTCGGATGAGTACGTGCCCGGTCCTCAGGACCTCGACCGGATCGACGCCGACCCGGTGCGCTGCCTGGACCCGGCCGCGAGCGCAGCCATGCAGGCCGAGGTCGACGCCGCGCATGCGGACGGCGACACCCTGGGTGGCGTCGTCGAGGTCCTGGCATACGGCGTACCGCCCGGCCTTGGCAGCCATGCGCACTGGGACCGGCGGCTCGATGGCCGCCTCGCCGCAGCGCTGATGAGCATCCAGGCGATCAAGGGCGTGGAGGTCGGCGACGGGTTCACCACCGCGATGCGCCGTGGCTCGCAGGCGCACGACGAGATCGAGCGAACTGGCGCGGGCATCCGCCGGGTCACCAACCGGGCCGGCGGCATCGAGGGAGGCATGAGCACCGGCGAGCCGATCCGGCTGCGGGTCGCGATGAAGCCGATCTCGACGATCCCGCGGGCCCTCGCCACGGTGGATGTGCGGACCGGCGAGCCGGCGAAGGCGATCAACCAGCGCAGTGACGTCACTGCGGTGCCGGCGGCTGGCGTGGTGGCCGAGGCCATGATGGCGCTGACACTGGCGGACGCGACGATGGAGAAATTTGGCGGCGATAGCGTGACCGAGACCGCGCGGAACGCGGAGGCATATCTCAAGGCGATGGTGATCCAGTGACGGCGAACGGTGGGCAGGCCGAGGGCGAGTGGGGCACGTTCCCGTCTATCATCCTCATCGGCCCGCCCGGCGCCGGCAAGACCACGGTGGGCACCGCCCTCGCGGTGCGCCTCGGCACCGAGTTCACCGATACCGATGCGGTGGTCGAGGCGGCGGCCGGCAAGCCGGTCAGCGACATCTTCGTCACCGACGGCGAGGCGGAGTTCCGGCGGCTGGAGCGAGATGCGGTGGCGGCGGCGCTGGCTGGTGACGCCGGTGTGATCGGCCTCGGCGGCGGCGCGCCGATGCAGCCAGCGACGCAGGAGTTGCTGGCCGGGCGTCGCGTCGTCTACCTGGAGACCGGGTTCAGCGAGCTGACCAAGCGGGTGGGCCTGGATCGGGCCAGGCCGCTGCTGATCGGCACGAACCCGCGGGCGCAGCTGCGGGCGATGCTGGAGCAGCGGCTGCCGGTGTATCAGCAGCTCGCCTGGCTGACCGTCGGCACCGACGGGCGTAAGCCGGACGAGATCGCCGACGAGATCGTGACAGCGGTGGGACAACAGTCGTGACCGGCCAGTGCTTGTGCCGACAGTGCTGGTGAGAGCGCAGTGACCGCGACGCGCATCGCGGTTGGGGGCGAGCGACCTTACGAGGTGGTCGTCGGCACCGGCGTGCTGATCGAGTTGCCGTCACTGCTTGGTTCCGATACCGGGAACGTCGTCGTGATCCACTCGCCGTCCGTTGCCTCCGTCGCGGCGCCGGTATGCCAGTCGCTGGCCCGGGCCGGGTTCGCGGTGCAGCCCGAGGAGGTGCCGGACGGCGAGGCCGCCAAGGAGATCAGCGTCGCGGCCGGGCTGTGGTCACGGCTGGCCGCCGCCGGCATCGGCCGGAAGGACGCCGTCGTCGGGGTCGGCGGCGGAGCGGTCACCGACCTGGCCGGATTCGTCGGCGCAACGTGGCTGCGCGGAGTCCGCGTGGTTCTTGTGCCGACCACGCTGCTCGGCATGACCGACGCGGCGATCGGCGGCAAGACGGCGATCAATACCCAGGACGGCAAGAACCTGGTGGGTGCCTTCCACCCGCCGGCTGGCGTGCTCGCCGACACCAGCGTGCTGAGCGGCTTGCCGCGGGCCGAGTACGTCAGCGGGATGGCCGAGGTCATCAAGGCCGGTTTCATCGCCGATCCGGCGATCCTCGACCTAGTGGAATCCGATCCAGACGCGGCGGCGCGGCCGGGTGGCCAGCATGAGCGGGAGCTGATCGAGCGCGCGATCGCGATGAAAGCGAGCGTGGTCTCTGCCGACCTGCGCGAGGCCGGGCAGCGCGAGATGCTGAACTACGGTCACACCCTCGGCCATGCGATCGAGCGGGTCGAGGAGTACCGGATGCGGCACGGCGAGGCGGTGGCGATCGGCATGTGCTTCGCCGCGGCCATCGGCCGGCTGGCCGGGCGGCTCGATCCGGCCACCGCCGCGCGGCACCGGTCGGTGCTGACCGCGGTCGGACTCCCAGCCCGGTACCGGGCAGGCGTCTGGCCGGACCTGCGCGCGGCGATGGCGATGGACAAGAAGACCCGGGCTGCCCGGCTCCGCCTGGTGGTGCTGGACGGGCTGGCCAAGCCTGGCATCATGGCCGACCCGCCGGAGGAACTGCTGGAGCTGGCCTATGCGGAAGTGAGCTGAGCGCGTGGCGCAGGAAGACGCGGCGACCGGCCCGGGCGTCACCACGGTGCTGGTACTCAACGGCCCGAACCTCGGCATGCTCGGTGCGCGCGAACCGGAGATCTACGGCGCGGCGACGCTGGCCGACATTCGGGCGGCGTGCACGGAGCTGGCTGCCGACCTCGGGCTGCGGATTGACCTGCGCCAGACCGACGATGAGGCCGAGCTGATCGGCTGGGTGCACGAGGCGTTCGAGCGACGGCTGCCGGTGGTGCTGAATCCGGCCGCGTTCACCCATTACTCGTATGCGCTGCGAGACGCGCTGGCGATGCGCACCGCGCCCCTGGTCGAGGTGCACATCTCCAACCCGGCCGCGCGCGAGTCGTTCCGGCACACTTCTGTCGTCGCGCCGGTGGCTGATGGCACCGTGGCCGGGTTCGGCATCCAGTCCTACCTGCTGGCCCTGCGGGCGGTGGCCGGCCTGCTGGCCCGACCGGCCTGACCGGCGCGCCCCTCGCAACCGCTGCCTGGCACGTCGATCTGCGCGTCGCGCAGCAGGCTGTGCCGATCTGACCGGCGCCGTTACGATCATTCGAACGAGTTGGCATGCGGGAGAGGTGTACTGAATGCGCATCGGGATGGCTCTGAACTACGCGGGTGGCTTCAAGGAGACGGCAGCCGAGCTAGCCGACTTCGAGAAGGCGGGCCTGGACATCGTCTTTGTGCCTGAGGCCTACAGCTATGACGCGGTGAGCCAGCTCGGCTACCTGGCGGCGGTGACGGAGCGCGTCGAGCTCGCTTCCGGCATCCTGCAGCTCTACTCGCGCACGCCTACGCTGACGGCGATGACCGCGGCTGGCATCGACTACGTGTCGCAGGGCCGGTTCTCTCTGGGCATCGGTGCGTCCGGGCCGCAAGTGATCGAGGGCTGGCATGGCGTGCCGTATGACGCGCCGGTCGGCCGGACCAGGGAGACCATCGAGATCTGCCGCGCGGTCTGGCGCCGCGAGCGGCTGGAGTACGACGGGCGGTACTACCAGATCCCGCTGCCAGCGGGCCAGGGCACCGGCCTGGGCAAGGCGCTGAAGCTCATCAACCACCCGGTGCGGGATCGCATCCCGATCATCCTGGCCGCGCTCGGGCCGAAGAACGTGGAGCTGGCGGCCGAGCTGGCCGAGGGCTGGGAACCGATTTTCTACTATCCGGAGAAGGCTCCCGAGGTCTGGGGTCCCTCGCTTGCAGCGGGGGCCGCGAAGCGTGATCCGTCGCTGCCGGCGCTGGATGTCATCGCCCAGACCGCGCTGGCCATCGGCGACGACGTGAAGGGGCTCATCGACCTGATCCGCCCGGTCCAGGCGCTGTACATCGGAGGCATGGGTGCCCGCGGCCGCAACTTCTACAACAACCTGGCGGTCCGCTACGGGTACGGCAAGGAAGCGGCCGCCATCCAGGACGCCTACCTGGCCGGGCGCAAGGACGAGGCGGCCGGGCTGATCCCGCAGGATCTGCTCGAGCACGTGTCGCTGATCGGACCCAAGTCGTATGTGGCCGAGCGGGTCGCGGCCATGAGGGAATCCGGCGTGACCACCCTGAACGTGGCACCGCTCGGCGCCACCCATGCCGAGCGCATCGCGCTCATCGAGCAGGTCCGCGACCTGGCCAGTTAAATCGGGGCGATTCGGTCGTCAGGCAGTTTCGGCAGCCTGGCCCGGGGCAGGCCAGCCCATGCCCGGGTGATTGGAGCATGATGCGATCCAGACGGCGCAGAAGGCGGGCTGACGGGCCCCAGGTGCTGGTCATAGGCGGGGGATTCGCCGGGCTGACGGCCGTCCAGATGCTGGCCCGCAGCAACGCCCGCGTGACGGTGGTGGACCGGAACGTCTACAGCACGTTCCAGCCGCTGCTGTACCAGGTAGCCACCGCCGGCCTGTCGTCTGCTGATGTCGCCTACCCGCTGTGGATGATCACCGGGAAGACCGGCGCCAGCTACCGTAAGGGTGAGCTGGCCGACCTGGATACCGAGCGCCGCAAAGTAGTGCTGGCCGAGGGCATCGAGCTGGACTATGACTACCTGATCATCGCGACCGGCGTCGGCGCCGCGTTCTTCGGGGTTGCAGGTGCGGCCGAGCACGCGATGAGCCTGTACACGCGGCGAGACGCGGTGGCGCTGCGGAACCGGCTGCTGTATGAGTTCGAGCGCCGGAACGAGGCCCTGACCGAGCCGGAGCTGGACGTGACGGTGGTGGGCGGCGGCGCCACCGGGGTCGAGCTGGCCGGCACGCTGGCCGAGCTGCGCAACATTGCGCTGCCGGCCGCGTTCCCCGACCTTGATGTCAGCGAGATGCGCGTCCGCCTGATCGAAATGGCGGGGACGCTGCTGTCGCCCTACCGGGAGCGGCAACGCGACTACACCAGGCAGCAGCTGGCCAATCGGGGCGTTGAGGTGCTGCTCAACACCGCGATTAAGGAAGTCGGCCCGGATTCTGTGCTGCTGGCGGATGGCAGCCGGCATCGCAGCGACATCACCGTCTGGGCGGCTGGGGTGGCCGCTCCGGACGCCGCGTGGGACGCAGGGCTCGCGCGCGGTCGCGGCGGGCGCATCGACGTCACCCCGGACCTGCGCGTCGTGGGACAGGACCGGGTGTTCGCCGCGGGCGACGTATCGCTGAGCGAGGAGCATCCGGTGCCGCAGCTGGCCCAGCCCGCCATCCAGCAGGGCAAGCATGCTGCCGAGCAAATCATCCGGCTCATGCGCGGACAGCAGACCGAGCCGTTCCAGTATCACGACAAGGGCATCATGGCCACCATTGGTCACCGCTCGGCTGTGGTCGAGCTGCCACAGGGGATCCGGCTGCGTGGCACGCTCGCCTGGCTCGCCTGGCTGGCCCTGCACCTGATCACGCTGCTCGGCAACCGGAACCGGATCAACGCGCTGGTCAACCTCACCTGGCGCTATCTGACCTGGAGCCGCGGCGGCGGCGTGATCGTCGGGGACGACGTCCCTGGCCAGGACTGACCGGCTGAGCCGGCTCCGGACCTGCGATGGCCGAGCCTGCGCCAGGGCGCGCCGCGAGGCCCGCCGGCGATGGCCCGCGACCGCGGCCTGCGAGGCCGACCGGCCAGCGGACCGGCCCGCAACGCCGGCTGGTCACGGTGGCCGGCTACTGGTCGGCGATGGCGCCGCCGCGGGAACTGTGCAGATCGTGGGCCTGCAGGTCGCTGCGTCTGCGGCCGGAAGCGCTGTGCTCCCGGCTGGCCTCGGCCTGGTGATCGGCAGTGTCGGCCCGCGCGTGGTCGCGCCTTCGCTCCTGACTCTCGCCCTGGCCATGTGCGCGCTGTATGCGCTGCTGACCGGCGCAACGCGGGCGCGAGTGGTGAAGCACGACATGACCAGACAGTCCGGGCGCGCCAGCAGGTCCGGTAGTCACTAAAGTCAGGGAGGTGGCCGACATACACGCCGCCCGTCGAGCCCGGGCGCAGCAGAAGATCGCAGACCTCGGCGCGGACGCCGCGCTGATCACCAGCTTGCCGAATGTGCGATATCTCTCCGGACTGGTCAGCTCCAACGCCGCCGTGCTGCTGCCCGCCATCGGGACCGGAGTGCTGGCTACCGACTCCCGGTACGCAGAGGCAGCGGCGCGCGACTGCGCCGATATCGAACTGCTGGTGGACCGGCAGATCGAGTCGGCGCTGGCGCGGCTCGCGTCCGGGCGCGGCTGGCGCAAGCTCGCCTTCGAGGCCCAGGAGATGACCGTGGCACGGCATGAGAGGCTCGCCGCCCTCGACGAGGAGCCCGAACTCCTGGAACTCGGCTCGGTGGTCGAGGAGCTCAGGATGATCAAGGACGAGGCCGAGATCGAGCTGCTGACGACGGCCTGCGCCATCACGTGCGCGGCGTTCGACCAGATGCTGCCAAGCGTGCGGCCGGGTGTCACCGAGCGGGAAATCGCCATCACGCTGGAACGCGCCATGGTGGACCTGGGTGCCGACAGTCCGGCCTTCGACACCATCGTCGCCAGCGGCCCGAACGGGGCGATCCCGCATCACGCCCCCGGCCTGCGGGAGCTCGCTGCCGGTGATCTGATCACGATCGACTGCGGCGCGCGGTATCGCGGTTATCACGCGGACATGACCAGGACCGTCGCGCTCGGTTCGCCGGCCGACTGGCAGCGGGAGATCTATTCCCTTGTCGCGGCGGCCCAGCAAGCCGGCGTGACGGCTGCGGTCACGGGGGCGCACGTTGCGGATGTAGACGCCGCGGCCCGGGACATGATTACCGCAGCCGGCCACGAGGAGCACTTCCAGCATGGCCTGGGCCACGGCGTCGGCCTTGAGGTGCACGAAGCACCGATGCTCGCGCCGAAGGGTACGGGTACACTCGAAGATCGGGTCCCCCTCACCGTCGAGCCTGGGGTGTACCTGCCCGGCCGGGGCGGCGTGCGGATCGAGGACACGCTGGTAGTTCGTGCTGGCGCAGCACCGGGATCGGCGGGACCAGCGGAGATTCTCACCACGACCACCAGGGAACTGCTCGTGCTCTGAAGCGGGTGCGCGCGGTCCCACGTGCATGCAGGAGACACCTCACGTGGCCACCACGAATGACCTGAAGAACGGCATGACGCTGAGCATCGATGGGCAACTCTGGAACGTGGTGGAGTTCCAGCACGTCAAGCCGGGCAAGGGTGGCGCCTTCGTCCGTACCAAGCTGAAGAACGTGCTGTCTGGCAAGGTGGTGGACCGGACCTTCAACGCGGGCGTCCGCGTCGACGTCGCGAACGTCGACAGGCGCGAGATGCAGTACCTCTACCGCGAGGGTGAGGACTTCGTCTTCATGGACACCACCGACTACGACCAGCCCCACATCCCCGGCGCGGTCGTCGGCAACGCGGCCAACTACCTGCTGGAGAACCAGACCGCCACGATCGCGTTCAACGACGGCACGGCCCTGTATGTCGAGCTCCCGGCAGCGGTCGAGCTGACGGTCAGCCAGACCGATCCGGGCCTGCAGGGCGACCGGTCGACCGGCGGCACGAAGCCGGCCACGCTGGAGACGGGCGCGCAGATCCAGGTGCCGCTGTTCATCACGACGGGGGAGAAGATCAGAGTCGACACCCGCTCGGGTGACTACCTCGGCCGGGCCTGAGCCGGCCAGCTGGCAGGCCAGGATTCCCGATGGCAGCGCGCAGTAAGGCCCGCAAACGGGCGCTTGACATCTTGTTCGAGGCGGAGATCAGGGGCGAGCCGGTACTGGAGCTGCTCGACACCCGAGCCGAGCAGGCCAGCCCGCCGGTGTCGCCGTATGCGGTCGGGCTGGTCCGTGGCGTGCTCGACCACCAGACCCAGATCGATGAGCTGATCGGCGCGAATGCGCGGGGCTGGACACTCGAGCGGATGCCCGCAGTGGACCGGAACATCCTGCGCATCGGCGCTTACGAGCTGCTCTGGTCGGATGACGTCCCCGATCCGGTTGCCATCAGCGAAGCCGTCGTGCTGGCGGGCGAGCTGTCGACCGACGACTCGCCGGCCTTCGTCAACGGCCTGCTGAGTCGCCTGCTGGAGCTGAAGCCAACCTTGGCCCTGTAATCCGGCCGGCCAGCAGGAGCGCCAACGCCGCCAGGTAGCACGCCAGCGCCAGCGCCCACAGTCCCGCCATGATCATCGAGCTGGCGTCGTGGCCGTAGTTGAGAAAGCTCATTCCGTTGAAGCCAGCCCCGACGATGGTGAGCGCACCGAAGATCGACAGCCATCTGGCGGCGCGGCTGGCATGTGGCCAGGCAACCACGACGGCGGCGAAGGCCGCTACCGCTAGCGCCATGCCGAGTGCCGCGTGGGCGGCAATCCAGGCTGGCCCGTTCGGGATGACCCAGCCGAACGCGGAGACGATGCCGCCGAAGTAGTTGCTGGCGCCGGCGCCGGGATGGCGGGCCGGCACGGTGACGAACAGGTTCGCCACCATGCCGAGCAGGTACTGCGCGATCAGGAGCAGGCAGAGCGTGAGATAGATGGCGAGTAAGCGGCCGGCCAGGCTCAGCTGCCGCGGCGCCGCCGCGACGAATTGGCTCATCGGGCACCGCTGAGGCGCGGGCACCGGTGCGTGGCGCCGCGGGCCGCGGCCAACCCGGGGAACATCGGCCGGCTCATGTTCACATCCTCGAGCTGTACAGCCGCGGGAGCCCCGCGGACGGTGTCACTGTTGCCGCGGAACAGCGTACTAGTTTGCACCGGCCGTCTGCGGCGTCAGCGACGGGCCGGGTGAGTGTCAGAGCCAGCGGTTACAGTCGTCCAAGGCGGAGTGACGCCGGCCGCGTCGGCTTGAGAGTGGCGGTGAGGCTGAGCATGCCGGAGCTTGATCGCGGGCCGGCTGTCGACGACACCGGGTGCCGCATCTTGCACGTCGACATGGACGCCTTCTATGCGAGCGTGGAGATCCGCGACCGCCCGGAACTGACGGGCCGGCCTGTCATCGTGGGTGGGCTCGGGGGGCGCAGCGTCGTGCTGTCGGCGACCTACGAGGCCAGGGCCTTCGGCGTACGGTCGGCCATGCCCATGTCGCGGGCTCGCCGGCTCTGCCCGCAGGCGACCGTGATCCCGCCGCGGCACGGCGCCTACGGGGCCGTGTCGAAGGAAATCATGGCGATCTTCAGGTCGGTCACGCCGCTCGTGCAGCCGCTCTCGCTGGATGAGGCGTTCCTCGATGTGTCCGGGGCAATCCGGCTGCTTGGCTCGCCAGCCGTGATCGGTGCGCAGATCCGGCGGCAGGTCGCCGAGCAGCAGCAGATCACCTGCTCGGTGGGCGTCGCGCCGACCAAGTTCCTTGCCAAGCTCGCGTCGGTCCGCTGCAAGCCGGACGGGCTGCTGATCGTGCCTGCCGACAGCGTGCTGGCCTTTCTGCACCCGCTGCCCATCTCGGCCCTGTGGGGAGTGGGCCAGCGAACCGGTGCCACGCTCGCCCGGCTGGGCCTGCGGACGGTCGGCGACCTGGCCGGGACTCCGGTGACCGCGCTGGAGCGCGAGCTGGGCAAGGCCGCGGCTGCTCATCTGCACGCGCTAGCCTCCGGCCGAGACGATCGCGCCGTCGAGTCGTCGGTGCGCGAGAAGAGCGTCGGCGCCGAGGAGACGTTCGACGTCGATGTCACCGACCCCGAGGTGATCAGGCGCGAGCTGCTCCGGCTATCCCGCCGGACATCGCGGTCCCTGCGATCGTCCGGCCATGCCGCGCGGACCATAGTGGTCAAGCTGCGCAAAGCCGACTTCACCACGATCACCCGGTCCAGGACGTTGCCGGAGCCGACCAGCGAGACCCAGCGGATCTATGCCGCCGCTCGCACGCTGTATGAGGCATCGGGCCTGAGCGGGCAGGCGCGCCTGCGGCTCGTCGGGGTCCGGGCCAGCGGGCTGGTGCCAGCTGCCGCCTCGGCAACCCAGCTGGCCCTCGGCGAGCGGGGCGGCTCCTGGCGAGATGCCGAATCGGCGCTGGACAAGATCAGCGGCCGGTTCGGCGCCGAGGCAGTGCGCCCCGCCACCCTGGTGGACCGGCAGCAGGACCGCCGGCCCTGACGGCGCCCGGTCTGGTGGGCCCGGCAGCAAAACCACCCGCCTGGCGGCGCCCCGACCTGGTGGACCGGCAGCAAAACCACCCGCCTGGCCGCACCCAGCCTGGTGGAGCGGCGGCACGACCAGCAGTCCTGAGGACGCCAGCCGCGTCCCGCTCTGCGCGGAAGCCAGGCTGTGCCAGACGGCCGTAAGCGGGAAAGGTAAGCACAGACCGTCAGCATTGGCCGGCTGGATGGGTAGCTGCTTCCGTGTACCCTTCCACAGTGTGCCCTGGCGCTCGTATTCTGGGCGTAAAGGAAGCTGCCGCGCGGTCGGCGCGGGCCCGAGTTGATGGGAGGCACTGTGCCGCTCTCTGAGCACGAGCAGCGTCAGCTCGAGCAGATTGAGCAGGCGCTTTCTGCCGATCATCCGCGACTCGCACGCACGATGCGAGCAAAAGACCCGAAGGTTCACTATCGCCGCAAAGTACTACATGCCGCGATCGCATTCCTGGCAGGCATCGGCCTGGTGGCGGCTGGGCTGCTACTGAAATACCACTGGATTGCGGCCATCGGAGTCCTGGCCATGGTGGTCAGCTGCGTCTGGGCCGTGTCGAGCTACCGCAGGATGGCCAGCTCGGTGGCCCGGGAGCGGCGGCGCAGGCAGGACCGCCGCGGGCCGGACCGGCGCTGGCCGAAGCCGCCGCCCAGCAACGGGCTGATGGAGCGCATCGAGGAACGCTGGCGGCGCCGCCAGGAGGGCAACAACCGCTAGCTGAGCTGCTTTCGCGTCCTCTCGCCGCCGCCAGCGGCGAAGCGAGGCAGATACGCCCTGCTCCGGCCAGGTTGCCGGGTAGGACCCTTTCGCCGTGGCCTGGCTCGCCGAGCTGTAGTTTCCGTCCGTTCCTAGCCCAGATCGCCGTCGGCCAGGCCACGCTCGCGGGTGCCGACCAGTGCCCGCCGCATGGCTGGCCAGGACGACTCCAGCAAGCTGAAGACATCGACCGCCTGCTGCAGCACTCGCCCAATGGCGGCGACGGTGGAGGCCGGGAGCAGCCGCGCGCGCAGCCGCCGCCGCCGCGGCACGGTGGCCGCTACCGCGCGCCGGACGGTCAGGACATCGGCCGCCAGCCCGGGGCCCGGTAGCGGGCTGAGCGCATATCTGGCCCGTTCCTCGGCCAGGCTGATCCGGCCGATGGCCTGCGCGGCGAGCGGATCGAGCGAGGCTGCGGCAGTCACCCGCCGGCTAACCACCCGGGTGGTTTCGCCGGGCTGGCAAGGCAGGCCGAAGTCCGCCAGGTCGTCGGTGAGCTCCAGCCAGGCCGCATGCGCGAGGCCAGCGTCCCCGGCCGCCGCTAGCCACCGCCGCCGTCTGGTCGCGATCCGGATCAGGGCGGGCAGAGCCAGCAGGAGCAGCACCGCGAGCGGGATACCGACACCTAGGGCGGTACCCAGCGACGAACCATGGTGATGGCCGGCCGCGCTGCCTCCGCCGCTGGTCAGGTGCGTCAGATTGTTGGGGGTCTGGTTGCCCGTCTTGGTGGGGGGCGCCTGCCCGTTGCCGGAAGTCTGTCCGTTCTGGCCCGATATGGAGTTGCTGTTCTTGGTGGGAGGCCCGGTTGCGTATCCCGGCACGTGCGCAGTGCCCTGGCCGGTGGGGCCGCCGGGGGTGGGCTCGAATCGCAGCCAGCCTTCGCCGGGGAAATAGAGCTCCGGCCATGCGTGGGCGTCGGCGGTCGTGACCTGCCAGCTCCCGTCAGCTGCCAGTTGCCCGCCGGTGTAGCCGACGGCGATCCGCGAGGGTATGCCGTACATCCGGGCGATGATCGCAAACGCCCACGCGTACTGCTGGCAGATGCCGCGCTTGTCTTTGGTCAGGAAGTCGAGCAGCCAGTGCTTGCCCGTCGGGATGTGCTTGAGGCTGTATTTGAAGCTGCCGGACAGGAACCAGTCCTGTAGGTCGATGGCCTCCTGCAGCGGTGCCCCGGCGGTTATGTGCAGGGTGGCGATCGACAGGATCCGGTTCGCGTCCGCACCGGTGTAGGTGGGCTCGTACTGCCGCTGGATGCTGAGGGGCGCCTGGACCGCGTTCGCGTTAGCGGTGATGATCTGGGCCGGATTGGGGTCGGGTTCGCTGCTGAGGACCGTGTAATGCAGCGTCGGCTCCTTGATGCCGCCGTAGACCATTAGCGTTCCCGGCGTCTCGGTCCAGCCCTCACTGCCGATGATCACCTGGGTAGGTGCATAGGGCATCGGCAGCACGGTCTGGCCGGCACTGCCTCGCAGCGAGATCGTGGTACTCGCACTCGTCGTCGGCGTGGCAGCGGTCACTCCGGGGGTGGCAAAGGGTGCCGCCGACCCGTCCAGGACCCGATTGCCGGTGGCCGGGAACTGCGGCAGCCAGGTCCCGAGCCGGGCGTTGTAGTTGAGCACGTACATCTGGAGGTACTGCTGCGCGGGGCGGGCTGCGGTGGTGGTGTAGCTGAGGACCGGCTCCGGCTTGCCGAGCGAGAGCTGGTGCTGGATATTCAGCAGTGGTGACAGCGGTCCCGAGCCCGAACCGCTGATCCCAAGGCCGTTGCCCGGGCCGGCGAACAGGTCACGCGCGCGCATCGTGGGCAGGATCGCCGGGACTAGCACAGCCAGGCAGATCGCGGCGAGCCCGATCCGGCGGCCCGCCGCACCCAGCTCGCTGGTGTCCGGGCCCGGGCCCCTCTGGCTGGCCGATTGCACATACCGGAATGTCACCAGGCGGCCCCACACACGCAGGCGCTCGCGGCCGTCCGCCGACAGCAGCACCAGGTAGCCGACCAGGCCGGCGGCGAAGGTCAGCGACTGGCCGAGGCCGAACGACTTCAGGTTGGTCGCGACTGGCACGCTGAAGAGGATGAGCAGCGGCAGCCCGGCCAGCGCTGGCCGGCGGAGACGGACTGCGACCAGGTCGACCATGATGGCGACCAACCCCATGCCGCCGGCCGCGACCAGGCTGACACCGGAGATGTCAGGCACTGGCGGGGCCGACTTGAACTCCACGAATGCCTGGTCATACAAGCCCCGCAGCATGTGGAGGGACGCGTTGCTGGGGATCACGTGGCCGAACGACGGGCCCCCGGCAAAAGCGAGGTTGAGGTACAGCAGCAGTACGGCGGCATAGCAAGCAAGAACCGCGAACCCGCGCAGCGTCCGCCAGCCGGCCGCGCTCCCGGCAGTCAGGGCGACGACCACCAGCGCAGCCGCGCGTCCGCCCCAGGTCGGTCCGGTCAGCAGCGGAATCGCTGCCAGCAGCACCAGGGCCGTTGTCGTGGCAGCTCCAAGGAGCCCGGACATGCGGGTCGCAAGTCCGGCCAGCGCAACCACCACGACGGCGCCAATGCCGAATCCCAGCCAGCCGTTGCCGGCCAGGACGGAGTTGAGCGTCAGCGACGCGAGCACGACCGCAAGGGCGGCGATCCAGGTGAGGCGCATGTTCATGCTGGCCTGCCCGCGGCAGCCGCGACGCTGGCGGCGTCCTTCGCGCTGGGGACGATCAGCTGGCCAGCGCGCGGCAGCCCTTGCCAGGCGTCGGCAAGCGGAGTGCCGGGTTCGATGATGGCTACCCGCCAGCCGGCCGTCCGCAGCGTCGCGGCGACCTGGAGGGTCTGCCGGTCTGCGGTCGGCTGACGAGCCGGGATCGACCCCGCGGGCCGAGCTGAGCCGGGCTCGCTTGGCCCGGCGGGCTGGCTGACCGCTCCCGGCGGCGCGCTTGGCCCGCCAGCGGCAGTCCTGTCGTCGGCGGCCGCGCGCTCGTTGTCGGTCCACTCGGACACGGCCAGGAGCAGTGCGATCGCCTGGCTGCCCTCGCTGCGGCACGCGGCAAGCTGTTCGGCGTCGGTCGTCGACAGCCTGCCCATGATCGCGATGACCACCCCGGAACCGGAACTCCGCAGCTGCGCGAGTGCATGCTTCAGGTCCCGGCGGGCCGACATCCTGATCACTGCCAGCATGTCGAGCAGCCGGTCGGTGAAGAAGGCCTCGCCGCGGATCACATCGGTGTCGGTGATGAACTGGCCGGTCAGGTTCTCCTGGCTGATGTGCATGCCGACCGAGGCCGCGGCGCTGACCGCAACCTCGAAGGACGATGCGGCGCCGCTGCCAGCATGTGCCAGCCTGCGCGTATCCAGCAAGACCGTGGCCTTGTTCCGCCAGTGCTGTTCTTCCCTGCGCACCATCAGCTCGCCGTACCTCGCCGTGGACCGCCAGTGCACCCGGCGCAGCTCGTCGCCATCCCGGTAGGGGCGCGGGATGACGTCGTCCTCGCCGGCCGAAGCCGCGAGTCTGCTGCTGCCCTCGCCCTCACCCGCCCACGACCGGCTGATGACTGTCCGGGAGAGCCGGACGACGCGCGGCGTCACGACCAGGGTGGAGCGGCCCGACAGCGACCTGGCGACCTCGACGAGGCCGAAGGAGTCAGCCACGCGCAGTTCGAGCGGGCCGATCTCGAATTTGCCGCGCAGGTCGGAGCGCAGCGGATAGGACAGCTCACGAATACCGCCGCGCTCGATCTTGTCGAGCACGTACCTGGGCCGCGTGCCGAGCGCGTAAGGGACGGCGTCCTCGGCCATCATCAGTCCCGTCGCCGTCCGCGACACATTCCGCAGCCGGAGCGTGACGCGAGCGGTATGGCCGACTGGCACCCGCCGCGGTCCGATGAGCCGGCTGGCAGCGATCCGGTTCCGGCCGCGGCTGGCTGCAAAGGCCGCTAGCAGCGGCAGCGATACCAGCGCGATCCCGACGCACAGCAGGCCGCGCTCGCCGAGCAGGTAGCCGGCCAGCGCGGCCGCGACGCCGGCCGCCAGGAATGAGGTGCCCCGGGTTGTCAACCCGGAGAACAGGGAGGTTCGCATGTCAATATCCTCCGGCTGCTAACGCTGACCGCGTCCGATACCTGGTCTACCGGGCGGGCAGAGGTAGCCGCCGGATGATGCTGGCGAGCACCTGATCGGGCAACTCCCGGCCGACGACGGCCTCGGCGCTTGGCAGCAGCCGGTGGGCGAGCACCGGGACTGCCAGCGCCTGCACATCGTCGGGGATAACGAAGTCACGATCGTCGAGCGCCGCTTGCGCCCGGGTGGCCCGCAGTAGGTGCAGCGCCGCGCGGGGCGAGGCACCGAGGCGCAGTTCCGGCGACGACCTGGTTGCGTTCACCAAGTCGACGATGTACCGGCGGATCGGCATCGACACGTGCACCTCGCGCACAGCAGCCACGAGTGCCCTGACGTCGATGGCGTGCGCCACCGGCTTCAGCTCATCGAGCGGTGAGCTGGAGCCATGCGAGTCGAGCATGGCCAGCTCGGCGTCCTGGTCCGGATAGCCGATGGAGAGCCTGGTCATGAACCGGTCCCGTTGCGCTTCCGGGAGCGGGTAGGTGCCCTCCATCTCGATCGGGTTCTGGGTCGCGATCACCATGAACGGCGGTTGGAGCTGATAAGTGCTGCCGTCCACGGTTACCTGGCGCTCTTCCATTGACTCCAGCAGCGCCGACTGGGTCTTGGGCGAAGCACGGTTGATCTCATCCCCGAGCACGATGTTGGCAAAGATCGGGCCCGGCTTGAACTCGAACTCGCGCAGTTCCTGATTAAAGGCGCTCACGCCGGTGATATCGCTCGGCAGCAGATCGGGCGTGAACTGCACGCGCCGCACCGAGCAGTCGATGGACCGGGCCAGCGCCTTGGCGAGCTGAGTCTTGCCGACGCCCGGCACGTCCTCAATCAGGATGTGCCCCTCGGCCAGCAGTACGGTGAGCGCCAGCCGGATCGCGCCCGCCTTGCCGGAGATGACCGTCTGTACCGCCGCGCTGACTTGCTTGGCGACCTCCACGAGTTCTTCGAGTGTTCTATCAGCCTGCTGGTCGGTATCCGTGACCACGTGCCCTCCTGGCGGCTCATCCCCAAATTGCAGCCAACGCGGCCCATCTTCCACATCAGTGTTAATGCATAACATCAACATTGCCGTTGCCGATGACCCGTGCGATTCAGACAGTACGTCGTTGCATGCTCTCACGGCGATTCCGGCGGAATAACAGCGCGGTTACCGTCCGTGCAACATTGCCGGAGACCTCCTTCCCCGCGCCCGGCGATTGCACGCGCGGACCGCCGGCGGCCGACCGTGAGCTCTTGCATCTCCATTTTCCCCCACCGCCTTGACCTGGTGATTTCTCGCTCCGAGGGCCGATACATGGGTTTGCGGTCATTGACGGTGGGGGAGAGTGGAGTACAGTGGTGGTCCGTGGGGCAGGTAGGGCCTCGGCGGGGCGGATTGTGGGGGACCTGGGGAGGTGAGGCGGGTGTTCCTTGGCACCCACACGCCTCGTCTCGATGACAAAGGTCGCCTGATCCTGCCGGCCAAGTACCGCGACGAGCTATCGGCCGGGCTCGTACTGACCAAGGGTCAGGAGCGATGCCTCTACGTGTTCCCGGTCTCGGAGTTCGGCCGGATCACCGATGCGCTGCGGACGGCGCCCGTCACCGCTAAGGCGGTGCGCGACTACAGCCGGGTCTTCTTTGCCAGCGCCTCGGACGAGGAACTCGACAAGCAGGGCCGGATCACCATCCCGCCGAGCCTGCGCGACTACGCGGCTCTGCAACGCGACTGCGTCGTCATCGGTGCGAACACGCGCCTCGAGATCTGGGACGCGGTTGCGTGGACCAGCTACCTGGAGCAACAGGAAGACGCGTTCTCCGACGCATCTGAGGAGGTTCTGCCAGGAGTTCTGTGACAGCGCGCTGGATGCCCGGCGAGGTCTCCACCCGTGCGTGCGGACGCAAAGGTCCGGCTGACGTCACTTCCCCGGCGTCAGGCGGCACCGCGGTTCCGTCGGTCTGATCGCAACGCGGCCGCCGGCCGCAAGCGGCGCGGACGGGGGCCTGGCCGGGCATCACAGCCGCTGGGGCGAGGCAGCACACCACCGTCATGAGCGGCCAGTCAGCGAGGGGGCACGATGGGAACGCCTGCGGCCGGGCACCTGCCGGTCATGCGCGACCGGGTCCTTGAACTGCTCGCGCCTGCTCTCGACTCGCCAGACAGCGTGCTCGTTGATGCGACCCTCGGTCGCGCCGGGCACGCCAGCGCGCTGCTGGCGGCGCATCCGGGGCTGAGCCTGATCGGCATAGACACCGATGCGACCGCCATCACGGAGTCGCGCCAGATCCTGACGGACTTCGCTGACCGCGTCACTTTGATCCAGGCGGTCTACGACGAGCTGCCGCAGATTCTGGCAAGCGCCGGCCACCTAGTGGTGCGCGGTGTGCTCATCGACCTCGGAGTCTCCTCGCCCCAGCTCGACGACCCCGAGCGCGGCTTCGCCTACGCACAGGACGCGCCGCTGGACATGCGGATGAACCAGGCCGGCGCGGTCACCGCGGCAGATGTGCTGAATACCTATCCGGCCGCGCGCCTGGCTCAGGTGCTGCGCGAGTACGGCGAGGAACGCTTCGCCCGCAGGATCGCCGATGCGGTGGTCAGGGAGCGGACGCGCGCGCCGCTGACGTCGACGGCCAGGCTGGCGGAGATCGTCCGGGACTCGATCCCGGCCCCGGCGCGGCGGACCGGCGGCAACCCGGCCAAGCGAACTTTCCAGGCACTGCGGATAGAAGTCAACGGCGAGCTGGAGGCCCTCGGCCGGGTCCTGCCGGTGGCGCTCGACGCGCTCGCCGTTGGCGGCCGCATAGTCGCGCTGGCGTATCACTCGCTGGAGGACCGGGCGGTCAAGCGTGCGCTGGCCGCCAGGTCATCCGACACGACGCCGCGGGGCTTGCCGGTACCGCTTGCCGCGGCGCAGCCCCAGTTCCGGCTGCTGACCAGGGGAGCGGAACGGCCAGCGGCTGCGGAGCTCGCCGACAATCCGCGCGCCGCATCGGCCCGGCTCAGAGCCGCCGAGCGGATCAGGGCGGCGGCATGACAGCGATGAGGGGCCAAGGACAGCGGCGGCAGGACCGCACTGGGAGGAAGTGCAGATGGACACCAAGGTAGGCACGCGCGAGCGACCGCGCCCGGCCATGCCGCAAGGCAGCGGGCAGCAGGCCCGCCGTACGGCGAGCCCGGCCCGGCCCGGCCCGCGACCGGCCGCTGGCACGGGCCCGTCGGCAGCCGAGCCACGGCGGCGCGGAGCGCCATCGAGCCGTCCGGGGCGCCCGGTGTCCGCGTCGCGGAGCCGCGCGGCGGAGCGCGGATCCCAACCGCGGCCGGCTGACCGGCCTGCGGCCGCCAGCGCGGTCCCACCCGGGGAGGAACCGGTCAGCTTTGGCGCGCCGACCGCTCGGCTTACCCGTACCCGGACGGCTCAGACGCGGACCGCCTCGGTGCCGCAGATACCGGTGGCGCGAAGGCTTATGCCGCTGGCACCGGTGCGACCCGGCGATGTGCGGCGCCGCGCTGGGCGCCCGCTGGCCGAGCCGCCACTGGCACGCCGAAGCTCGGTAACCACGGACCCGGCTCGCGCCAGCGGCAGCGCCGGCGCAGGGCGCACTCGTGCAGCCAGCGCGCAGCCTGCCCGGGCCAGGACACGAGGTACTGACCCGGCGCACCCGACAGCCGGCCGCGGACCGGCGACGCGGCCGGCCGCCGCGCCTGGGTCGGCGCAGCTTCCCGTCAGGGCTCGCGACACCGGGATCCGGGCAGCGGCCCGCAGCCGCCCGCTGCGCATGCCGTTCGTGTTCCTGGTGGCCTGCCTCCTCGGTGGCGGCCTCATCTGCCTGCTGGCGATCAACACGACGCTCGGCTCAACCAGCTTCCAGATCAGCCAGCTACAGCACACCAACGCGAACCTGGCGCAACAACAGCAGGCGCTGCAGCATCAGGTGTCGACGGAGGAGTCACCCGCGCAGCTGGCCAGGGAGGCGGCACAGCTCGGCATGCGTCCCGAGACTCAGCTCAATTTCCTCAATCTCGGCAACCACCGCGTCTACCGCGATTCCGGGCAGGCTGGAGCTGGCGGGCAAGGCCGGTGAGCGGCCCAGGGGGGCGGCCCGGTGCCGGGGGACCGCGCGGGGACGGCCGGTCGCCACGTCGGCCGAGCCGGGAAGGCCCGGTGCCAGGCGGCTCGCGCGGGCCAGCACGACCCGGGCGGCCAGCCGGTGCTGGCGGAGCGGGAGCGGGGCGGCCGCCCGGAAACAGCCGGTCCTTGCCCAGCACGGCCAGGCGCAAGGGCAGCCGCCCGGGCCGGCCTGAGGGCACCCGTGGCGACCGCGCTGCCGGATCCGGGACCGGGCTAGCGGGTGGTGCCCGGGCTGGCGGGTCCCGCGCGAGCGACGGGCCCCGGGCGAACGATGGACTCCGGACGAGCAGCGGGCCACGGGCGAGTAGCCGCTCGGACGCGCAGACGAGGGCTCAGCGCAGCGGGCCGAGGGCCAGGCGCATGCCGAGGCGGGTCGCCCGAATCCGGGCGGTGCTGCGCCGGGCCAGCCCGGCCCGCCGCCTCGGTGCCACGCTGCTGGTGCTGGCCGTCGTCCTGTCGGTCTTCGCCGGCCGGCTCGTGCAGCTGCAAGGCCTGGATGCCGGGCAGTTCCGGGCCGCGGCAAACTCGCAGCGGCTCGGTCAGGTGGCGATCCCGGCCGTGCGGGGCGAGATCACCAGCAGCGACGGATCCGTCTTGGCGATGACCGAGTCGACCGATACGGTCTTCGCCGATCCTGAGCTTATCCCTGCGGGCCAGCGAGGCCCGGTGGCAGCCGCCCTCGCGGCGCCCTTGCACATGGCGGCCCTCACCATCGAGGGTCTGCTGGACAATCCGCCGTTCGGGCCCGCGTATGTGGTGCTGGCCAAGAACGTCCCGGCCACGACCGGGCAGCAGATCACCAACCTGAAGCTGCCAGGCGTGGACATGACGCCGACCTACACGCGCAGCTATCCGAGTGGCGATCTCGCCTCCGACATCGTTGGTTTCACGAACACCAGCGGGCGCGGGGCGCTGACCGGCGAGGCCGGCCTGGAGTATGAGTACAACTCGCTGCTGGCGGGACGGCCTGGCAGCGAGGAGATAGAGGAAGGCGTCGACGGCCAGCCGATCCCCCTGACGGAGCAGAAGCTGACGCCGGCGGTGCCAGCCAAAAGCATCCGCCTCACCATTAATTCGAGCATCCAGTACGAGGCGGACCAGGTCTGCCAGCAGCGCGTCCAGGTAGACCATGCCCGTAACTGCTCCATCGTGGTGATGCAGCCGCAGACCGGCGCGATCCTGGCGATGGCCCAGTGGCCCACCTATAACCCGGTGAACCCGGGCACCGCCTCGACCACCAATATTGCCGTGGCTAACGTCTTCGCCCCAGGCAGCACGCTCAAGCCGGTCACCGTGGCGGCCGCGCTCGAGCACGGCGGCCAGACTCCGCTGAGCACTTACACGGTGCCGGACCGGATCACCATTGACGACAAATACACCGGCTACAACTCGTATTCGTTCCAGGACGCGGAGTTGCACGCGACCGAGCACTACACCATCGCGGGCATCCTGGCCAACTCCAGCAACGTCGGCATGGTGCAGGTCGTCCAGCACATCACGCCGCAGGAGCAGTACGACTACCTGCGCGCCTTCGGGCTGGGGTCATCCAGTGGCCTCAGCATGCCCGGCGAGACTTCCGGGCTGCTGCCGGAGCCGGGCTCCAGTGCTTATCCGCACGACACCCCGCTGGAGTACTCCTTCGGCCAGGGCCTCGGGGTGACCGCGATCCAGATGGCCAGCATCTACTCCGCCATCGCCAACGGCGGCGTCCGCGTCCCGCCAACCCTGGTAGCCGGGACCGTCAGCAACGGCGCCTACACCCCGGCCAGGCCTGGCGCGAGCCGCCGGGTGATCAAGGCTAAGACCGCCAGGCAGCTCCTGACGATGCTTCAGCAGGTGCCGATGGTCGACGCGAGCGCCGGTGAGGACTGGGGTCTGATCCCTGGCTATACGGTGGCGGCCAAGACCGGGACCGCTCAGGTGAGCGCTGGCGGCAGCAAGTGCCTCTGCCAGTATGGTTCTAGCTACATCGGCATTGCGCCGGCCGATAACCCGCAGCTAGTCGTGGCGGTCAACATCCAGGACCCGAGGGGCAGGTACTTCGGCGACGAGGTCGCCGGGCCGGCCTTCTTCGACGTGATGAAGTTCGCACTCCAGACCATGAAGATCCCGCCGGACTACGCCAAGCCGCCGTATATCCGGCTCAGCAAGCCATGATCGGAGGTAATCTCTGCCCGTGTCAGCGGCATTCCGCCCAAATCACGTCCCTGCCCGCCCGCTCGCCGGGCTTGCCGAGTTGCTCGGCCTGCGGACGACCGACCCGCAGCTCACCTCCCATCCTGCGGTTCTGACCGGCGTCACGCATGATTCCCGGGCCGTCCAGGCCGGGGACCTGTATGCGGCGCTGCCAGGTGCCACGACGCACGGGGCCAGGTTCTGCGGGCAGGCGGCCGCGGCCGGCGCGGCGGCGGTACTGACGGATCCCGCAGGGCGGGACTCGGCTATCTCGGCGGGGCTGCCGGTGTTCGTGGTCGGCGATCCGCGGGCCCGGCTCGGCGAGGTTGCTGCCTGGATCTACGGGGACCCGTCGGAACGGATCATGATGATCGGAGTCACCGGCACGGCGGGCAAGAGCACAACTACCTACCTGCTGGCTTCCGGCCTGCGCGCGGCCGGTTACCAGGCTGGCATGATCGGCGGCGTGGAGACCCGGATCGGTGACGTGGCGGTCGCCAGCTCCCTCACCACGCCGGAGGCCGCTGACCTGCAAGCGCTGCTGGCTGTCATGGCCGAGCGGGGCGTAGGAGCCGCCGCCATGGAGGTCTCCAGCCATGCCCTGGTGCAGGGACGGGTCGCGGGGACCCGCTATGACGTCGCGGTGTTCCTCAACCTGTCGCAGGATCACCTGGACTTCCACGGCAGCATGGATGAGTACTTCGCGGCCAAGGCACAGCTCTTCACGTCCAGGTACGCGCGCGCCGGGGTGGTGAACGTCGACGACGACCGGGGTCGCGAGCTGGCCGAGACGACGAGCATCCCGGTCACGACATTCTCGGCGACTGGGCGCAGAGCGGACTGGCGGGCCGTGGATGTCCGCTCCGGAGCGGACGGGTCCACGTTCCGCGTGATTGGGCCCGGAGGCGTGGAAGCGGACGGCTCGGTGCCGCTGCCTGGCGAGTTCAACGTGGCTAACGCCCTAGCCGCGATCGTCGCGCTGGTCGAGACCGGCATCAGCCTGTCGGCCGCGGTGGCGGGCGTGGCGGCCAGCGAAGGTCCGGCCGGCCGACTGGAGCGAGTCGATCAGGGCCAGGACTTCACCGTGCTCGTTGACTACGCGCACAAGCCGGGCGCGGTCGAGGCCCTGCTGACGGTGATGCGCAGGGTGACTCAGGGCAATCTGACCATTGTGCTTGGCTGTGGCGGTGATCGTGATCGCGGCAAACGGCCGCTGATGGGCGCGGCGGCCGCGCGGCTTGCCGATACGGCCATCTTCACGAGCGACAATCCCCGGTCGGAGGATCCGCTGGCTATCCTGGCCGAGATGCTGGCTGGGGCGGTCGGCGTGCCGCAGCGAGACCGTGCCCACGTCACCCTCGAGCCCGACCGGTCTACCGCGATCGGCCTAGCTATCGGTTCGGCGGGCAAGGGTGATGTGGTGCTGATTGCGGGCAAGGGTCATGAGCGCGGTCAGTACATCGGCAGCGCGGTGATCCCGTTCGACGACCGCGAGGTCGCCGCCCAGGCTCTGCTGCGCCGCCGCAGTTCCGACGAGGAAGGCAGTCAGGCAGGCGGCTGGACTGCGGCGGCCGCCGGCGCCGCCGACATAAGCAGTGACGACATGGACGCTGAGCTGGCAATTGAGTTCCCGGAGGATGTGTGATCCCGCTGTCGGTGGCGCAGGTGGCACAGGCCACTGGCGCCAGCCTGGCGGGCGGGATTGACCCGGCCGCGCTGGTGACCGGCCCGGTTGTGATCGACAGCAGGGCAGCCGAGGCTGGCAGCCTGTTCGCGGCCCTGCCGGGCACCCGAGTCGACGGCCATGACTTCGCTGGCCAGGCCCTGTCGGCCGGTGCAGTCGGCGTGCTGGCCGAGCGCCCGGTCGGTGGCCCGGCGCTGGTCGTACCGGACGTGCAGGCGGCGCTCGGCAAGCTGGCCCGTGCCGTCTATGACTGTGCGCCCGACCTGACCGTGGTCGCCATTACCGGGTCCATGGGCAAGACCACCACCAAGGACCTGACCGCCCAGTTGCTGGAGACGCATGGTCCGACAGTGGCGCCGCACGGCTCGTTTAACAACGAGATCGGCCACCCGCTCACCGTGCTGCGGATCACCAGCAAGACGCGGTACCTGGTGTCCGAGCTATCGGCCCGCGGGATCGGGCACATTGCCGCCCTCTGCCAGATCGCACCGCCCCGCCTTGGCGCGGTGCTGTGCGTCGGCCACGCGCACGCCGGTGAGTTTGGCGGCCTCGACCAGATAGCCCTGGCCAAGAGCGAGCTCCCGGCTGCGCTGCCAGCTGACGGCGTCGCGGTGCTGAACGCCGACGACCCGCGGGTCGCCGCGATGGCCAGCCAGACGGCTGCTCGCGTCCTGCGTTTCGGGCGATCTGCGGCTGCTGAGGTGCGCGCGGAGCAGGTCCAGACCGATGAGATGGGCCGGGCGGGCTTCACCCTGGTGACCCCGGCCGGCGCCGCCCCGGTGCAACTCCGCCTGTATGGCGAGCATCACGTCTACAACGCTCTCGCCGCCGCCGCGCTGGCCGGTGAGCTGGGCATGGCGCCGGACGCCATCGCCGCCGGGCTGTCGGCTGCGGAGGCTCGCAGCCGCTTCCGGATGGAGGTCACCCGGCTCGAGAGCGGCGTGACCGTCATCAACGACGCCTATAACGCCAACCCGGACACCGTCCGGGCCGCGCTCACCGCCCTCACCACCATGTCCCGAGGCGGCCGCGGCTTCGCCGTGCTCGGCCACATGACCGAGCTGGGCGACGCCGCCGACGCACTGCATGAAGAGGTCGGAGCTCGCGTTGCCGCGGCCGGGCTGGCCGGGCTGATCGTGGTCGGGGAGGAGGCCGCCTCCATCCTGACCGGGGCCAAGGCGGTGCCCGGCTGGCCGGGCGAGATGCTGCTGGTCCCGGACGCCGCTGCCGCACTGCGGGAACTGCGCAACCGGCTCAGGGCCGGCGATGTTGTCCTGGTGAAGGCATCCCACTCGGTTGGCCTGGAGCGGCTGGCTCTCGCGCTGACCGGCGAGCGGCCGCTGGCCGAGGCGGAGACCGAGGCGGCCGCCCAGCACGGGGGTACTCGCAGGTGAAGACGATCATCGTCACCGGCGCAGTGTCGCTTGTCTTCGCGCTGCTCGGCACCCCCGTTGCAATCAGGCTGCTGCGCCGCCGCGGCTATGGCCAGCTCATCCGTGAGGAAGGGCCGCAGGCACACCAGACCAAGCGGGGCACTCCCACCATGGGCGGCACGGTGATCGTGGTCGCCGCGGTCATCGGCTACCTGATCGGGCACCTGGCCACCCATGACCAGATGACCGCATCGGGCGAGCTTGTGCTGTTCCTGATGGCGGGCCTCGGCCTGGTCGGCTTCATCGACGACTTCATCAAGATCTACCGGCAGACCAGCCTTGGCCTGCGCAGCGGCGCCAAGCTGGCCGGCCAGGCGGTGGTAGGCGCCGTGTTCGCCCTCGAGGTGCTGCAGCATCCGAATGGCTACGCGATCACCCCGGCTGACGACTACATCTCGTTCCTGCGCGACATCGGGCCCGCCATCGGCGTGCTGCCGTTCGTCATCTGGATCGTGATCATGGTCGCCGGGTTCTCGAACGCGGTGAACCTGACCGACGGCCTGGACGGCCTGGCCACGGGTGCTACCGCGCTGGTGCTCGCCGGGTACGTGCTGATCGGCATCTGGGAGTACCGCAACGACTGCACGCTGTTCCTGTCGCGGCAGTGTTACCAGATCCGGGATCCGCTGGACCTGGCCGTAGTGGCTGCCGCCGTACTCGGCGCCTGCCTCGGTTTCCTCTGGTGGAATGCGCCGCCCGCGAAGATCTTCATGGGTGACACCGGGTCCCTGGCGCTCGGCGGTGCCCTGGGCGGCCTCGCCGTGTGCACCAAGACCCAGCTGCTACTCGTGCTGCTCGGTGGCCTGTTCGTGATCATCACACTGTCGGTGGTCGTCCAGGTCGGCTTCTTCAAGCTGACCAGGCGCCGAGTGTTCAAGATGGCGCCACTGCAGCATCATTTCGAGCTGATGGGCTGGGCCGAGACCACCGTGGTGATCAGATTCTGGCTGATCTCCGGCATCTGCATCGCGCTTGGCCTCGGCATCTTCTATGCCGAGTGGCTCCGGCCGTAACAGCCATGCCCGGCATCGGGACGGACACCGAGGCGGCCGGGCTGGCCGGGCGCCACGTCGTGGTGGCCGGGCTTGGTATCACCGGCCAGTCCGTCATCCCGCTGCTGTCCGCGCTGGACGCACGCGTCACGGCGGTGGACTCGCGCGATGACCCTGAGCGCCGCGAGGTGGCCGAGCGCCTGGCCTCCGGCGACGTCACAGTCCGCCTGGGCCCGGACGCGATTGCCGCACCGCCGGCCGGCACCGATCTGGTCGTCACCTCGCCTGGGCTGCGGCCGGACACACCGCTGCTCGCGACCGCGGCCGCCGCCGGAATCGAGGTATTCGGCGACGTGGAGCTGGCCTGGCGGCTGCGGCCCGTGCTGGCCGACGGATCCAGGCAGCAGTGGCTTGCCGTGACCGGCACCAACGGCAAGACCACCACGGTGCGGATGCTGGCGGCGATGCTGGCCGCGGCCGGGCTACGCAGCGTGGCGGCAGGCAATGTCGGCACCCCGATCCTGGATGTCGTGACCGACCCGGCGCCCTACCCCGTGGTCGCGGTCGAGCTGTCGAGTTTCCAGCTCTACTGGAGTGCCACGATCACGCCGCTGGCGGCCGTGGTGCTGAACGTCGCCGCCCACCACCTGGACTGGCACGACGACCTGGAGTCCTATACAGCTGCCAAGGCGCGGATCTTCGCCCCTGGCACGATCGCGATCTTCAACGCCGAGGATCCGCGGACGATGGCGATGGCTGCCGCCGCTCAGGCCCGCCGCAAGGTGGCGTTCCGGCTTGGACCGCCGGGAGCAGACGAGCTGGGCGTCGCCGACGGCTGGCTCACCGACAATGCTTTTGGGAACGCACCTGTGCCGGGGCCGGTCCAGCTTGCCGAGGTCGCTGGGGTCTCTGGTCAGGCAGGCGGCGGGGACGAGGGGGGCCGGACGGCAATCGGGTCTGGCGAGGTCGCTGGGGTTTCTGGTCAGGCAGGCGGCGGGGCCGAGGCGAGCAGGACGTCAGTCCGGCTCGCCGAGGTGGCCGCCGTCCAGCCGGCCGCGCCCCACAACGTGGCCGACGCCCTCGCCGCCGCGGCCCTGGCGCGCGCCTACGGCGTGGCGTCAGCGGCGGTCCGTGCCGGGCTCGCCGCGTTCCGGCCGGAACCGCACCGCATCGCCCTGGTGGCCGAGGTGGACGGCGTGGCGTTCATCGATGATTCCAAGGCGAGCAATCCGGCGGCCGCGGCGGCCTCCATTGCCGCGTTTGAATCCATCGTGTGGCTGGCTGGCGGGCTGTTCCGGGGCAGCGATGGCGACCTCGAAGAGCTGGTCGCCGGCGCGGCCCCGCGGCTGCGGGGCGCCGTGCTGATCGGCACGGACCGGGCCAGATTCGGCCAGGCTCTGGCGCGACACGCACCGGATGTCCCGGTAACAGAGCTGGCCAGCACCGACACTGGTGTCATGGAGGAGGCGGTAGCCCGCGCGGCGGCTATGGCGCGGCGCGGAGATACGGTGCTGCTCGCTCCGGCTGCACAGTCGTGGGACATGTTCCGCGACTACCCGGCCAGGGGAGCGGCGTTCGCTGCGGCGGTCGGCAGGCTGGCGAGGCCGCGGTGACGTCCGTCCCGGCCGGGGCCGGGGACGCGGCGGATCAAGGCCTGGCTGGCGGCGCCGGCGGACTATCCGGTGCCCGCAGGCCCGAGCTGAGCCTGACGGCCGCACTTGCCCGCGTGCGGCTCCTGCTGGATCGTCCGCTCGCGTCCTACTACCTGGTGCTCGGCTGCACCCTGCTGCTGCTGGCGCTCGGGCTGATGGTGGTGCTGTCGTCTTCGACGGCGTACCAGCTCGAGATTGGACTGCCCGAGTACTCGATCTTCATCAAGCAGCTGATCGGCGCGGCCGCCGGCCTGGTCGTGATGTTCGTGGCGGCCAGGATGTCGCCGCGGTGGTTCCGCAGTCTCGCCTACCCGCTGCTGCTGTCGGCCCTGGTCGGCCTCGTCCTGGTGCTGCTCCTCGGCCCGCAGGTCTCCGGCGCGAAGCGGTGGCTGATGGTCGGCGGCCTGCAGGTTCAGCCGTCCGAGCTGGCCAAGCTGGCCTTCGTCTTGTGGGGTGCCGATCTGCTGGCGCGGAAGGACAAACTAGGCCAGCTCACCGACTGGCGGCAGCTGCTGATCCCGCTGCTGCCCGGCGTCGCGCTGCTGAGCTTGCTGGTCATGCTGGGCCAGGACCTCGGCACCACGTTCCTGCTCTTGGTCATCTTCCTCGCGCTGCTCTGGGTCATCGGGACGCCGGGGCGCATCCTGACCGGGATGATCGGCCTGATGGCGTTCGTCATCGTGATGCTAATCGTGGTCCATCCTTATGAGCTGGAGCGCATCAGCGGCTTCCTGTCGGCCAGTTCCCCCACCTGCCGCACGCAGAACTGCTACCAGCTGGTGCAGGGGAAGGACGCGCTCGGTTCGGGCGGCCTGTTCGGCGTGGGCAGCGGAGCCAGCCGGGCCAAGTGGGGTTGGCTGCCTAACAGCTACACGGACTCGATCTTCGCGATCCTGGGTGAGGAACTCGGGCTGGTCGGCTCGCTCTGCGTGCTGCTGCTGTACGGCATTCTTGGTTTCGCCGGGCTGCGCATCGCCCGGCGGATGACAGACACCTTCTGCCGCCTGGCCGCCGGCGCGATCACTATGTGGCTGATCGTGCAGGCGCTGGTCAACATCGGTGCGGTGCTGGGGCTGCTGCCGATCACCGGTGTGCCGCTGCCCCTGATCTCCGCCGGACTGTCGTCGTTGCTGGTCACCATGGCGGCACTGGGGATACTGATGGCGTTTGCCAAGCTGGAGCCAAGCGCAATCCAGGCGCGCGCAGCCGCTGCGGCGGCCGACGGTCGGGCGCCCGGCCGACGGACCGGACAGCCCGCCGGCCGGAATAAGCGGTCGCACCCGAAGTAAGGTGGCGCGGGTCAGGGACGTGCTCGGGAGGTGAGGCAACGTTGGTCAGCGTCGTCATCGCGGGCGGGGGCACCGGCGGGCACATCGAGCCCGCGCTCGCGCTCGCCGATGCGCTCCGCCGGGCGGATCCGGCGACGGTCATTACCTGCCTCGGCACGGAACGCGGCCTGGAGACCAGGCTGGTGCCGCTGCGCGGCTATGACCTGGCGCTGATCCCGCCGGTGCCGCTGCCTCGATCGCTCACGCCGGCGCTGGCCTCGGTGCCGCGCCGGATGAAAGAGGCGGTCAACGCTGCGGGCCAGGTGCTCGACCGGGTCCGCGCCGACGTGGTGGTCGGGTTTGGCGGCTATGTGGCCACGCCCGGCTACTTGGCCGCGCGCCGTCGGCACCTGCCGATAGTGGTGCACGAGGCGAACGCTCGGCCTGGTCTGGCCAACCGCATCGGGGCCATGCTCACCACGCACGTGTACACCGGCCAGCCGGGCGCGCGGCTCCCGCACTCTCGCTATCTGGGTATCCCGATTCGGCAGGAGATCTCCGGGCTGGACCGCCTTGGTCTGGCGGATCAGGCGCGTGCCCACTTCGGACTTCAGCCGGACTTGCCAGTGCTGCTGGTCACCGGCGGTTCACAGGGTGCCGCATCGCTGAACCAGGCGGTGTTCGGCGCCGCTGCCGAGTTGCGCGCGGCCGGCATTCAGGTGCTGCACGTCACCGGGCCCAAGGCACCCGAAGTGCCCGTGCCGCCTGGGCCGGCGCCGTATGTCGTGATGCCCTATCTGGATCGGATGGACCTCGGGTACGCCGCGGCAGACTTCGCCTTGTGCCGCGCCGGCGCCATGACCTGCGCGGAGCTGACGGCGGTCGGCCTGCCGGCCGCGTACGTGCCGCTGCCACACGGCAACGGCGAGCAGCGCCTCAACGCTGAGCCGATCGAGGAAGCCGGCGGCGGCTTGATCATCGAGGACAGTGACCTGTCGCCGGAATGGATCGTCGCCACATTGCTGCCCATCTTGACTGACGGGGAACTCGTTGCGGCGATGGCGCAGGCGGCCGCGGCCAGCGGCAACCGGGCGGCCGATGCAGAGCTCGCCAAGGCGGTGCTGTCGGCCGGACAGGAGCGGCCCGCGCCGAAGGCCGGCCAGCGCGCGATGGAACCTGGTGATCGCGGTCACGGCCGGCTCGGGCGCGGTACCGTCGGGCGTGGTGCCCCGCAGCAGGACCCGTGGCAGCGGGATCCGCGGCAGTACGACGCGGCACCGCAGCGTTCACGGCAGCAGGATCCGTGGCAGTACGACGGTCCCGAGCGGGATCCGCGACAGTATGGCGGGCCAGAGCAAGATCCGCGTCAGCGGGATCCGCGCCGGTACGAGGCGCCGCAGGAGGATCCGCGCCGGTACGGTGCGCCGCAGGAGGATCCGCGCCGGTACGGTGCGCCGCAGCAGGATCCGCGCCGGTACGAGGCGCCGCAGCAGGATCCGTGGCAGTACGACGGGCCCGGGCAGGATCCGCGGCAGTACGACGCCCTGCAGCAGGACACGCGCCACAGTGGCGCGTCGCAGCAAGATCCGCGTTCGCAGTACCCGCGACAGCACGATGCGCAGCCACCCGAGCAGCAGTCCGGCTCGGGGCGGCCGCGATCCCGGCCCTAGCGCAGAAGGAGGCAGGCCATGGGCCTGGTCACGCCGGTCGACCCGGTGCCGCTTAGTGAGCTGGGCAAGGTGCACTTCACTGCGATCGGTGGTGCCGGGATGTCGGGCATCGCCCGGATCATGCTGGCCCGCGGCGTGGCAGTGTCCGGCAGTGACCAAGCCGCCTCCGGGCTGCTGGACGAACTGGCCTCGGCTGGCGCGGACGTCCACGTGGGTCACAGCGCGGATTACCTCGATGATGCCGACACGCTGGTGGTATCGACGGCGATCCGGGACGACAATCCTGAGCTGGTGGAGGCGCGCAGGCGCGGGCTACGAGTGCTGCACCGGGCTGCCGCGCTGGCCAGCATCATGCTCGGCCGCCAAGGCATCGCGGTAGCAGGCACACACGGCAAGACCACCACGACGTCCATGATCGCGACGATCCTGCGTCATGCCGGCCTTGACCCGTCCTACGTCATCGGCGGGATCCTGGCCGAGACGGGACTCGGTGCCGCTGACGGCTCGGGATCCGCTTTCGTCGTCGAAGCAGACGAAAGCGACGGCTCATTCCTCATGCTGGGCCCGTCGGCTGCGGTCGTCACCAGCGTCGAGGCGGATCATCTGGACAACTACGGGACTTTTACTGCGATTGAAGAGGCGTTCGCCACCTTCGCTGGCAAGATCACCGACGGTGGCCTGCTGCTCGCAGGTTCAGACGATCCGGGTGCCCGGGCACTGACCGCCACCGTCGGACTAGAGGTGACCGCGCTTACGTACGGCACGGCGGCTGACTCCTCGTACCGGGTCGACGACGTCCGGGTACGGGGCATGCGGACCGAGCTCACGGTCACCGGCGGGCCTGGCACTGTTCTGCACCGAGCCGGTCCGGTGCACCTCGAGATCGCCGTCCCCGGCCGCCACAACGCGCTGAACGCCGCCGCTGCGTTCGCGCTGACCGTCCAGCTCGGCATCGCACCGGCCGATGCGGTGGCCGGGCTGGCTGCCTACCGCGGTGCCCGCCGCCGGATGGAGCTGAAGGGAGAGGCGGACGGCGTGCAGGTGATCGACAGCTACGCGCACCATCCCACCGAGTTGGCCGCCGACCTGGCCGCGGCCCGGCAAGTAGCCGGCAGCGGCCGAGTGATCGCGGTGTTCCAGCCGCACCTGTTCAGCCGGACGAGGATCTTCGCGACGGAATTCGGCCAGGCGCTCGGCGCCGCCGACGAGGCGTTGGTGCTGGACGTGTACGCCGCCCGCGAAGACCCAGAGCCAGGTGTCACCGGCAAGCTGATCAGCGATGCGGTACCGGGTGGCAGCGCGGTCTTCCTGCCGGACCGGGCCGCCGTTCCGCCCACTATCGCCGGACTGGCCAAGCCAGGTGACCTGGTGCTGACGATGGGCGCCGGCGACGTGACGGCCCTCGGGCCGCAGATTCTGGCGAGCCTGCGCGAGCGGGCTGTCGAGCAAGGCTGAGGCAGGCGACCATGGCCGGGACGGGGTCAGCGGGCAGGGGGCCAGCGGACGCTGAATCTGCGAGCAGCGGGTCAGCGGAGTCTCGGTCAGGCGGCCCTGGGCCGGCCGACACCGGCCCGGCGGGCCTGGGCGCGCCTGCTGCCGCGGCGCCAGACTTGGGGGCGTCCGGCATCGGGGCGGCACCCGAATTCAGCGTGCCCGATTTCAGCGTTCCTGAGTTCAGCGTTCCGGATATTCAGGCGGCCGACGGCGGCGCGGCTGTTGGTGCGGCAGCGCCTGGTGTGCCACGCGTGCGGGCGCGCCGTGAGCCGTGGCGGGCAGTGTTCTTCGGGCTGGTCGCCGTGGCCATCCTGGCCGGCGCGGCCTGGGCTGTTCTTGGGTCAAGCCTGCTGGTGGTGCGGCATGTCGAGGTTACGGGCGGCGACACCGTGCCGGCCGCGTCAATCCGGGAGGCCGCCGCAATCCGCCGGGACACACCCATGGCCCGGCTGGACGCTAGCGCGGTGGCACGACGCGTGGAGCAGATCACCCTGGTGGCATCGGCCTCCGTGCACCGGTCGTGGCCGGATACCGTCGTCATCTCGGTCCGTTACCGGGTCGCGGCGCTGGCCGTCGCCGACGGGACGCAGTTCCAGCTCGTCGACGTCGACGGGGTCACGTTGCGGCAGGTGACGCACAGGCCGGCGGGAATGCCGGTGCTGACCGGGCCGCCTGCGGTACTGCGTGGCAGCCCGGCGGTACACGCGGCGGTGACCGTGCTCGGTCAGCTGCCGGCGAACGTGCGACGCAGAGTCAGGTCAGTGGCAGCGACACCGGGCGGTGACGTGACGCTGCGGCTCACTCGCGGCGTGACCGTCGTCTGGGGCGGTACCGGGCAGGCCACCCAGAAGGCTGCCGAGCTTACGGTGCTGATGCGCACGCATTCGCGCTACTACGACGTCAGCGACCCGGCCACGGCCGTGACGCAGGGCTGACCTGCTAGGCCAAGCCGCGACACGCCGGGCCCTAGGGCGACCAGTTGTTGACCTCGGCTAGCGGGCAACCCTACTGTCCGTATCAGTCGACAGCTTGACATAACTCTAAATCTCAAGTAGAGGGTGAGGGTTTTGGCTTGCCCAGGTCGCCCGGGCGTGCGGAGGGCCCGAAGTTATCGCGGGCACGTTCCCGGTAGTCAAGGGAAGTGACATGACGGCGGCATAGGGCAGGAGTCGGGGGGACTCCAGGGCCTGGCCCTGGAGACGTAACGAGCGGAAAGGGTTGCTCCTCGTGGCAGCACCGCAGAACTACCTGGCGGTCATCAAGGTCGTCGGTATCGGCGGGGGCGGCGTCAACGCCGTGAACCGGATGATCGAAGAGGGACTCCGGGGAGTCGAGTTCATCGCGATCAACACCGATGCCCAGGCGCTGCTGATGAGTGACGCCGACGTCAAGCTTGACGTCGGGCGGGAACTCACCAGGGGCCTGGGAGCGGGCGCCAATCCCGATATCGGCGCGAAGGCCGCGCAAGATCACCGAGAGGAGATCGAAGAGGTCCTCAAGGGCGCCGACATGGTCTTTGTGACAGCCGGCGAGGGGGGCGGTACCGGCACCGGCGGCGCACCGGTGGTCGCAGACGTGGCGCGCCAGCTAGGCGCGCTGACCATCGGCGTCGTGACCAGGCCCTTCGGCTTCGAGGGCAAGCGACGCGCGGCGCAGGCGGACACCGGCATCGAGAAGCTGCGCAGCGAGGTGGACACGCTCATCGTGATCCCCAACGACCGGCTGCTCTCCATCTCCGACCGGCATGTCAGCGTTCTGGACGCGTTCAAGGCGGCCGACCAGGTGCTGCTGTCCGGTGTCCAGGGCATCACCGACCTGATCACGACACCGGGCCTGATCAACCTGGACTTCGCCGACGTCAAGTCGGTCATGTCCGGAGCCGGATCGGCGCTGATGGGGATCGGTACCGCGCGTGGCGACGACCGGGCCGTGGCGGCGGCGGAGATGGCAATCTCCAGCCCGCTGCTCGAAGCCAGCATCGATGGCGCGCACGGCGTCCTGCTGTCCATCCAGGGCGGATCGGATCTCGGGCTGTTCGAGATCAACGAGGCGGCGCAACTCGTCTCGAACTCGGCCGCGCCTGACGCCAACATCATCTTCGGCGCAGTCATCGACGACGCTCTCGGCGACGAGGTCAGGGTGACCGTCATCGCAGCCGGCTTCGATGAGCCGGCCGTTGGACGCTCGCGCCCGAGGGCCATCGGCTATGGCAGCACGATGCCATCCGCTGGCGCGGCCGCCGGCGGCCTTGGTGCCGGGAGTCCGGGTCATAGCGGCGGCCTGGGAGCGAGCAGCGTCCCCGGCGGTGCTGCGCCGTCCGTGGCAGCGTCGGCGCGCGGTCCTGCGGACGATGCACGTTCGGTGGGTGGCTCCGGGCCTGGCGGGGGACAGGGGGAGTGGCGGCCGTTCCATCTCGGCGGCGGGGGCAGAGGTGCTCAGTCGGCCTCGACGCCGTCTGGTCCTGGCGGCCAGCACACTGGTGCCACAGGTGGCGGCGGCTCCGCGCCGGGCGGGTCTGAGGGGCAGGCGGGCTCCGGCGCGGCGAGCCGGGACGGAGCCGGCGCGCCGGCCAACGGCCATCAGGCAGGCGGCGCGCCCGATCCCGGCCGCGTGGACGGCGTTCCGGCCCAGCGAACCGTTGACGCCAACGGCGGCGGCGAGGCTGACAGCAGCTACCGCGGGGACGAGAAAGCGCGCCAGGCGGACTCGCACAGCACCAAGCGCAAGGGCGTGGTCTTTGAGGAGGACGACGAACTTGACGTGCCTGAATTCCTGAAGTGACGAGCGTGCCAGGCACGCATCAGGAGGTCCTCAGCTCCGTGCTGGAACTCGGCCCGGGCATCCGTGTGGCCGTCTCCAGTCGGGCGGGCGGGGTGAGCGGACCGCCGTATGACTTCCTGAACCTCGGTGCGGGCGTTGGCGACGACCGGGCAGCGGTGGCGGCCAACCGGGAGCGGCTGGCCGCTGCCTGCGACCTGCCGGGCACCAGCCTCGCCTGGATGCGGCAGGTCCATGGCACCAACGTCTGCTATATCCCGGCCGGCTCGGCCGGGCCCGACGAGCCCGCCGATGCGATGTATACCGACGTTCCCGGGCTCGCCCTGTGTGTTCTGGTGGCCGACTGCGTGCCAGTGCTGGTCGCCGACCCCGGCGCCGGGCTGGTTGGCGCGGCTCATGCCGGCCGTGAAGGCATGGCGGCCGGCGTCGTGCCCGCACTGGTCTCGGCGCTGACCTCAGCCGGCGCGGAGCCAGCCAGAATGCGCGCGCACATCGGGCCGGGCATCTGCGGCGCCTGCTATGAGGTGCCTGCGGACATGCGCGCCCGGGTGGCAACAGTCGTCCCGGCCGCAGGGTGCACGACGCGCGCCGGAACGCCGGGCCTGGACATCGCCGCCGGGGTCGGCGCGCAGCTATTGGACGCGGGCATCGGCACGGTGACGGCCGACGGCCGGTGCACGAGGGAATCGGGCGAGCTGTATTCCTACCGCCGTGATGGCACGACCGGTCGGTTCGCCGGGCTCGTGTGGCTAATGCCATGATCTAGCTCCATGGACAGCCCCCAGCCTGATGCCCGGCTGGCGGAGCTTGCCGCCAACCTGGCGGACGTACGCGGCCGGATCGAGGCGGCCTGCGCAGCTGTCGGCCGGGACCCGGCCGAGGTACGGCTCATCGCGGTGACCAAGACGTTCCCCGCGTCCGATGTTGTGCTGCTCAGCAAGCTCGGTGTCGTCGACATCGGGGAGAACAAGGACCAGGAGGCAGCGCCGAAGGTGGCGGAGTGCGCCGCGGCCGGAGTTGAGCTGCGCTGGCATTTCGTCGGCCAGCTTCAAGTCAACAAGGCGGCGAGCGTGGCCAGCTATGCCCACATGGTGCACTCGGTGGACCGGCTCAGGCTGGTGCAGGCGCTTGGCCGCCGCGCCGTGGCTGCCGGTCGTGTGCTCAATTGCCTGGTCCAGGTCAACCTGGACGCCCGCGAGACCGGGAACGGGCCCGAGTCCGGGAACGGGCCCTGGACGGGGAGCGGTCCTGGGGCTGGCAGCGGGCGCGGCGGGGCTGGCCTTCGGCCAGGCAGCCCGGGTGAGGGTGCGACTGCGGCCGGACGCGGTGGCGCGGCGCGACCTGAGGTGGCCGGGCTTGCCGACGCGATCGCGGCCGAGCCGGGCCTGGTGCTGGCAGGCGTGATGGCGGTAGCCCCGCTTGGTGAGCCGGCCAGGCCGGCCTTCGCCCGCCTGAAGGAAATAGCCGAAATGGTCAGGTCAGCCCATCCTGCCGCGCTGGTGATATCTGCAGGCATGAGCGGTGACCTGGACGATGCCATCGCTAACGGCGCGACACATGTGCGTGTCGGTACGGCGTTGCTCGGAGGCCGGCAGCCGTTCGTCAGGTAATGTCCGACGCGGGGCACCCGGCCTGCGTGAATGCGCTGAGCCGGACCGCCGGCGGGCATGACGGAGGACAACAGATGGCCAGCGCAATGCGCAAGATGGCGGTCTATCTCGGCCTGGTAGAGGGCGACCACCGCTTGGATGATCCATACCAGGGCGACTACGGCGAGGACGAGGGCTATGGCTATGGCGCCGAGCTCGTGCCGGAGGATGACGAGCAGGAGGTCTACCTGCCAGAAGCCGCCGTCGGCGGCCGCGCGCCAGACCGGCACCCGGCGACGCAGACGACGGACCTGGCGAGGATCACGACCTTGCATCCGCGCACATACAATGAGGCTCGTACGATCGGAGAGCACTTCCGAGACGGCACTCCGGTGATCATGAACCTGACGGAGATGGTGGACAGCGACGCCAAGCGGCTCGTCGACTTCTCTGCTGGCCTGATTTTCGGACTGCGCGGGAGCATTGAGCGCGTCACCAATAAGGTGTTCCTGCTTTCCCCGGCTAACGTCGAGGTGGCGGCCGAGGATAAGGCCCGGATCGCGGAGCGTGGCTTCTTCAACCAGAGCTGACCGGCAGGCTGACTGCACGGCAGCGGGCAGGGCTTTGGTGAACCTGCGCAAGGCATAGATGGGCGGCGGGCACCGTGCATATAGTCTGGCAAGTTATTTTCTACGTCCTTTCGGTCTACCTTGTGCTCCTGATCGCGCGCATGATCCTCGGCTGGATTCAGGTGTACTCGCGATCCTGGTCGCCAACTGGCGTCCTGCTTGTGATAGCTGAGGGTGTTTACTCCGCCACAGATCCGCCACTGAGATTTCTAAGGCGCTACATTCGGCCGCTCAGGCTCGGTAGTGTGGCCCTTGACCTCAGCTTCATGCTTCTGTTCCTGGTGGTCTACGTGCTCTGGCAGGTCGCTCAGGTCCACCAGGCAGGGTAGGGTCATCGGGTAGCGTCCATAACGGACAAAGCTCCAGGGAGAAGAGAGATGCCACTGACGCCCGCGGATGTGCGGAACAAGCAGTTCAGCACGACGAGGCTCAGGCCGGGCTACGACGAAGAGGAAGTTGATGCATTCCTCGACGAAGTAGAAGCAGCGCTTGACGAGCTCATCCAGGAGAACGAGGACCTTCGCGGCAAGCTCGCCGAGGCGATGCGCGGCCGTCCTCAGGTCTCGCTGTCCCCGCAGGCGGACCTCCCGGAGATGATGCAGCCCGAGTCGGTCCGGCACGAACCGTAGCGCCGTCCCGAGCCAGTCACGCTTGCCCCGCCGCGTCCTATCGAGGACAACATGGACACCGCGGCGCGGGTGCTCGCGCTTGCGCAGCAGACCGCCGACCAGGCGATCGCCGACGCCCGGCGCGACGCCGACGAGACGCTGGGCCGCGCCCGGCGCGAGGCCGATGACATCCTCACCAAGGCGCGCCGCCAGGCCGAGCAGGTCACCAGCGACGCCCGCGCCAGGG
>DASXMP010000109.1:0-15630 GCA_036495585.1 Streptosporangiaceae bacterium
CGCTCGATCATGGCTGCCTGGTCCAGGATGACCTGCCGGTCGGCGGCTGTGGTCGTCCGCTCCATGATCTTGGCGAGGGCACCCAGCTGACGGATCAGCACGGCGGGCATGCCCGGGCCGGCCTGGCGGATCTTCTCGAACGAGCGCTGGACCAGTCGCTCCCAGGTCGCCTCGGTGGTGATGACCCGGGCCACTCCCGCGCCGTCTCGGTACACGCGGGTCGGCTGCCACCGGCCGGTGATCTTGCACAGGCTGTCGCCGATCCAGTCGATGCAGGTGAGGGCCGTGAACGTGTCGTTGATGGCCGTCGACAGGGCACGGATGGCTATCTCCACGAGCTGGTCCACCCCGAACGACACGTCCTGAGCCAGGATGCGGTAGGGGCCCGTCACATGGGCGCCGGTCAGGTTCCGTGCCACCCTTCCGGCTGCGCTCGCTGGCCAGACCGCGGCGTAGGCGCTGTCTTGCACCAGGAAGTGCCCGGGCCGGTACTGCAGGTGGATCAGCGCGTCCGCCGCGGCCGCAATCTCGATCAGAGTCTCGTGGTGGATGTACTGGAGGTAGCCGCTGCTCGGGGCCGCGACCACTCCCCCAAGTCCGTGCTGGCCCGCGAGCAGGTGGCCGGCCTCCTGCGCATCGGCTGCCCCCGGCTCACCGGCCTGAAGCTCGATCGCCTCCTGTAGATCGGCGGCGATGCTGGCAATGACCTGCGGAAGCTGGATCTGCGTCGCGATGTGATGCAGGAAGTAGATCAGCACAGCGACATCCGCCAGAATCAGGACGAGCGTGACCGTGACACTGATATGCGGCACGAAGCTGCCTTGCCTGCTCTGGCCGACGGAGCCGAGCGTCAGCACCGCGTAGACAAAGGTCGCCACGAACGTGCCCAGCGTGAACTGCGTGCCCCGGTCGCGGATGAAGTTGCGCAGCATGCGCGGCCCGAACTGGGTGGAGGTCAGCGTCAGCGCCACGATCACGATCGAGAACACGACGCCGATCACCGTCATGACGGCGGTCGCGATCGCGGTGAGCACGGTCCTGGCCACGTCCGGCGAACCGCTGATGACCCACTCGGGCACTCGGAACACGCCGTCGAACGCGGCCCGGTCGAGGGCGTAGGTGGCCGCGAACAAGACCACCGCGCCGCCGACCATCTCCGAGGGCACCAGCCACAGGTTGGTGCGCAGCACCTCGCGGCGCCACTGGTGACCGCGCATGTACCTGGCCATCTTTGTATCCAACCCGGCAGGGAACGCGTGGCCTCAGGCGCCCCGGTCCTACCTGCAGATGAGGAGGACTCGGGTAAGGTCTTCCAAGGGGGAGCCGGGAAGCCTGGTCGGCATCAGCTTCGACCATGGGAGCAACCTCGGTGACATGGACCTCCGGCACGGCCATGTTGGTCTTCTGGCCGTCTGCGGTGCTGAGCCTGGGCGCGGCCGCGGTCCTGGTCACCCGCCTTGAGCGGCTCGGCGCCCGGCTGGACCTGCCCGAGGCCATGCTCGGACTGCTGGTGGCGCTGGCCGCTGACGCGCCTGAGATCAGCTCGGCGGTCACCGCGCTGGCCGGCGGTCAGCGCAGCATCGGCACCGGCGTCATCCTCGGCTCGAACGCCTTCAACCTCGCCGCCCTGCTTGGCCTCGCGGCGCTGACGGCCGGCCAGATCTCGTTGCACCGGCGGGTCGTGCTACTCGACGGCGGCGTCGCCACCTGGCTGGCAGCCGTCTGCATCGCACTGGTCACCGGGCTCATCGGCGGGATCCTGGCGCTCATCCTCGCGGTGGTCGTCGTGGCGCCCTATGTCGTGATCTCCTCGATCCATCCGCGGCGCCGCGACCGGCTGCCACTGCCCGGCCGCGCCCGGCGCTGGCTAGCCGGCGCGGTCAGCGACGAAGAGGTCGAGCTGATCGAGGCGCTCCGCGCACCCAAAGCTGGCCTGGCGGACGCGGTGGCCGGAGTTCTGGCGCTCGCGGTCGTGGTCGGCGCGAGCGCCGCGATGGAGCGCGCTGGGGCGCAGATCGGCGCCCGGTATGCGGTGCCCGGCATCGTGACTGGCGGCCTGCTGCTGGCCGCCGTGACCAGCCTGCCGAACGTCGTGTCGGCGATCTACCTGGCCAGGCGCGGCCGAGCCGCGGCGACCCTGAGCGGAGCGCTGAACAGCAACACGCTCAACGTGCTGGCCGGCCTGCTGATCCCGGCCGCCATCGTCGGCAGCCCAGCGCCGTCGGCTGGCGCGATCGTCACCGCCGGGTGGTACGGCGGGCTGACGCTATGCGCGATCGGACTCGCCTGGGCCGGGCGCGGCCTTGGCCGCCGGGCCGGCCTGGTCATCATTGTCTTGTACCTGATCCTGGTCCCGGTGCTGTTCGCGTTCTGATCACCGCGGCCGACCCGCAGCCACCTCCCCGGCTCTCAGCCGACGCAGCCAGCACCTAGCAGCTGCTTGAGATCGGCAAGTAGCGATGGCGACGGCCGGACGCGAAGCTTGTCGTCGAGCCGCAGCACCTTGACCCGGTCGCCGGTGACGAGCCGCAGATGAACCTCAGTCGCTCCCGGATGGGTACGCAAGACTTCCTTGAACCGCTCCACTACCGGCGGTACGCACCGCGCCTCGACCATCGACACGACGAAAGGGCCGGTATCTCCCGCGGTGATGTCCGGGGTCGTCACCTCCATCGCCACCAGCTTCGGCACGTCTTCCCGCTTGTCCAGGCGGCCGCGCACCACGATGATCGCGTCGTCGACGACCTGGCTCATGCACTGCGTGTAGGTGGCGGGGAAGAACAGCACCTCGATCGCACCGTCGAGATCCTCCAGCACGGCCGTGGCCCAGGTGCTCCCCTGCCGGGTGACCTTCCGCTGCACGCCGGACAGGATGCCGCCGACGGTCACCACCTGCGCGTCGCCTCGCTCGCTGCGGGCCGGCCCGCCCGACTCGTCCGCCGCAGATCCGACCAGCTGGGCGATCGAGCAGTCGGTGGCGGACGCGAGCACGTGCTCCACGCCGAGCAGCGGATGGTCAGACACGTACAGGCCCAGCATCTCCCGCTCGAATCCGAGCACCGTGGACTTGTCCCACTCGCCGTCCGGGATGGGCACGTCGAAGGTGACGTCGTCAGCTGGGTCGTCACCGAACAGGGAGTCCTGACCGATGGCCTCGTTGCGCTTCACGTCGATAATCGCGTCGACCGCCTGCTCATGGATCAGCACCAGGCCCCGGCGCGGGTGGCCGAAGGAGTCGAAGGCGCCGGCCTTGATCAGCGACTCGATGACCCTCTTGTTGCAGACATTGACCGGCACCTTGCGCAGGAAGTCGGAGAAATTGGTGAAGGCACCCTTGGACGTGCGCGCGGCGACAACCGACTCAACTACGTTGATGCCGACGTTGCGGACGGCGGCCATGCCGAACCGGATGTCCTGGCCGACCGGGGTGAAGATGGCGTTGGACGCATTCACATCGGGCGGCAGCACCTTGATGCCCATGCGGCGGCACTCGTTCAGGTACAGCGCCGATTTGTCCTTGTCGCCGGCCACCGAGGTGAGCAGGCCAGCCATGTACTCGGCCGGGAAGTTCGCCTTGAGATAAGCAGTCCAGTACGAGATGAGCGCGTAGCCCGCCGCGTGCGCCTTGTTGAAGGCGTAGCCGGAGAACGGCACCATCACGTCCCAGATGGTCTTGATGGCCTGGTCGGAGTAGCCGTTGGCCTTCATCCCGGCCGCGAACGGCTCGTACTCGGCGTCCAGGACCTCCTTCTTTTTCTTGCCCATGGCGCGCCGCAGCAGATCGGCCTGAGCGGCCGAGTAACCGGCCAGCCGCTGCGCGGTGAACATGACGTCCTCCTGGTACACCAGCAGGCCGTAGCTCTCGCCGAGGACGTCCGACAGGGCGTCCGCCAGTTCCGGGTGGATCGGCGTTACCGGGGCGCGGCCGGTCTTGCGGTCGGCGTAGACCGGCGCGCTCGCCATCGGCCCCGGCCGGTACAGCGCGATGACCGCGGAGATGTCGCCGAACTTGTCGGCACGCATCGCGCGCAGCAGCGCGCGCATCGGACCACCGTCGAGCTGAAACACGCCGAGCGTGTCCCCCCGTGCCAGCAGCTCGTAGGTGCGCTCGTCGTCCAAGGGCAGGTGGTCCAGGTCCACCTCGATGCCGCGGTTGGACTTGATGCCGGCGACCGCGTCCTCGAGCACCGTCAGGTTGCGCAGGCCAAGGAAGTCCATCTTGAGCAGGCCGATGTCCTCGCAGGCCGGGTAGTCGAACTGCGTGATGATCGCCCCGTCGGCCTCGCGACGCCATACCGGGATGTGCTCGAGCAGCGGCTCGCTGCTCATGATGACGCCGGCTGCGTGCACGCCCGGCTGGCGGATCAGCCCCTCCAGCCCGCGCGCCGTGTCGATGACCTGGCGGACCTCCGCCTCCGCCTCGTACAGGGAACGAAGCTCCCCGGCCTCGCCGTACCGGGGGTGATCGGCGTCGAAGATCCCCGACAGCGGGATGTCCTTGCCCATCACCGCCGGCGGGAACGCCTTAGTGATCCGATCCCCGAGCGCGTACGGGAAGCCGAGCACCCGGGCTGAGTCCTTGACCGCTGCCTTGGCCTTGATCGTGCCGTAGGTGATGATCTGCGCGACGCGGTCGTCGCCGTACTTCTCGGTGACGTAGCGGATCACGTCAGCGCGCCGGCGCTCGTCGAAGTCGATGTCGATGTCCGGCATCGAGATGCGCTCGGGGTTGAGGAATCGCTCGAAGACCAGGCCGTGCACGATCGGGTCGAGGTCGGTGATGCCCATCGAGTAGGCCACGATCGACCCGGCCCCGGACCCGCGGCCCGGGCCAACCCGGATACCGTTGCGCTTGGCCCACATGATGAAGTCGGCCACGACTAGGAAGTACGAGCAGAACCCCATCGTCTCGATGACGCCCATCTCGTACTCGGCTTGCTGGCGGCGCTGCTCGTCGTAGCCGCCGGAGAAGCGCCAGTCCATCCCGCGCCAGACTTCCTTGCGCATCCAGCTTGCCTCGGTCTCGCCGTCTGGCAGCGGGAAGACCGGCATCAGGTTGCCCTTGGTGAAGGTCGCATCGCACCGCTCGGCGACAAGCAGCGTGTTGTCACAGCCGCGTTGCCAGTCCTCGTCGGTGCGCAGCGCGCGCATCGCCTGCGGGCTCTTGACGTAGTAGTCCGGCCCGCCCTCCAGGCGGAAGCGGCCCGGGTCGGCCAGGTTCGTACCGGTCTGCACGCACAGCAGCGCCTCGTGCGCGGCGGCGTCCGACTCCCGGCTGTAGTGGGAGTCGTTCGTGGTCAGGAAAGGCAGCCCGAGCGCGGTCGCGATCCGCCGCAGCCCGTCCCCGGTGCGCTGCTCGACCGCGAGGTCGTGGTGCATCAGCTCAACGAAGAAGTTGTCCGGGCCGAAGATGTCGCGGAACTCAGCGGCCGCAGCCTGCGCCTGGTCGTACTGCCCGAGGCGCAGCCTGGTCTGTACCTCGCCTCCAGCGCAGCCCGTGGTGGCGATGATGCCCTTGGCGTACTTCGCCAGCAGCTCGCGGTCCATCCGCGGCTTGCGGAAGTAGCCCTCCAGCGAGGCCAGGGAGGCGAGCTTGAACAGGTTGTGCATGCCCTCGGTGCTCTCCGCCAGCAGCGTCATGTGCGTGTAGGCGCCGGCTCCGGAGACGTCGTCGTCCTTCTGCGCGGGCGTGCCCCAGCGCACCGGCTGCTTGTGCGCGCGGTGCTCGGGCGCGACGTAAGCCTCGATGCCGATGATCGGCTTGATCCCGGCGGCCTGGCCCTTGGACCAGAAGTCATAGGCGCCGTAGACGTTCCCGTGGTCGGTCATGGCGATCGCGGGCATGGCGGTCCGCTCGCACTCGGCGAACAGGTCCTTGAGTCGGGCAGCCCCGTCCAGCATGGAGTACTCGGTATGAACGTGCAGGTGCACGAAGGAGTCCCCACCCGGGCTGGTCCGGCTCACCGCCATGAAGCACCGCCTCCTCAGGCATGGTCGCATAGCCCTCTGACAGTCCCGGCCGAAACCGGACTGCGCGGGCTGAAATCTCGGGAGAATCCCATCCTCGCCGGCCGGCGAACCTCAGGCGACGACCGCCACGCACTTATCTGCGGTTCTGGAGATCACGTCGTCACGGCGACGTCGCGGCGGCTCTAGGCGCCGTGGGCTCACGACCACCAGGACGTGACGACGGCTATCTCAGGATTCCGCGATGAGCACGTCGAGAGCGTGTTGCAGATCGGCCGGGTAGGCACTCGCGAACTCGACCGGCCTGCCGTCGGCCGGGTGCGCGAACCCGAGCCGGACCGCGTGCAGCCACTGGCGCTGGAGCCCGAGTCGCGCCGCCAGGACCGGGTCTGCCCCGTAGAGACGATCGGCGACGCACGGGTGCCGGACCGCGGTCATGTGCACGCGGATCTGGTGCGTGCGGCCGGTCTCCAGCCGGATCTCGAGCAGGCTCGCGGCCCGGAACGCCTCGAGGGTGTCGTAGTGCGTCACCGAGGGACGGCCGTCGGACACGACAGCGAATCGTCCGTCGCCGGACGGATGGCGCCCGATGGGCGCGTCGATGGTGCCGCGCAGCGGGTCGGGGTGACCCTGAACCAGCGCGTGGTAGCGCTTGTCCACGGTCCGCTCACGGAACGCGCGCTTGAGCGCGCTGTAAGCTCGCTCGCTCTTGGCCACCACCATGACACCGGTCGTACCCGCGTCCAGCCGATGGACGATGCCCTGCCGTTCGGCCGCGCCGCTGGTCGCCACCGTGTGGCCGCCCGCGAGCAGCCCGCCCAGCACGGTGGGACCGGTCCAGCCGATCGTCGGGTGCGCCGCTACCCCGACAGGCTTGTCGACGACGATGATGTCGTCGTCCTCATAGAGCACTGTCAGCCCCGGTACGGGCTCCGGCCGCGCCGCCAGCGGCACGGGCGGCGGAGGCAGCGTTACGTCGAGCCACTCCCCGGCTGGCACCCGGTCCGATTTGGCGGCCGGACGACCGCCAAGGAGGACGTCGCCGCTCCCGATCAGATCAGCAGCCTGCGCACGGGACAGGCCAAACATCCTTGCGAGCGCCGAATCCAGCCGCTCTCCGTCTAGCCCATCCGGCACGGGCAAGCGTCGGGCGCCCGGTGTGGTCACTGGTTCTCGCGCTGTCCGTCCAGCCGGATGCCGCGAGCCGACAGCAGCACCGCCAGGATCCCGCCGCAGACGATGGCTGAGTCGGCCAGGTTGAAGACTGGCCAGTGTGGGAGCTGGATCCAGTCCACGACCCAGCCGCGGAACAGGCCAGGCGCGCGGAAGATCCGGTCACCCAGGTTGCCGGCCGCCCCGCCGAGCAGGAGGCCAAGTGTGATCGCCCATGGCACGCTGCGAATTCGCCTGGATGTGCGCAAGATCACAACAATGACAGCGATCGCGATGAGTGAGTACAGCGCGGTCAGCGAGGTGCCGATGCTGAAGGCAGCGCCCGGATTGCGATCCATGCGCAGGTGCAGGAACCCGCCGAGCAAGGAGATCGGCGCCCGGTCCGACAAGGTTGCGACCACCACTGCCTTGGTGGCGATGTCCACGGCCAGGACAAACGCCGCAATCCCGACGAGGATGCCGACCCGGCGGCGTGGCCGGCCGAGCTCCAGGCCGGTTGGCTCCAGTGCTGGTCCCGGCTCTGCGTCGGTCGGCTCGCCGTCGACCGGCCCTGCCTCGACCGGCTCTAGCTCAGCGCAATCTGGCTGGCCCGGCTCAAGGCGAGCCGACGGTGCCTCGGCCTGCGGCTCTGGCTGCGGCTCATCTGACTCGGGCTGATCTGGCTGCGGCTGGTCGGCCACTGCGGGCCCGGTTAGCGACGTTCTTCGCGCTGCTTGCATGACACGCACAGGGTAGCGCGCGGGAAGGCCTGCAACCGCGCCTTGCCGATCGGCTGGCCGCAGGACTCGCAGCTGCCGTAGGTGTCGTCCGCGATTCTGGCGATCGCGCGCTCGCTTTGCAGCAGCAGCTCGCGGGCGTTGTGAGTGAGCGCCAGCTCGTGCTCACGCTCGAACGTCTTGGCCCCGACGTCGGCCTGGTCATCGCCAGCGTCGCCCACGGCGTCGCCCAGGCGGGTCGCGATGTCGGACTCGGTCCGCTCGATGTCCGTGCGCAGGGAATCGGCTTCCGCGACGAGCCGGTCGCGGACCTCCGCGATTTCGGACTCCGTCCAGCGTCGCTCGCCCTGCCGCACGGGAAGGGCGGTAGCGCCAGAATGCGCAGTTGCGGTCATTTCTCCGCCTCCCTCAGGGCACCTCGGCGTGATCATGAATGCGAACAGTCACCGGAGGATAAGTGGTGACTGGCGCAATCCGCAAACCTACCCTCCGGCATCACTCGGTCAACCGTGCAATCGTGGCGCGTGTTCCCGTTTCCGGGTGGCGGCGTGGCCCTGGCGGTTATTGGCTCGGCCGGGAAGACCGTCTCGGCTAGGGTGGCCAGCATGCCGCGCGAATTCGGGTCCAAGGCGGGGGACCTGGGTTTGCCAGGCCTCGGCGACGAAGCTCTGACCAGCGGATTCCGTGCCGCCAGGGGTCTTGTCGCTAATCCAGATTTGCCCGCCCTCGAGCACGAGGTGCTGCGTCGATGGCGCGCTGGCCGGGTCTTCGAGCGCTCGCTGGAGCAGACGTCGGGCGGTCCGCGATGGATCTTCTATGAGGGTCCGCCTACAGCGAACGGCATGCCAGGGGCCCACCACATCGAAGCGCGGGTGCTAAAGGACGCGTTCCCGCGGTTCAAGACAATGCAGGGCTTCCACGTGCCACGCCGGGCTGGCTGGGACTGCCACGGCCTGCCGGTCGAGGTCGCAGTCGAGCAGGAGCTCCGCCTGGGCTCGAAAAGGGAAATCGAGACATATGGGATTGCGGCCTTCAATGCGCGCTGCCGCGAATCCGTACTTCGACATGTAGCCGCATTCACCGAATTCTCCGAGCGAATGGGCTACTGGACGGACATATCTGCTGCCTATAAGACAATGGACCCGGATTATATCGAGTCCGTCTGGTGGTCACTGAAGCAGATTTATGACCGCGGCCTGCTGGTCCGGGATTTCCGCATCAGCCCCTACTGCCCCCGGTGCGGCACCCCGCTCTCCGATCACGAACTTGGCCAGGATGACGTGTACCGCACGGTCGCCGACCCGTCGGTGATCGTGCGGCTCCCGATCCTGGCCCTGCCGCCAGCCCTGCTCGAAACGGCAGCCGGACCCGAGCGCGCCACAGTGCTTCGGCAGCTCGCCTCGGCCGACCTGCTGGTCTGGACGACCACTCCCTGGACGCTGGTCTCGAACACGGCCGTCGCCGTACACCCGGACGAGACCTACGCCTTGGCCCGCAAGTCCGGCAGCGGCGAGCTAGCTGTCGTCGCCGATGCCCTGCTCGGCCGGGTCCTCGGCGAGGGCTGGCACGTGATCGAGCAGTTCACTGGGGCCGAGCTGGCCGGTACTACCTACCAGCCGCCCTTCAACCTGATCGAGATCCCAGGCCCGCCCAGAGTCGTCACCGGCAGTTTCGTCACGACCCAGGACGGCACCGGGCTGGTGCACCTGGCGCCAGCATTTGGTGCCGATGACATGGCCGCCGGACGGCAGCACGGGCTGCCGATCGTGAACCCGGTGCAACCGGATGGCCGGTTCGGTGATCAGGTCCCGATGGTTGGCGGGATGTTCTTCAAGGCAGCCGACCAGCGCCTCATCACCGATCTCGCCGACCGGGGCCTGCTCTTCGCCTCGCACCTGCACGAGCACAGCTATCCGCATTGCTGGCGGTGCGGCACGCCGCTGCTGTATTACGCGCTGCCGTCCTGGTTCATCGCGACGACCCAGGTGGCCGGCGAAATGCTGGCGGCCAACGAGCAGACCAACTGGCAGCCACCGACGCTCAAGCACGGTCGCTACGGCGACTGGCTGCGCAACAACGTCGACTGGGCGTTGTCGCGGACCCGGTACTGGGGCACGCCGCTGCCCATCTGGGTGTGTGCTGAAGATCACATTACCTGCGTCGGCTCGCTGGCCGAGCTGTCGCAGCTCGCCGGCACCGACCTGCGCGGCATTGACCCGCATCGTCCCTACGTCGACGAGGTGCAGATCACCTGCCCCTCCTGCGCGCGTCCGGCCCAGCGCGTGCCCGAGGTGATCGACGTCTGGTACGACTCGGGCTCGATGCCGTTCGCGCAGTTTGGTGCCCCGCTGCGGAACGAGGCCGAGTTCCGGCAGTCGTACCCGGCGCAGTTCATCTGCGAGGCCATCGACCAGACGCGCGGCTGGTTCTACTCGCTGATGGCCATCGGCGTCCTGGTCTTCGGGCAGTCCGCCTACCAGAACGTGGTCGCCCTCGGCCTGATCACTGACGAGCACGGCCGCCGGATGAGCAAGCACCTGGGCAACGTGCTGGAGCCGATACAGCTGATGGACACGCATAGTGCCGACGCTGTGCGCTGGTTCTTCGCGGCCAGCGGGTCGCCATGGTCGGCGCGGCGCATCGGCCCGGCGGCGCTGGCGGAGATTGTCCGCAAGGTGCTGCTGACCTACTGGCACACGGTCTCGTTCCTGGTCCTGTATGCGAGCACGGCCAGCGGCGAGGGACAGCGCGGGGAGGTACCCGGCGAGGAGGCCTCCAGACTTGCCGCAGAGGGCCTTGCGGCACAGGGCGTTGCGGCGCAGGGCGTTGCGGCACAGGGCGTTGCGGCACAGGGCGCGCCGCGGGACACGGCGCCCGGCCCAGGGCTGAGCCGCGGCATGGATCTCAGCCTGGCGCCGGCCCCGGCAAGCCGGCCTGTGCTGGACCGCTGGCTGCTCAGCGAGCTGAGCCTGCTCATCCGCGATGTCACGGCGGCGTTCGAGGACTTCGACCCGGCGGTGGCCGGCAGGCGGCTCGCCTCCTTTATCGATGACCTGTCCAACTGGTATGTCCGCAGGTCGCGGCGCCGGTTCTGGGACGGGCCAGGGACCCCCGACGGCGCGGCCGCGTTCGCCACGCTCGCAACTGTGCTGGAGACGCTGACCCGCCTGATGGCCCCGCTCACGCCGTTCATCACGGACTACGTATGGCCGCTGCTGAGCCCGCCGGACGCGCCTGACTCCGTGCACCTGGCCTCGTGGCCGATCGCGGACGAGTCGCTCATCGACACTGGCCTGGCCGCTCAGATGGCCCAGGTACGCAGGCTCGTCGAACTCGGCCGATCGGCTCGCGCCAGCGCGGTCGTCAAGGTGCGCCAGCCGCTGGCCCGCGCCCTGATTGCGGCGCCCGGCTTCGTGGCCATGTCTGAGGCACTGAGGGCGCAGATCGCCGAAGAGCTGAATGTCCGGGAGATCGAAACGCTCGACACCTCCGGCGCGGAGCTGGTCAGCTACCTCGTGCGGCCGAACTTCCGGGCGCTCGGCCGCAGATTCGGCAACGCCACCCAGCCGGTCGCGGCAGCCATCGCCGCGGCGGACCCGGCCGCGCTGGCCGCGAGCCTTCACCAGGCTGGCGAAGCCAGCCTCGAGGTAGCGGGCGAGCAGATAGCGATCGGGTCTGACGATGTGATCGTGACCCAGATCCCAGTCCGCGGGTGGGCGGTCGCGACCGAAGGAGCCGAGACGATCGCCCTGGAGGTAACCATCACGCCGGAACTACGTCGCGAGGGCCTGGCCCGGGAGTTCATCCGGCTAGTACAGGAAGCGCGCAAGAACGATGGCCTCGACGTGACCGACCGCATTGCGCTGCGCTGGTCGGCCGCCGACCCCGAGTTGTCTGCTGCCCTCGCCGAGCACAAGCGTCTGATCTCCGCTGAAGTCCTGGCCGCCGAGCTAGATCCGGCGCCAGACCCGGGGATCGGGGGCGACACCAATGGAGCCAGCGGAGGCGGCCGCCACGAGAGCCCAGACCTCGGGCTCGTTTTCTGGGTCCAGCGAATCTGACCCGGCACTCAAGCGCCGGTAGGGAGCTTGTCGGGCTTGCACGCCCGGCACGGTACGTTGCCTGCCGCTTCCGCTTCCTGCCTTGACATGGTCTGCAGATCCTCATCGCCAAGGAACCTGATCAGAATGCACTCGGCGGTGTGGTACCTGGCGATCCCAGGCACTACCGACACTCGTGCAGTGACCGGTGGGCCGGCGCTGCCGGTAGCCGAGCCAGCGCCCGCCGGGTCACCGCCATTCGCCGGGCCGCCAGCAGAGCTACCGCTCCGTGCGCCCCCAGCCGACTGGCCGCTCCGAGCGCCCGCAGGGGCCGGGGCCGGCGCCTGAGCGCGATTCGCAGCCCGCGTGTCCGGGTCAGCAGGTTGGCGGCCTGCAGCGGTCTGTGCCGTCGGACCAGGGGTGGCCGGTGCATCTCTGCCGGGAGCGGCCGCAACTCTGCCGGCAGCGGCCGCAGCGCTTGCCGCGGCCGGGCCGTTGCCGGCGGCCGCCGGCGGGCGGCCAGCAGCAGCATCATCAGGTGCGCGCTTGTCGCCCGGCTGGGCATCCGGGCGGTCCTGCTCGCTCGACTGGCGGGCGGCAGTGACATCAAACACAGACGATGGCGCTGTGGTCGGGGCGCCACCACGGGCTGGCGGCGGCACCGAGGCTTGCTCCCGCTCATCCGATGCCGACAACGTCTCCGGTGACCAGGTAAAACCCGCCTGCTGTTGCGCTCCCCCGCGCCCCGACCGCTGCGGCTCCACCGAGCCAGTCCGCGCGGGCGCGGTGCCAGCCGAGCCCGCAACGCGAGCGGCGTCGCGGGAACCCGTCCCACCCTGACCCGCGCTGCCGGGACCGGTGCTGCCGGGACCGGTGCTGCCGGGCATCGTCCCAGTGGCGGCTGAGCGGGCAGCAGAGGCGCTGGGAGGTGGCGCCGTGCCGACGACCGAGGGCGCTCGGGGCGCGTCTTGGTGCGTCGGCCCGCGACCTCCCGCTGCCGCCGGTGGCGGGACCGACCCAGACCAGTCGGTTGGAGCGTCGCGTCGGGCCTGGCGCTTGCTGGCGCTACCGCTGGGCGACTTTTCCCGGTCGCCGGGTGGCCGCCCCGCGTCCGCACCAGCTGGCCTGCCCCCGTCCACATCGGCGGGCCTGCCCGGCTCGCCGGCTTTCATCGAGCCGCTGAGCTGCGCGTCCTCAGGACCTGGCCGCGCAGCCCCGCTGCCGTAGCTCGCGGTCGGGAACTGGTCAGCTGACCGCTGGTCGCCACTCGGCTGGCCACGCCCGCTGACAGCCTCACCGCGTGTGGCGACACCTGCCTCCGGCTCCCGGCCCGACCCTCCAGCCAGCCATCGCCGCGCCTCCGCAGGCGCAGCGGCCTGGCCGAACAGGTTCTCCCGCCAGATTGCCACGCCCACGATCAGCATCAGCAGCGCCAGCGCCGCCAGCCCGATCGCGAGGTAGACCAGTGTCAGCGTGCCGGACACCGCGCCCGCTGCCAGCAGCCCGATCGCGACCGCCACGACGGCCACGATTGCGCCGAACCGGATCACCTGAAAGACCCCGCCATTCGTCAGCGAGTCAGCCGGATCCGATTACCGCCGGTCGTGCTGGGCCGCGTCCGACGGGTGGAACCCGCCGTTGTGCGCGACTGCCTCGGGCATGGCCTGGTAACCACCAGTGCCCTGGCTGCCGTTACGCATCTCCAGGCGGCCCATGCTGACACCAGCTGGCTGCGAGTTGCCGTCGCCGACGGCCGGGAAGACGCCGCTGTCCGCCGAACCTGCCTCCAGGTCACGGAGCTGCCCCTCCAGGTACGCCTTGAGTCGGCTGCGGTACTCGCGCTCGAACGCACGCAGATCGTCCACGCGGCGCTCGAGCTCCTCGCGGGACTGGACCAGCGAGCCCATGGCCTGGCGGTGCCGCTCCTGCGCATCGCGCTCGAGGCTCTCGGCCCTTGCCCGCGCGTCGCTGGTGAGCTGCTCCGACTGCCGTCGGGCCTTGGCCAGGATGTCGTCAGCCTCGCGGCGAGCGCGGCCGAGCGTCTCGTCAGCCTCCCGGCGGGCGTCAGCGATCGCCTGGTCGGCGGTCTGCTGCGCCAGCGCCAGCACCCGTGCGGCCGTATCCATGTTGTCCGCGGCCGGCCGTGAGATCATTACCGGCTCAGGCCGACGTTCAGGCTCGTGCCGGATCGGCTCGGGCTGCATCATCTCGGGGACCTCGGCCTGCGGGGTCAGCGAAACTGGCGGCTTGCCGCGCAGCACCTCAGCCAGCTTGGCCCGAAGCTCCTCGTTTTCCTGGATGAGCTCATCCAGGGCTGCTTCTACCTCGTCGAGGAAAGCGTCGACCTCTTCCTCGTCGTAGCCCGGCCTGAGCCTGGTCGTGCTGAACTGCTTGTTCCGCACATCCGCGGGCGTCAGTGGCATCTCTTCTCCCTGAAGCTTTGTCCCCTATGGACTGCTACCCGATGACCTTACCTAACTTCGGCGACTTGCCAGAGCACGTAGACCACCAGGAACAGCAGCATGAAGCTGAGGTCAAGGGCCACACTACCTAGACGGACCGTGGGAATGTAGCGCCTTAGAAATCTCAGTGGCGGATCTGTGGCGGAGTAAACACCCTCAGCTACCACAAGAAGGATGCCTGTGGGGTGCCACTCCCGCGCGTAGACCTGGATCCAGCTGAAGATCAGCCGGACGATGAGCAAGACGAGATAGACAGACAGCAAGTAGAAAGCGACATCCCTGAAAATGTTCACGCGCACTGCCTATCAGGTCTAAGCAGGTAGAGTCCTGCCCTGGCCCGCAGCGTGGCTGCGGTCAGCTCTGGTTGAAGAAGCCCCGCTCCGCGATCCGGGCCTTGTCCTCGGCTGCAACCTCAACGTTAGCCGGGGACAGCAAGAACACCTTGTTCGTCACACGCTCGATGCTCCCGCGCAATCCGAAGATCAATCCCGCAGAGAAATCAACCAGTCGCTTAGCGTCACTGTCGACCATCTCAGTTAGGTTCATGATCACCGGAGTGCCCTCACGGAAATGCTCTCCGATCGTACGGGCTTCATTGTACGTGCGCGGATGCAAGGTCGTGATCCTTGCCAAATCGGTCGTCTGCACCTGACCAGCGATCCTCCCGTCGCCGACCTGGCTTCCGGCCGGGCTGTCAGACAGCGCAGCCTCTTGCCCGTATTCGTCCTGGACGAGCTCGGCGCCGTAGTCGTCATAGTCGTCGTAGTCGTCCTGGTACTGATCATCGAAGCGGTGGTCGTCCTCTACCAGGCCGAGATAGACCGCCATCTTGCGCATAGCGCTGGCCATCTTCTGTCCTCCGTCGTGCACGCCAGGCGGCCCGGCTCGGTGCAGGGTTCACTGGCCAGGGTCCCACGCGTCGGACATTACCTGAGAAAGGCTCGCCGGCCACCGAGCAACGCCGTACCGATTCGTACGTGTGTCGCGCCTTCCGCGATAGCCTCGCGCAGGTCACCGCTCATGCCGGCGGAGATCACCTGCGCCTGCGGGTAGGCGGACCGCACGGTGTCGGCGATCTCCTTCAGGCGCGCGTAAGCGGGTCTGGCCGGCTGCCCGAGCGGCGCCACCGCCATCACCCCGGCGAGTTCCAGCCCGTCGGTGCCCGCGATCTGCGCGGCCAGCTCGAGCACCCCTTCAGGCGGCGCGCCACCGCGGCCCGCAGCTTCAGCCGCGCCCGAGGCAGCACCAGCTTCCAGGCTGACCTGAACCAGG